>NZ_FWYE01000001.1:0-324485 GCF_900176435.1 Picrophilus oshimae DSM 9789
GCCTCTATGTCGTCATGACCCTCGGACTTTGCGTTCATTGCAACGTTTGAGTACTCTGATACATGCTGCTCTGTTTCTTCCTTTGCCATTTCATTTATGAGTGCATCAAGTCCCTGGTACTTTACCAGTGTTGAGAATATTGCTTTTGCATGGCCCAGCTCGACCATTGCCTTGTCCCTGAGCTCCCTTGCCTCCTCTGGCCTGCCAAGTCTCTCCATGAATTCTGCCGATAGCATAAGCCTCATGTGGTCCTCTGCATTGGCAGTTAGGAGCTCTCTTAAACCCTCTTCTGTTTTTACACCAAGTGTCTGCATATCTATCAAATTTTATTAAGTAATTTTACTATATATCTTTTTCTAACAATTTTTTTAAATAATTGTTAAAGGATAATAGAGGTTTACAGGTTTTCTAATAAAAATGTTTTGTTTAAATATAAATTAAAAAATCTATGCATGATTAATTTATAAATGGTTAATAAAATTAAGAATATAAAATTATATAAAGTTTAGGGATGAAACTTTAGGAAGAACGTTTTTCTCGGCTGCAAAATTGTAGAAGAACTTTAGACCTGATTTTACATCATCAAGATTTACATTGTATTCGCTTATATCTGCGCCTATTGTGCCTTTTATTACCGATTCATCAAGATCGGCGTTCTGGACATCCCTCATAATTTTTACGTCCTCTGGTATGACCTCATTCATGTGGGCCTCGGCGTACTTCTTGCTTTTTAAATATGCCTCCTTGAACTTCATTGCGTTTTCATGTCCCATTGATGAGCTTATAACAACCATACCCATTGGCATTGGCATGTTATTTGATGCGTTCTTCCAGAGGTCCCACATACTTATTATCCTATTTACATTTATGCCAAGCTTTTTTAACTGGTACATTGCCTTTAATTCATGAACTGCAACCATGACTCCGTCATTTTTAACAAGCTCGTTAACCTCATCAAGAACCCTGTGAACAACAATTAATTTTTTATACCTTGGAAAGAAAAGTTTGTAAAGTGTAAATGCCGTTGTGTTCATGCCATGAACAACAAGATTTTTGTTCTGAATATCCTCTTTATCTATGTCAGATATTGATAGAACTGGCATGCCTGTTATACCATCTGTGGCAGATGCAACCGCATTTTCAAGTATATAATAATCGTTCTGTATATATGGATAAAGCGCGGCCGATGGAACTGAAACATCAAGCTCCTTTTTAACGATCCTGTCATTTACCTCCTGAACCGTTGGAACAAACTCGAAATCTATGTCAATATCTGATTTAACCCAGCCCTTTATTAATGGTATGAACGGGTATAAATCTCCTGAATCAGCCAGGGCACCAACCCTTATAGAAACCATGGTTGAATATACAAAAATCATATTTAAATTTCTATACTAAACTTTTTTAGAATGGAAAAAAACAAATTCATATTTTATATAATTAATTATGATAAGGATAGCATTAACCCAAATCCATAGTTCAATGGACAAGGAAAGTAATCTTGAAAAGTTAAGAAAATACACGGAGATTGCAGCCAGCAACGGTGCAGACCTAATAGTTTTCCCTGAATATTTTATGTTTTATAGCAATGATAAAAAATATCTAAATGAAAACGCGGAACCTATTAACGGTATCTGGGTAAAGAATGTTATTAAAATATTCAATGAAAATTCCATAAGCGGCATAGTATGTATAAATGAATTAAATGATAATAACGTCTTTGATACTGCAGTATACATATCAGGTGATGTAAAGGGTTACTACAGAAAGAAAATGCTTTATGATGCCTTTGGTTACAGGGAATCAGATATTTATAAATCCGGAAATGGTCCATTCAACCTTTACAGGATAAATGATATAAGCTTCGGTATTTTAATATGTTATGAGATAAGATTTCCTGAACTGTTCCGCAATTATTCAAAAAATGGCGCTGATATGATAATAATACCATCAGGCTGGTTTTCCGGCCCTGTGAAGGAAGAGCAGTGGCTTTCACTTTTAAGGGCAAGGGCCCTTGAGAATACCGTTTACATTGCAAGCTCCAACCAGATTTACGGTGATTTTACAGGCATAAGTGCAGTTGCAGACCCAATCGGCATTATATCGGAAAGGGCAGGCGAATCAGAAACCATGATATTCTATGATGTAAAAAAGGAAAGAATAAATGATGTAAGGCAAAAAATGCCGCTTCTTGAGCAGCTTAATAATTTAAGGTGATTATGTACATCTATGTAAAGAAGATTTCAAAATATTTAACGTCAAGATACGTTTGTAATATAATATTCGCCTCAATGTATAAAGATGATGATGTATATCTTGATTTCACTGGTGTTTATTACATCTCGAGGGAATTTGCAGAGGCATATAAGTATATGAAGTCTTTGTCAAAAAAGAACATAATCGAAATTAATTTACCTTACTATTACAGGTCTCTTTTTTAATATTATCTTTGTATCATAACCGCATTTTTTGCATTTACCATTTAAATCTATGCCCTTTATATATGATGAAAACCATTCCCTTTTTATTAATAGATTATTGCAGTTTGGGCAGTATGTGTTTTCATATCTTGATAGAACATTGCCTATATAAACATACTTCATGCCAATGGACCTTGCAAGTTCATAATGCCTTAAAAGTGTGTTAAAATCAGTTTCGTGTATTTTTAATAGATAATCTGGATGGTACTTTAAAAAGCTTACCGGTATTTCATCCGATATATTTTTTATTCTTTCAAGCATGTAGCTTGCTGATTCAAGATCATCACCTATTTCAGGTATTATTAGATCTGTTATTTCCACATGTATATTTTTTTTAAATGCAAGATTAATTGTATCATAAATATAATCCGGCCTTGGTATTGATATATAACTTTTATAAAATGATTCATTACCGTTGCCCTTGAAATCTATGGTCATTGCATCGAGGAATTTTGATGCCTCTTCAACAGCCTCCGGCGTTTCATAACCATTTGTTACAAATATATTTATAAGACCGTATTTATGTGCTATTAATCCTATTTCCCTTGCGTACTCCATGAATATTGTCGGTTCATTGTATGTATATGCGATGCCATCGCATTTGTATTTAATTGCCATTGATACAACGTCCTCGGGTTCCATGTAATAGCCTTCAGGCTTTTTTCTCTGGCTCATTTCATAGTTCTGGCAGTACCTGCATGCAAAGTTGCAGCCGGATGTGCCAAAAGATAGTATTCTTGATCCGGGAAGCATGTGAAGAACGGGCTTTTTCTCTATTGGATCTATGTTTATACCCATCGGGAGGTTTTCAACCATTAATTTCAGGCCATCCTCGTTCTTCCTTACACCGCAGAACCCGGACTGATGATTCGCCAGGAGACAGTACCTGTAGCATGCAAGGCACCTGATTTTGTTTCCCTCGGTTCTTGAAAGCATGGTAAAATATCATAATATCTATATATATACTTAATCAATAATTTTTATTTTAAATTATTAATAAATTATTTTTAGCTGTATGCAAGCATTGCGGCGTAGCCAACAACCCTCCTCCTGTCACCACTGGCATCCCCGGAATTGGCATGCCTAAGCAGTGCAATCTTACCATGATTCTTCTTTGTTATATACATTAAAACGGCTATTGCACCAAAGCCGCATGCCGTTATCCTGTATTTATATATATCGTTGAAGAAATCCTTTATCCTCAGATTTATTATGTCATTTATTATTATTTCATCCTTTTCATTGTTTTTATCATAGCTTTCATAATGGTTAAGATCTGATGATGCTATTATTAATGGTATTCTATCCAGCGAGAGTATGGTCTCGCCAAGGTCTCTGGATATCTCATAGCTCTGATCCCCAAGTATTAATGGCACAAAGGTGAACTGATTTTTAAATATATACTGCAGGAAGGGCAGCTGAACCTCAATGGAATGCTCTGTACTGTGCGTTTCAGGATCGCTCTTTATTATTCCGGATTTCATTATAAGCTGTTCCGATAGCTCATTATCTATAATGGAATCGCCAAGTGGTGTTCTCCAGGAGCCGTTACTGTATATTGCCGGATAAAATGGATATCCATAGTGATTTGGACCTATAATAAGAAAGCGCCTTGCATTGTATTCTTTTAATATGCTGTATGATGCCCATGCAATTTTGCCAGAGTATTCATAACCTGCATGAGGAACGACAACACCGAGGATTTTATTAAATTTTATATCGAATCTTTCAGGTTCAAGATTTTTAAAATAATTCAACAGTTCTGATTCTGAATCCGGATAGAAGGCACCTGCAACGTATGGATCCCTTATCATATCTATGCATTGCTAAATTTTATATAAAGATTGTATATTTATATTATTTCGACAATATGTAAAGGAAACATTTAATAATTTATGATAATTAATAATATATGATAGATGATGAGTCCAGAACTCTTGAGTATAACGAAAAGGCTTTAAAGCTTTCAGAGTTCTATAAAGGCAAGGTTGGCATTGTTCCAAAGGTTCCGGTCAGAAGTCTAGATGATTTTTCTGTATGGTACACGCCTGGTGTTGCCGCTGTTGCAAGAAAGATAGCTGAGAACATAGATCTATCCTTTGAGCTTACAGGACGCTGGAATTCTGTTGCAATATTAACAGATGGCACAAGGGTGCTTGGCCTTGGAAACATAGGCCCCGAGGCGGCAATGCCTGTTATGGAGGGTAAATCCCTAATATTTAATTATCTTGGTGGTGTAAACGCGGTGCCGATACCTGTGCGTGCGGCTTCAGAGGATGATTTTATAAAGGTTGCCATGGCCCTTGAGCCATCATTTGGTGGCTTTAATTTAGAGGATATAGAATCGCCAAAGTGCTTTTCAATACTTGAAAAATTACAAAAAACCCTTGAAATACCGGCCTGGCATGATGACCAGCTTGGCACAGCATCGATAACTCTTGCCGGTGTTATAAATGCCTTGAGGGTGGTAAACAAGAAGATTGATGATGTAAGGGTTGTTTTCAATGGGGCTGGTGCTGCCAATATAGCCGCTGCATACCTTTTCAACGAGGCCGGTTTTAAAATGAAGAACATGGTCATGATAGATTCCTCTGGAATACTTGAGCCTGAAAGACCTGATATGGACAGGCTCATGCTAAACAATCCATTAAAGTACAAGCTTGCCATTGATACAAATGAGGACAGGTTAAAGGGTAACCTGATGGATGCGGTTAATGGTGCTGATATAATAATATCGGCCTCAAAATCTCAGCCCGGCATAATAAAACCAGAACATATAAAATTAATGAATCGTGACCCGATAGTTTTTGCACTGGCAAATCCATTACCTGAGATATGGCCAAGGGATGCAATAAATGCAGGTGCAAGAATTGTTGCAACCGGCAGAAGTGATTTTAACAATCAGATAAATAACAGCCTTGTTTTTCCCGGGGTGTTCCGTGGCATTCTTGATGCAAGGGCCAGGAAGGTGAACTTTAAGGTCATGGTCTCAGCATCATATGAAATAGCAAATGCTGTAAAGAATCCTGATGAAAACCATATTGTGCCTGATATGTCAAACTGGGAGTTATATCCAAGGGTTGCGGCTGCAGTTGCATCCAAATGTTCCGAGCTTGGCTTTGCAAGAAAGGCCGGCGATTATAATACATTTTTAAAGAGGGCCACAGATATTATAGAGGAAAACAGAAGGCTTTACGATACATTAATAGAAAAGAACATAATTAAGATTGCAATGAGGTGATAGCTTGGAAATACGCCTGATGGAGGAAGATGATATAGAGCAGGTAATGGATAGGCTTTTGAGATTAAAAAGGTTGAACGCGGAATTTGACAAATCATTTCTTGTGTCTGTTGAATCAGAGGATGAGATAAAAAACTATATAAAAAAGATATTAAAGGATGAGAATCATGTCCTGCTGGTCGCCGATGACAATGGAAAGATAGCCGGAATATTAATGGTTGATATACTTTTTAGGATATACTATTATCCAAAATACGAGGCCAGGATAAGGGAGTTCTACATAATGCCTGAGTACAGGAACAATAACCTTGGAAGGAATATGATCTCAAAGTTAACTGAAATTCTTAAAAATAAAAATATAAATTTCATAACCGCAGAGTTTCCAACAATGAACACAATTGCTGCAAATTTCTATGAAAAACTTGGATATCACCAGCTGGTCAGTGTTTATTCAATGATAAAAAAATAAATAAATTTTGCATTTATACTATATTATGATGGTGTTTGATGATGCATATCTATCAGGTCTTTCACCAGAGGATGAAAGGATTATTATAGATATAGCAAGGTGCGCAATATTAAACAAATTCAGGCTTCCATGCAGTGAGCCGCAGATCAATAGCAAATTAAAGGTAAGAAAGGGCGTTTTTGTTACTGTTAATAATGGATCTGAGCTCAGGGGCTGCATTGGTTATCCAATGCCGGTGCTTCCACTTCACATTGCCATAAAAAATGCTGCAATTCAGGCTGCCTTTGCCGATCCAAGGTTCGAGCCGTTAAGAAGCTCCGAGATCAACAAGATAAACCTTGAAGTTACAATACTTGGTGATATGAAGGAGATAAGCTACTATGATATAAACACGATAATAATAGGCAGGCATGGAATTTATATAGAATCCGGCATTTACTCCGGAATACTGCTGCCGCAGGTTGCAGTTGAGTACAACATGACGCCAATAGAGTTTTTAAGACAGACCTGCATAAAGGCCGGTATTGAGCCTGAATGCTACAGAAGACCTGATACAAGGATTTACATCTATGAGGGGAAAATAATAAGGGAATGATTATAATTGAAAACATAATACAAGTATTATGATAATTGATGAGAATGATGAATACCTAATTATAAGGATGGATAACGGACTGAACACACTGGATGTTGATGCAATAAAGGAGATAACAGATAATATATCAAAAAGGAAGCCGACGATTATAACAGGTAATGATAAGGCATTCTCTGCAGGTGCAAATGTAAAAAAGTTCCTTGGCCTGTCAAAGAGCGATGCATATAATATAAGCAGGCAGGCACATGAAATGCTTTTAAAGATAACCGGGAACAACATGCCTGTTATTGCTGCAATAAAGGGCTACGCCCTTGGTGGTGGCTTTGAGCTTGCGCTGGCATGCGATCTCAGGTTTGCAGATCTGGATGCAAAATTCGGCTTCCCCGAGATAAAACTTGGCATAATACCTGGCTGGGGCGGAACCCAGAGATTAAAACCATTAATAGGCGAGACCAGGGCAATGGAGATGATATTGACAGGAAAAATAATAGATTCAAATCAGGCATTTTCACTTGGAATATTAAATTATATCGGCGGCGATTACATGAACAGGGCCATTGACATGGCCTCAAGCATATACAATAAATCACATGAGGCGGTATCCGCCATAAAATACCTTTTAAGACAGGGATCGCTGGATCTTGAGATGGAGAGATTCGCAGGCCTCTTTGATGAATACAATTCAAAAGAGGGCATAAATGCATTCCTTGAAAAGAGGGAGCCAAAATTTAATTTAAATGATTGATTTATTTTTGTAATAGTATATATATTTTTCACCGCCATCAGGAAATACTGTTACAGTTTTTCCCCTTTTGTAGGTCTTTGCTGCAATGTAGTTAGCACCCGACGAGGGGCCTACAAAATAAATTGTATTTGCTTAAAAGCTCTGAAACGCCCTTTAAGGCTGCATCCTCACTTATTATAAACACATCATCTATATAATTAATATTTTTATCTATTATTCCATGATTAACGGATAAAAATGGATTTCTAAGTCCAAAGATCCTTGAGTTTTCATCAGGTATTATTCCTATAACCTTAACATCATGGTACTTTTCCTTAAAGTATTTTGATATTCCTGATATTGTACCACCGGTGCCAATGCCAATGACTATTGTATCGGGCTTTCCCATGTCATGTTCTATCTCAGGTGCTGTTGTCATGTAATGTGATAGATAATTCATATCATTGCTGTGCTGGTTCAACCTTAAATATTTTTGGGGATCACTTTTTATAAGATTTTCAACGTATTTTATTGACTGTTCCGTGCTATTGCCTGGCGTTGTTATGTAATCAACACCAATTCTTGAAAGCATGGCCTTGGTTCCATCGCTGGCACCCTCGGGTATTACAATAATGCTTTTTATGCCAAGCTCCCTTGAAATACCTGCAACTGCTATGCCTGTGTTGCCTGATGATGCCTCGACTATAATTTTATTTCCGATTTTATCCATAACCGATGAGATCATAAAAAATGCGGCCCTGTCCTTTATCGAGCCAAATTTATTTTTATACTCTGCCTTTGCATAGATTCCATCAAGATTTAAAAGAGGTGTATTTCCTATGCCGTAAGAATACATTGAGCCTGATATGCTGTACATAATATGTAATTTCAATATTGTTTATATCTTTAACCCAGATTATTTTTTTACATCTATTAATACCTTAATAGGCATGCCAGGAAATGCATTTATTTTTAATGCTGTTGCAGATGGAAGGAAAAGCCTGTCAACCGGGCCGCAGTGTGCAGGGTTTAAATAGAACTTCGTTTCTATTGATACATCATTTCCATTGATATTAATTATTGATCCTGAAAGCTCCTTTTCATACATGATATCAAATTTATACGATAAAAGCCTCCTTTCTATATTTATATTATAATCAGATGAATCCTTAAATGATGGCTTTAAAAACCTTTCATACTTTAGCTCACCGGCGAATTCCATGGATCAATATTTAAAAGAATAATAATAAGCTTTCCAAAAAACAAAGAATTAAAAATTAATAGATATTACAATTTCATGGATGATCTTTCAAGGAAGGTTGAGGCCATACTTTACTCTTGCGAGGAGCCATTAAAGGTTTCAGATATCGCAGATTACCTAAAGGTCAGCAACGATGATGTAATAAGGGCCATGAAATTAATAGCAAGATCATATAACGAGATAAATTCAACACTTGAAATAAAAAAGATAGGTAATAAATACAAAATCCAGCTTTCAAACGATTTCAATGATGTTGTTTATCCATTTGTAAAAAAGGATCTTGACAAAAAGGACATTGCAATGCTCTCTTATATATATGGTAAGCCCGGTGTCATAGCAGGTGAACTCAGGGAGAACTTTGGTTACAACTTCATGGAATCTGTTAAAAAACTCAAGGCCGAGAAATTAATAACATCACATAAATATAGGAATACATTTAAGTACCATGTTACCAAAAATTTTTATGTACGCTTCAATGTCAAGGATGATAAGAAATGAAGATCATGCTTGTTGGCAGCGGCGGCAGGGAGGATTCGATAGCAAGAAACATTGCATTAAACCATGAGCTTTATTCTGTGTTAACCAATGAGAACCCGTCCATAATTAAAAACAGTAAAAAATACATTTTTTATGATAAAAAAAGGCACGACCTCATAGCAGACTTTGCATTAAAAAATAATATAGATATCGCCTTTGTCAGCCCTGATGGCATACTGGCAAATGGCCTTGCCGATGATCTTATAAAAAATAAGATAAAAACAGCATCACCTGTAAAAAGTGCGGCAATGATAGAAACATCGAAGGCATATATGAGATACATAATGGAAAAGTACAATATACCTGGAAACATTGAAAATGCAACTTTTAATAACAAGGATGCCGCAAGGGATTACATAACATCAATGAAAGACGTTGCTGTTAAACCCATTGGATTAACCGGTGGCAAGGGCGTTAAGGTTACCGGCATACATTTAAATTCCGATGAGGCAGTAAGATATGCCTGTGATATAATCGATAGGGACGGCCAGGTTTTAATAGAAAAAAAGGAAACCGGCGAGGAGTTCTCACTTCAGGCCTTTTCCGATGGTTCACATCTATCCTTTATGCCTGTGGTCCAGGATTATAAAAGATTGTATGAGGGCGATCATGGACCAAATACCGGCGGCATGGGTTCCATTTCAGATAGGGATTTCAGCCTGCCCTTTTTAAGAAAGGACACGCCTGAAAGGGCCAAAAAAATACTTAATAAAATTATAGAGGCCATGAAGGATGAGAATAATGCATTTAAAGGAATTATATACGGCCAGTTCATGGAAACTGATAATGATGTAAAGGTAATAGAGATAAACGCAAGATTTGGCGATCCTGAGGCGATAAATGTTAATTACATACTCGATGATGATTTGGGCATTATATTCCATGATATTTTATCAGGGAACGTTAACAGGAGTATAAAATACATGAGAAAGGCAACTGTTCTTAAATACATAGTCCCGCCAGGATATCCGGAAAACCCATCAAAGGTAAGAATCAAAATAGATAAAACATTGAATTCAGATGTTTACTATGCCTCTGTTTCAGGAACTTTAAATGATGTTGAAACCCTTGGATCAAGATCCATTGCAATTATTGCACGCGGCGATTCCATAGAGGATGCATATCTAAAATGCGAGTCCGATCTAAACGCCATTCATGGTGAATTCTATGTAAGGCATGACATAGGTGATATAAGAAAAAAGATTAAAAATTGATCCTTGCAAAGACCCTTGGAAATATGTTATTGCTGGAAAGAACGGTAAAATTTTCTATTACAGGTAACCTCTTTTCAAGTATTATCTTTTTATTTTTAAAAATGCCACGCTGGTACCTCATCATTGTGCATACGAATACCTCGCTGTTTTCGTTTAACCTTGATTTAACAGCATTATGATAAATTATATCGCCGTCTATCTCATTTTTATATTCAAATGGTCTGTCAGAAAGGATCATGCCGCGTGACATTTCTTCAGGTTCTATATTTTTTAATGCAAGGCCAACCCTTGATCCCGGGCCTGCATAATCCTGATCAACATCGTTCATCTGTATTGATCTTATCTCGATCTCACGGTCAAGGTCTGATATTATCAGTTTTTGATGTTTTTCTATTTTCCCGGATAAAACAAAGCCAAGTGCAACGGTTCCGACACCACGAACCTTGAAGAAATGATCTATTAAAACATATGTTTCATTTTCTGATGCATATTTTAATTGCCTTAAATGATCAAGAAGCTCCATGGGCCTTCCATCAAATAAAGTATAATCAAAAGCTGTTGACTTTAATAAATTTGATATCCTGTTTTTATTTTCATTTGATATTACAAACAGTCTTTTTTTGCCCATAAGCTCAAGTGCCACAAGAACCTCGCCAAGATTTTTATCTATGATATCACCGTTTATAATTGCAGCCTGGGCCGGATATATTGAATCTGTTAACGATGAAACCTTGTCTGGATATCTAATTGGTTCCATTATTGTAAATATATCATTATCCTTTCTATGATATATCTCTATATCGCTTTTTGTGCCTGACTTTGCAATATCCTTTATAAAATCCTTTGAATTGTAAGAGAATATATTTATCGAGCTCATTCTTGGTTATTTTTAATGCATATATATCCTTTTCAATAAAATATTTTATTTAATATTCGATATAATTTTATTTCTTATGGCCATTACCAGTGTATCACTGCATGACGGCGTTTCAACCCTGTCATATGATATTCCATAATCTTTTAATTTGTTCTTAAACTCGATGTCAAGATCGTAAAGTATCTCAAGATGCTCATATATAAAGCCTATTGGTATCACCGTAACTGAATTGTACTCCTTTAATTTATCAATGTAATCGTATATTGACGGATAAAGCCATTTTCCGTGCTCCCCCTGGCTGTAAAATCCATAGAAGTAGTCATCCTTTAAAAATGTATTAGAAAGGCGCCTGGCAGTGTTTATTATAAGGTTTTCATATGTGCTCTCATCGCTGTAAAGAGGCAGGCTGTGGGCTGCAAACAGGAACGGCGATTCATTGTACATGTGGCCGGAGATCTTTTCTATCCATGCAGAGTATAATAGCTCCTGATCCTCAAGGCCGTTTAAAAATCTAACCCTTGCAGTTACATTATACTTTTTTAAGGCCTCATTAAATGGTTTCTCGTATGAATTCTTAACATTGTTTGTGCTAAATGGGAATAACGGAATTGCAAAGATCTCATCAAAGTCTTTTGAATCCTCAACGATGTTTTCTATCCCCGGCTTCCAGTGCTTGTATGCCTGTGTTACATCAAAATCATATTCGCGCAGGGCTTTTTTAAGCTTTTCCTCTATGCATTTTAATATGTCGTTTGATGGCGATCTTCCATTGTAAAGCTCATACTTTTTCCTGTTCTCGTTGTAAATCCTTTCTGGAACAGGATCGCCATAGAACACCATTGAAAGATACTCACCAAGCTCATCTATGCTCTCAGGGCTTCCATAACTTAAAAGTATCAATCTGCGCATGACATAAGATAAATTTTCACTTAATTAATTTTGGTATTAGATTTTTTAATAATGTATATATCATCCCTGCTCATGTTGCTCATGGATTTTACAACGCCCATAACGATTCCGGATATTAATAGTCCAGCATCGCTTCTCAGGACGGAGCATGATATGTACATCTTTCTGCATGCATCGTCAACGGCACCAATAATTATATCCATTGCACCGACAAGCGGTATTCCAAAAACAAAGTTCACATTTTTTTGAAATGCGTTGTTTATTGTGTATCTTAGCCTTAGCTTGTTGTATTCCTCAACAAACTGGCATACTATATGAAAATTTGGATCTGATTCAAATTCCATTGAAAGGCCATCCCTGCCAAGGATCCTTACATGGTTTTCAATGCTGTCATCTGCTATAATCCATTGAAACGCCTTCTCACGAAAATATGAGGCCACATCATCGGCTGTAACCATTAAATGAATATAAAGAATCTAAATAAAAAATTATAGTTTATGAGAAAACGATTTATATTAGTATGCATCCTTTTCTATGTCAAATTCACCGGCGTTTATAAGTCTCTGTGGCATCTTTCTGTAGTAATGATAGGTAAATGCAAAGCCGCCAATGACTATCCATATTATTGTTATTATAAATGATGCCAGGTAGGCATCATTCACCCCTGTGGGATTTGAAGCCCACCTTGTTATTATATTATCAACGGTAAAGTAAAGTACCACCAGGCCGACTATGGTGGCAACCGAGGGCGCAACACTATGCTTCCAGAAATTAAACTGGTTTATGCGTCTTGCATACAGTGTTAGTGATGTGTTTGCAAGCATATGAACCGCTATAATTGATATGCCAGTACCGGCCTCGAGAACGAATGCGGCATCCTCAGGTCCAAAGATGAGACCAACTGAAACATCCAGGACGAAGGATATTAGGGCCCATGCTATAACTGCATTGGCAGGTGTCCTGTGCTTTGGATTGATCTTCCCTATCGACTCTGGAAAGACTATTTTATCCCTGGCAGCTGAATACCACCACCTGCTTACCGCCGTTGCCTTTGAAACGCCGTTTGATGCATAGCTGTTTATTGTAAATATAATTAACAGAACAAGGCCAACAGGGCCAAGATATTTTGAAAACACGACAAGACCGGCATCACTGGTTGATGCAAAGCTTGCTATATGCCCTATGCCCCAGCCAACGGTCAGTGCATATGTTGCCGGTATCAGGGCTATTGCGGTCATTATCATTGCAAATACTATTGATTTTCCTATGTTCTTTTTTGGCTTCGTGATCTCCTCAGATATTGTTGTTACAACACCGCTGCCTGTAAAATCAAGTATCGAGAAAACAGATGCGAACATTATTGATGCGAAGCCAACGCTGTACTTTCCTGATATATCAAATGGTATTGTGCTGTTTCCAGGACCAACCTTTATTATTATAATTATCGCTGCTATTAGCAGAAATAGAACCTCAGCGAGACCTGTTATTGCCGTATAATTTAATGACGGCCTTATGCCGAGGTACGTTATTATTATAATATATGCTGTGAAGATTGCGGCAAATAATATCCATATATAGCTTAAATGTGTTATTGCAGGCGATATTAAAAATATAAAGCTTGATAAACCAAGGATTCCAAAGGCCGCACCGGTTATATCATAGTAAAGAAAGCTAAGTGCCGTTGGCGTTCCAAGTATTCCGCCTTTTGTTGCCGATGCGGCATAGGCATAGTAGCTGCCGGCATTGGATTTGAACTTTGACAGCTGGTATGGTGTTACCATCCATAGGGCATAGATCAACCAGCCAAAAATAACGGCAAGTATTGTCTGGGCACCGGCGATTGAAAATGATGCAACAAGCAGAATTGCTATATCGGCTGCAGGAGCCACCTGTCCCAGGGACTGAAATGTGCCCTGAAGCAGACCTACTGAATTTCTTTTCAGTCTTGACCGAATCATGGTATTATTAACATTTCTTAATTAATTAAAAATGTTGTGTAACTTAAAAAGCTAATTTATATAAAGATAATTTTGTTATTCACAATAAATTGTGATGATTTATACTATTAAGCTTAATATTTTATTTTATAGTATATTATATCCTCTGGATAATCATCCTTTATGAAGCCCAGTGACCTGTAAAGATTTAATGCGGCAGTGTTCTCTGAATTCACGTAAAGGTATATTTTATCATAATTCAGCGACTTTAATGCCATCATCGAGCACTCCATTAGCTTTCTACCCAGGCCCTTTGATCTTAAATCCTTTTTTACAAAGATTGTGTCTATAAATGCACTTTCGTCGTCCTTCCTGGACGCTATAACTGCGGCATCTATTTCACTGCCAACCATTAAGAATGATGCTTTATTTATAATATCTCCGTATTTACCATTAAACATTTCCCTTGTGGCATTGTGCCTGCAGGACGGTATTTTTGAAAATAAAAAGCCGTCAGGGCCATCAACGTAGGCTTTGTACTCTGCATCAGAAAATTGATCATAATCAATGTTTCCAAGAGTTAAAAACTCATTAGAACATACAGAATTTGAATTATTTATTGATGATACAAGCCTGTACCTGACGGCCTTTTTATAACCGTGCCTTATTAGATAATCCTCAAGTCCATCGCTTGAATTATATATTCTGTTCATGAGCACCTTTCTGTTTCCTGAAATTGCATCAATCCAGTTAAATATATAATCAAGTCTTATATCATTTATATCATTTTTGTCTATAAAACCGGCATCGGCGTATATTGTATCCAATAATGTTTTTGATTCTATTGCATATGCATAGGCTATTAATTTATTGCCGTTTACAATTATCCTTGACTTTATAATATTCCTATTTAGCATTTCTATTACAGGAACAAACTCCTTTTTTATATCGATGTCCCTGTAAAGATTTGACAAATACTCTATCTCCGGCTTTAAAACAAGATCCCATCT
Organism: Picrophilus oshimae DSM 9789; assembly: GCF_900176435.1. NCBI lineage: Archaea > Methanobacteriati > Thermoplasmatota > Thermoplasmata > Thermoplasmatales > Picrophilaceae > Picrophilus > Picrophilus oshimae. The sequence goes on from NZ_FWYE01000001.1 coordinate 15,255, forward strand.
GATATCTGACATGCCATAAAATTAAAGGGTTTTATAAATATTTATTTAAATCTCAATCTTTTCGCCATCCTTTATAATCTTCCATGATGCCTTTCTTATCCTGTTCATGAGACCAAAGCCAATACCTGTTTCCGGGAATGCCTGTATTACGCCGTACTGCTTATCGCTCCTGTCCAGCAGTCTGAAATCATAGAAAAGATTATGTGCAGCCTCGTAAGCATCCCTGCCAAGAATTATTTTATCGTATTTTACATATTTTGAATTTTCAGATGAGCATAGTGCAAGAAAGTCCCTTGCCCTATCTGATGAAACAAAGCTTCTAAAATCATCTATATTTTCTATTAATATTAATTTCTTTGATGGTGCATAGTGCCTGTACTTCATGCCAGGTGTCAGCGCAATATTTGATTCCTTGTAGCCACGTGCAACTGGGTTTATATTTATCTTTCCAAAGAGTCTTTCTATTTCCTCAACTGGAAAGGCACCAGGCCTTAAAAGATTGTATGGTTCAACAGTTGCATCAATTATTGTTGATTCAACACCGTATTCAACACGTCCTGCATCTATTATTGCATCAACCCTGCCATCAAGCTCGTCTATTGCATCCTTTGAATCAACTATTGATGGCCTTGTTGCAATGTTTGCACTTGGAGCTGCAACCGGAACACCAGCCTCCGATATTAACCTGAGCGCTATCTCATTCTTTGGAAACCTTACACAGACTGTGTCCATGCCTGCTGTTACTATATCAGGAACTATGCTTTTCTTTTTTAAAAGCAGTGTTAGCGGGGCCGGCCACACACCTTCCATGATTTTTAATAGTTTGCAATCAATGTATGATACATCTTTTACCATGTTAAAATTTGATACCGTTACTATTAAAGGATTGTCTGCGGGCCTATCCTTGGCCCTAAATATCTTTGCTGAGGCTTCAGATGATAGTGCATTTGCACCAAGGCCGTAAACAGTCTCTGTGGGAAAAACAACGGTTCCACCCTTTCTTATAATATCTGCGGCAATTTTTATACCTGAATCATCTGGTTTTAATACCAATGTCATGATGGAAAATTGTATTTTAATATAAATATTCGTTATATAATTTAACGAATATTATAAAACTAATTTGTTATTTCAAACTCATGCCCATTGTATGGAAGTATAAAATTGTATTCTGGCAGTGCCTCCTTAAGTTTCTCCCTCTGATCGCCATGGCATAAAACCACTGTCCATGGATCTATATCCTTTATGAATTTAACAAGATCACTGTGTCCGGCATGGGCTGATAGATCAAAGAAATCTATCTTCATTGAGGGTTTTATCGTTGCACCGGCTATTTTAATTGTGCCATTCTCCATTAAGCTTCTTCCGTTTGTGCCCTCCACCTGGTATCCTGTAAGATATATTGCAGACTTTGGATCGTCTGATAATGAGTCTATATATCCAAGAACCGGGCCGCCATCAAGCATGCCTGATGTTGTTATTATTATATCGCCGTTTTCCAGGGCCTCCTTTCTCATTCTTTTGTTTCTTACCTTTATAACCCTGCCGAGGGATTTTCTGAACAGGGAATAATCCTTCAGGAATCCTGGTGTATCAAGGTATATCCTTGATATATCGTTGCCCATGCCATCAACGTAAATGTTGTAATTCATGTCCCTGAGAATCATGATCATCTCCTGTGTTCTGCCTATTGCAAAGGTCGGAAGTATAACCTTGCCGCCGTTGTCTATTGTTTCCTTTATGCTGTCCTTTAATCTCTTTATTACCTCATCACGGTCCTCATGGTCCCTGCCTGCATATGTGCTTTCCATAATCAAAACATCGGTTTTTACAGGCCTTGCCCCCTTTAAAAGGTTTGTATCCCTTGTGTATAGATCACCTGTTATCATAAATGAGAAAGAATCCTCAAAGCGCCACATGCTTGATCCTGGTATATGACCGGCACTGTAGGCCCTAGCAGTAAGATTGTTCAGCTCTATATCCGTATTGTACCTTTCAGTTACAAGAGACCTAAAAAGGTTTTCAACATCGTCCTCATTGAACCTCTCAACGTAGTTTTCCAGCCTCATGATCTTTAGTGAATCGTTTATTATTGGAACCACGCTGTTTGCCGTCATTGCAGTTGCATGAAGCTTTGCACTGTAGTTATGATAATATACCGGAAGCGCACCTGTATGATCAAGGTGTGCATGTGTTATAAAAATATCGTTTACCGGTTCAGGCGGTAACGGATACTCCGGTGGCTTATCCGGCTCAACACCGTAGTCTATCATTATTTTATCGTTCTTGTCCTCTATTTTTATTGCAAGCCTTCCAACCTCCTCGGCTCCTCCCAAAAATTTTACCTTCGTATTAATCACCTACGCCTTTGCATTTTCTAATCTCAAAGAACATTTGCATTTTCTTTGACCGTGAATTTCAGGAATGATTTTAGATAACATTTTAGGAACCTTCTCCTCGTTTTCCTTCATTATTTTAATAACCTCGTTTGTATCAACGGGTTTTTCGGACCAAACATCATAGTCCGTTACGGTTGCAATCATGCCATAGCACATTGCAAGCTCGTCCGCAAGATTTATCTCTGGCACAAGAGTCATGCCTATTATATCACCAAACTGCCTGAACATCCTTGACTCTGCCCTTGTGGAGAACCTTGGGCCCTCTATGCAAACATAGGTTCCTGAATTATGTATTTTATAACCGAGATCAAGGCCGGCATTGTATGAAGCGCTTGATATCTCGCTGCAGAATGGATCCGCCATGGAGATATGATAAACGTCAGGGCCATCATAATATGTTAATCTTCTTTTCCTTGTAAAATCTATAAACTGATCCGGTATTACAATATCACCTGGTTTATAATCATCACGTAATGAGCCAACGGCATTTAGGCCGATTATCCTTTCAACACCAAGGCTTTTCAACGCCCATATGTTTGCATGGTAATTTACATTATGCGGCGGTATTGTATGCCTTTTACCATGCCTTGGAAGGAAGGCAACCTCAACACCGGATATCTCACCAATTTCGAGCTTATCCGAGGGTTTTCCATATGGTGTTTCAACATCAATCGTTTTAACATTTTCCATGATGTTGTAAAGACCGCTGCCGCCGATTATTCCAATACTAGCCATGTTGATCCCTGAGATATTAGATACTACCTAATTCAATAATAATATTTATCTATTTCTAATTTAAAAAATTAAAATATTGAATGCCTTATCCTGGTATATGGTGAGTTCCAGTTTATAACAAACCCTGAAGCAATGTTTTCAATTTCAATAACCTCATCTTCAGTTAATTTTATATCAAGGGCGGATACATCATCCTCAAGCTGCTCGATCTTTGTTGCACCTATTATTGGTACCAGCGATATGTTCTTCATCTCTGATTTTTTAATCATCCAGGCAAGGGCAAGCTGTGCAAGCTTAACGCCCTTTCCCACTGCATATTCATTCAGCTCTGATAATACCTTAATATTGTTTTTATCTGATAAATACCTCTGCCTCAATTCAGGTACAAATGAAGCCCTGGAATTTTCACCGCCTTCTTTTAAATATTTATCTGTTAATATGCCCTGGGCAATTGGTATGTATGCCATTATGCCCATACCGTAGTTTCTTGATATATCAAATTTTTCAGATTCTATGTCGCGTTCTATTAAATTGTAAGGCTCCTGCATTGATAGCAGCTTCATGTTTAATGATTTGAACATCCGGGCAATATCCTCAATATCATTAAAATGGAAATAGCTTTCCCCGAAGTAAAGGGCCATGGAATCATCATTTATAATCTTAAATGCCGATATTGTTTCCTCTACTGGCGTCTCAGGATCCGGCCTGTGCATGTGCAGTATATCTATATAATCAGTCTTCAACCTCTTTAATGATTCATGTATCTGCCATAATAGATACTTCTTTGATAATCCTGATGCATTCTGGAAACTACCCATTTTGCCCATAAATTTTGTTGATATTACAAGGCTCTCACGTTCATAACCGGAAAGTGCATCACCAAGTATATCCTCAGACAGGCCTGCATTCTCAGGGTATATTGATCCATTGTAAACGTTTGCCGTATCAAAGAAGTTTATGCCAAGATCGTATGCCCTCTTTATTATTTTTATTGATAAGTCCCTGTCAACGTTGTACTTAAAATTCTCATTTTTTACCGGAAGATGCCAGGTGCCAAGGCATAGCCTTGAAACCCTTAAACCGCTGTCACCAAATCTTATGTAATCCATAACGTATATTAAATATATTGAATAAATAATTTTTTTAATGGTGAAAAAGCCAAAGATTATAATATTATTATAAATACACCATCGTGGCAGACGCCAGGTTAAGATACGGTATTGCAATACTTGGTTCATTGATAATCATTATATCGGCTTTGATAACACTTCTTGGCATATTCATTGCCGGATTCGCAGGCTTTGCCCAGTTAATAACGTTTAATCCTGCAGGTTTTCCACTGATAGGTGCAGGTATAATCTCCGCGATAATACCGGTAATATGGATAGTTCTTGCATACATAATTTATAGAATAGCAAGCACCGGTGGTTCACATGGCAGGGCTGCAAATGGCTTTGCAATTATAGTCCTTGCGGTCCTTGTATTTGTTCTGGGCGGGGGCTTTGTAATAGGGCCGCTGCTATGCGGTATTGCCGGCATACTTCTTATAATCTAGAAAACTTTATTATTATAATAAAAATATAAAATCATGCGCAGTGGAGCAATTGAAGATGTTAAGGCTGACGATGTTAAATTCGGCACATCGCATGATGTAAAGATAAGATGGCTTGTGACAAAAGATGATGTAAAAGATTATGCAGTAAGAAAATTTACTGTGAAACCAAATGGTCTGATATCGCATCATTATCATAAATACGTTGAAACACTTATAATATTAAATGGAACCTGCAGAATATGTGTTGAAAATAAAAAGATGGATCTAAAACGTGGAGATTACATCTTTGTAGATACCATGGAAAAACATGAGATAATGAATCCTGGCGATACTGATCTGGAGTTCATATGCGTTATAAATTATCCAGAGGACATGAGCATAAAAACCATTGATAAATCATGCTTTGATTAATATTAAAACAATTTTTGATAAACATTTAATTCTGTGTTTTTAATATTTTAATATGGAGAAGATTGAGATAAAAAACCCGGGCCAGGTCTATGCAAGGAATTTTATTATATACGAGGCACTCGGGGAGCCTGTAATAAAAAAGGATGATTGGGATTTAAAAGTTTACGGTCATGTTAAAAAAGAGATAATCTACAAATTTAATGATCTTGAAAGCATGCCGCAGGAAAATTACATTGCCGATTTTAACTGCGTTACAAAGTGGAGTATAAGGGATGTTAAATGGCAGGGGCCATCATTAAAAAGGATAATAGAGGCATCCATGCCTGATGATGAATGCACATGGGTTATGTTTGAATGCGCTGATGGATATGACACGCCGGTGCCACTGGAGGATGCACTTGATGAAAAATCGATAATAGCAATAAAAATGAACGACGAATATTTAAGTGTTGAGCAGGGATTCCCGGCAAGGCCGTTTATACCGTCATTATATGGCTGGAAGAGCGCAAAGTGGCTTACGGGCATAAGATTAATGCATGATTACGAGGATGGATACTGGGAAATGTACGGATACCATGAGCGCGGGAAGATAGAAAACGAGGAAAGGTTTAAGGGCTTTTCTTGGAAATTCTTTAAAAGATCCTCAAAATTAAAAAAATAAATAATAATTTTTAATAACGATCCATGAAATATAGGGGAGCCGGCCCTGAATGGTTTGGGCCTGTCGTTGGAACTCTGTCGGTTTCGCTTACATTATATTTGATCTCGCTTGTCTATAATAATAGCATAATATTTAGAATAGGCAGCTACGTTTATTACCTGGATTTATTCATATTCTTCTTTGTTTTAGTATCTTTATTTTATTATTACATATCTGGAAACGGAAATATAATAGATGATTCGTTTAATATACAGAAGTTTCCATTCTTTGGTTTTATAGGCATACTTTACTTTGCACTGGCGTTCTTTTTCTATGCATACATTGGAATTAATAGAGACATAGCATTTATAATGCTATACCTTTATTACTTTTTTTATGCATATATGGTAATACTCAATTTGCTTTTATCATACAGGATTTATACTGGCGCAATAAAATATGAAAATATAGCATACACCAGTTTGATACCAATTATATCACTTGCCGGAAACATCATTTTAAGTTCTATTTTAATGCCGCCAACACTTGATTATTTTATAAATTACAGGGATATATTAATTTCAATGTACATGTTAATAATGGCCGGAACCGGCATAGCCGTGCTTCAATTTATCTTTATAGGGAACATATCAATAATGGCACACATGAACAATGGCAGGCAGAAGGCCCCGGCAACAATGATACCGCTGGGTGCATCCAGCATGATTGCGATAAATTTATTATTTATGCCGATCTTTAATAAGCTGAAAATATTCTATGTTCCAGAGTACCTTGCTGTTGATGTTTCAACAATGCTCTGGGGCTTTGAGGTTCTTTCGTTTTTAACCGGTCTGGTCATGGCCATTTTCCATTTCAGGAACAAACCATCAGTTGCGACCTGGGCCTATGTCTTTCCAAGCGGCATATCAACATTTGCAAACTATTTACTTTACATTGAAACTGGACTTCAGTTATTCAAGTATTCAATATTAATAATAAGCATCGGTGTTTACGGGCTTTACATATATTCATTAAAAAACACATTTATTATAATAAAAAATGCTTTAAAAAATTCATGAACTTATCTTTTTTGGATTCCTGCTGGCCGATGTTGATACGGTTGCCCTGGTAAGCCAGTACATGGATTTTATAAAACCGGTAACAGTGTTAAGGTTTATGTTTGCAAAGTCCTCGGCCTTGTGTCCGTGTGTTTCGGCAAGCTCCCTGAAGACGTCCTCTATGTGCGAGAATATGCTGCTTGTCATCATGTTTACTATGCCGCTTAGCACAGGATTCATCTTTTTGCTCATGTGCGGCATCATGATTCTTGTTATGTAAAGGTCGTATTTCCATGATATGTATAAAAGATCCCAGTACTTTGATGGTAATTTATCCATGTATGGAAATGGATTGTCCTTTATATGCGATGATGTCATTGGTATAACCGGCAATGGAAAGACCCATGCCTTGAATTTATTATCTATTATTGATAAGGCTATATCTATACTCTGGTCAAGGTCATCATCTGTTTCCTCGGGATATCCTATGGTCATTGTATAGCATGGGAATATTGCAGCATCGTTCATTATCGGTGTTGCATTTGTTATAACATATTTCCAGTCCTCCGGTTTCCACGGGAATGGCTTTGCATTCATGTAATGCCTCATGATTTTTACGCTGCCGGTTTCAAGACCAACCACGGGCGCCTCCGCCATGTATTCCTTTAAACCTGCTATTTCTGATATTTCATTAACGACCTTTGGAGCACTTAAAACCCCGGGTGCAGATATGTGCGGAAATGTTATGTACCTTGCACCAAGGTTTTTCACCATTGTGAAAAGCTTTACAAGCGCCTCCTCGTTTGCCTGCAGCTTTTTCTGGCCATAAAGAAGTATATCGTCTGATACAAGCTCTATATCCCTGTAGCCTGTTGAAAGGTTTAATTTTACCTCCTTTTCTATGTCCTCGTATGGTATGCTCCTAAATGTCTCAGGTGTTATTGAACAGAACTGGCATCCCCTGGGACAGCCCCTTGTAACCTGAACCTCGCCGAATCTTGCGGGCTTTATTATTGTCGGTATTTCATTTACCTTTGGCATCCTTCCGGTTATGCTTCCTGGCAATTCCTCGCCATTAAGTGCCTTTTTAACAATTAATGGAAAATCAAGCTCGGCCTCACCATTGAATACTGTATCAACCCAGTCTGGTTTTTTAAGACCTATCTGCCATGCAGCCGGCCCGCCTATTATGACCTTAAAATGATATTTTGATTTCAATCTGGACACAGTTTCAGAAAGCTCATCGAAGAATTTAGCCGTCCAGCTCTCACCACCGCCGAAGAGCATCGTTAATTTAAATGTTACCGGGCTTAGTCCGTAAGGGTCATGAACGTTTATTCCAAGAACCTTTGTATTTTCATTTACATATTTTTCAAGCAGCTGCGGTGGTATTATTGATACATCGGTTATTCCATTTGCGTGCAATGCCGCCTCGACCTTTCTGAGTGCGTATGGAACGTATTCAGGCTCGCCGTTTTTCATCCTTACCTCTGGTGCGAATATGTAATTCATCAGCGGTCTTGGAACCACCCTGTAAGGCAGGCAGGCAACATATCCCAATGTGGACATCCCACCAAAATTTGTAAATGTTCCACGATCCGATGTGAGAATTACGGAATTCATAATAATAATATATTTTCGAAATATTTAAGGTTTAATTAGCAATCAAATCAAATATTTGATAAAACTTACATTATTGAACTTATTTAAAAAGAAAGCAAAAAATACAGATAATAAACTGATAAATGTTAAGTTAGTATTTATTTAAAATATCAAAATGTTTATTAATTAATTTTTTTCTGCTATATATTTCAAAATATTACCGCTTTTAATGTACTTTACCTCCTGCTCGGTATCAACACGGACCTTCCCGTTTAATGCCATTCCATTTATTTTTATTGTTATATCCATTCCTGGTTTTAGATCCTCAAGGCCATTTATTTCTATGATTTCATCGCCCTTAAGCTCGGGCTTTTTATCTATTTGTATTGGAACAACGCCCATGTCAACGAGGTTGCTGCGGTGTATCCTTTCAAAGCTCTCTGCTATAACGGCCTTTATATTCATTAATGCTGTAACCTTGGCCGCCCAGTCCCTGGAACTGCCAGAACCGTACTGTTTTCCTGCAAAGATTACAAGTGGTACATTTTCATCCCTGTATTTCATTGCGGCATCGTATATTGTCATCTTTTTGCCATCCGGATAATGTATTGTATAACCGTTCTCATCGCTCATTAAATTTCTGAGCTTTGGGTTTGAGAAACCACCACGGAGCATAACCTCATGATTTCCACGTCTGGCACCAAAGGTGTTCATTTCAGTTGCACCAAGGCTCATTAAATATTTTCCCGCAACGGATTCCTTTAATATTGGGCCTGCCGGTGATATATGATCCGTTGTTACCTTGTCGCCGAAGATTGCAAGAATTCTGCCATTTTTTATATCCTTTACGGGCTCAAGGTAGAGCCATGGGGGTATCTTTATATATGTGGATTTATCATCAAAATTGTATAAAACGTCATTTACTGAAGACAATGAGTTCCAGTTACTATCCCCTGAGAAGACATCCTTATAGCGTTCTTTATAAAGCTTTGGATCGTTTGCCATGTTTATGTATTCCTTGATCTCATCCAGTGTTGGCCATATATCCTTTAAATATACATTATTTCCATTTTTATCCTTTGCTATTGGCTCTTTATATGGATCGAAATTTAATCTTCCTGCAATTGCCATGGCCGCAACAAGTATTGGAGATGCCAGGTAGGCGCCCGCTATGTATGGATTTATCCTGCCTTCAAAGTTCCTGTTTCCGCTTAACACCGCGAATGTCTTTACATTGTTCTTTTTTATATCGTTCTCAACTGCAGGTATTAAGGGACCGGCGTTGCCTATGCATGTTGTGCAGCCATAGCCAACAACGTAGAAGTTTAATTTTTCAAGGTATTCAAGCAGGCCGGTATTTTTTAAATACTCTGTGACAACCTGTGATCCAGGGGCCAGGCTTGTCTTAACATAATCCAGCGGGAAAAGCCCGAGATTGTATGCCTTCTTTGCAAGTATGCCTGCGCCAAGCAAAACCGTTGGATTGGATGTGTTTGTGCAGCTTGTTATTGCAGAGATTACAACAGAACCATTTTTTACAACGTCGCCGTCATGCCCGCCCTCGATAATCTTTTCCACATTTTCCTTTAAATGATCCAGTGTAACAAGCTCATCAGGATTCTTTGGACCGGCCATGGATGGAACAATGTCACCAAGGTCTATTTCAACAACATCGCTGTAATTTTTTGGGCCATCGTAGAATAGCCCCTGAAGTTTAAAGAATTCCTTAACAGTTTCACCGTCGCGGTTTGTATTATTTATATATTTTATGGTTTCGTCATCAACAGGGAAATAGCCTATTGTTGCACCGTATTCAGGTGCCATGTTTGATATCGTTGCACGATCCTGAACTGTTAATTTATTAATATCCCCGAAGAACTCAACGAATTTGCCAACAACGTTTCTTGCCCTTAACTTATTTGTTATGTAAAGAACAATGTCTGTTGTGGTTACACCCTCTTTAATATCTCCAATAATTTTTACACCGATTACCTCCGGAAGCACCATGTAATATGGCTCTCCAAGCATGGAGGCTTCTGCCTCAAGGCCGCCAACGCCCCAGCCAAGGACGCCTATGCCGCCTATCATTGTTGTATGCGAATCCGTTCCTATTAAACTTTCAGCTGTCATTACATTGTTCTCTGAAAATGCAACTCTTGAAAGATATTCAAGGTTTATCTGGTGTATTATTCCGTGACCTGGAGGTACAATGCTAAGGTTTTTAAATGATTCCATTGCCCATTTTAAAAATTTGTACCTTTCTATGTTCCTTGAGAACTCATCCTTCATGTTTATTACTATGGAATCGCCGTTTCCGAATGAATCAACTATTATTGAATGATCTATAATTAAATCTGATTTTGTTACAGGATTTATTTTTTCTGGATCAAGTGATTTCTTCTTGTAATACTCCCTTAATGCTGCAAGATCAACAATTAATGGTATGCCGGTATAGTCCTGAAGGACAACTCTTGAGGGCTTAAACGCTATATCTGAACCATACCTTAATTTTAATATATTCTCTATTGTTTTATCGTTAATTTCTGAATTATCGTAGTTTTTTAGCACGTTTTCTAATAATATTTTTATTGAGTATGGAAGATTATTAACCTCAGGACCAAGCTGGCTTAATGGATAGTATATGTATTCATTTCTATTTATTGTTACCTTCTCTCTTCTGATTTCCATGAACAAGCATATAATAAATTAATTTTAACTTTGTTATCAGGTAAAATTTTTATTGGAAAATCATTATATGCATATTCGCAATCATAATACATGGATGTAAAGGTTTGCCCGCACTGCAATATTAACATGGAGTTAAAAAATGCGCCATTTATATATAAGGGAACATCTCTTGGGGATTATGAGGCCTATGTATGCCCAAATTGTGGCAGGGCGTTTTTCACAGAGGAATCTTATAAAACAATAACAAAATACATAGTTAAAAGAAAAAATTGATTTTTAAACGTCCTCAGGAGCATTTTTTATTAATGATTCCATATCGCCCTTAACGGACCTTGGAGCTGATGCCTGTGATACAAACCAGAAAACAATGCCTACTATTATGACAGATACTATGTCATATGGATACTTTATTAAGTTTATACCGCCGGTTGAACTGCTGCCAAGGTATGATATTATAATCATAACTATTATATAAACAGGGATCCACAGTGAATTTTTTATTGAAAGCTCCTGAAAATGCTTTTTATAGGCCTGGTAAATAAAGACAACGCTGCCGGCAAGGGTTGCACCCAATGCATAAAGCGTATCCGGATATGTTGCAAAGTAAATTAATATTGATGATGCTATAAATGCAACAAATGACCAGGCAGTGGCAAATGGCACCTTAAATGGCCTTTCTATTTCCGGGTATAATTTCCTTATAACAGGTAAAGAGGCTGCAACTATTGCAAAGTTTACCACTGCCGCAACAACAACGAAGTCTGTTAATGTGTACCAGCTCGGAAATGGTATTAAAAACAGGTCCCCAATGACGGCAACAAGTATTATTGCATATAATGGAGTGCCCTTCTTTGTTGTGCTCCCAAAGAATGATGGTATTGCGCCCTCCCTTGAAAGGCCGAATATGATTCTTGAGCTTCCTGTAAGATAGACGCCAAATGTGCCCATTGGTGAAAAAATAGCAAATATAAGTGCAAGTATTATCAATCCTGATAGAACCGGAACCGCATAACCATGTAAATATGCTATATTTGAATGTATTATTGTAACTATTGGTGATCCAAGGCTGCCAACAACAGACCAGCTTCCAGGAGCCGTTTTAAGACCTGTCCAGTTGACAGAACCAACAACAATTATTGTCATTAATATATAGAATATGCTCTGCACGGCCAGTGTTATGCCTATTGCCCTTGGAAGGTTCCTCTTTGGATTTTTTATCTCGCCTGCCATATCTGCCACCTGCCTGTAGCCGCCAAATGAGAACAATATGCCTGTGGCAGGTATTGCTATTAATATTCCGGATGCGTTTGATGGCATGAATGATGGTGTTGTAAAATTTGATGGCCTAAAAACAAACAGTGGCACTATAACAATTATTGCAACAACAACCAGAATCTTGAACCACGTTAATACATTATTTACAATTCCGAATTTTCTTATGCCAAACAGATTTATGAAGACAAATAGTATTGTAAGCGCTATCGAAAGTGCAATGCCCTCTGGTGTAAGAAAACCGGTAACAGAGCTGTAAAGCCCCTTTATATAATATGATGCATATTCTGAAACGGCAACGGCCTCTATGGGTGGAATTAAAACTGCCCAGAGAAAGAGGGACCAGCCGGACATAAAGCCGCCGTAACTGCCATATGAATAGTATGAGATCCTGGCGCTGATCCCTCCCCTGGGGGCCATCGCCGAAAACTCCGCATATGGTATTGTTACAATGACGATCATGATGGCCGCAATGATCCATGATATTATTATTGCAGGACCTGCATACGTTGTTCCACCGGCAACTGCAAATAATATACCTGAACCTATGGCCCCACCGATGCCAAACATGGCGGCATCATGCAAAGAGAATCCCCTTTTTAGGCCTGATTTTTTTAAATTGTCCTCCATAATCTTTTAAAATATTACATGTATAAAAATTTATTTATCAGTAATAATAGTATAGAATAGGAAAATATATAATACTGCCTTATCAATGTTTTTATAAATGTTATAAATGATTTTTATTTGAAATTGACATGCAAAATATTAAAATTGATGTACAATGCCTGTCAATGTTAAATGTTTATAAGAAAGTATTTAATACACTATTGAGCGGAGGTTACCGAGTCAGGTTAAAGGTGACAGACTCAAGATCTGTTCCCGAAGGGGTTCGCCGGTTCAAATCCGACCCTCCGCATTATTATAAAGGTTCATTTATTAATGGTAAAATTAAATTTTTAAAAAGCTTTTTCTATTGCATAATTTAAATTGATTGATAAAAAGTCATAAAATGATGGGTTTAAACATACAGTGACTGCACATTTATTATAATTTTAATACGGCCATATTTATGCCTTATAATTATACATATATTTATTTATCAATTAAGATCTTAAATGAACATTTTTAATGAAATGAATATTTATTTTTATTGTTTTTTTAATGACATACTGTGCTAAAGAAATATTTGGATTATATAAAAATTGAAAACATGTTATTTGATCTTCCATTCATTCTGGCAGGCATGCTAATAGCATCCCATTATATTCATTATATAAAATTTCTTTTAATTTTAATTGCAGGTGCATCTGCAAGAACCTCTGCAATGTCAATAAACAGGATAATTGGAAAAAAATACGATATGATCAATCCAAGAAAAAAAGACTGGGCCCTTGTTTCAGGTAACATAAAAATGAAGGATGCAATTTTATTTACATTAATCTTCATTGTTATATTTGAAATATGCACATTTCTTTTAAATTACCTTGTTTTCTATCTTTCATTTTTTGTTGTTATAATGTTTATAATTGATCCATTTTTGAAAAGGTATACAGCAATCAGGCATATTTTCATGGGTGGAATCATAGGCCTTGGGGTCATCGGTGGTTATCTCGCGGTAAAACCGGCTTTTACATACAATCCATTAATATATATAATATCGGTTTCAGTTGCATTATGGGTTGCCGGTTTTGATATTATATATACCATACAGGACATTGAATACGATAAAATAAATGGGCTTAAAACCATTGTTAATACCTACGGAATAAAAAACGGGGTTTATGCATCAGATTTATTTCATATTTCATCCGCTGTTTTGTTTTTTATCTCCGGTATAATAATAAATTCTTTATACTATTATACAGCTCTTTTAATAATATATACAATAATGATTAAAGAGCATTTAATTATAAGGAATGATATAAATAAAATAATGACCTTTTTTAGATTGAATTCATTTATAGGCATCGTATTTTTAATAGGCATTGCCCTTTCATTAAGATGATTGCTTTGATTTTATTATTGAATTCTTAGATAATAATTAATAAGGTTATCAGATATTTTATACTCATTATTTATTTTCCTCACGAGGCCATGCCTTATAAGTGATTTTACAACACGATATTTGTTTGAAATTTTTATTTCGTTAAAGCCCTTGCCTGATGATAACATTTTGATTAATGATAGTTCATTCCTTGTAAGCATTGATAGTTCATGATTTATAATATTTTTATACGTTGGATCCTGAAGGAATGAATCTATTGAACATTTATTCCATGAGAGATCGATGCCTGCAAGGTTAAGCCAGGCAGGTATGCCACCTGTTATAATATATATCTTTTCAAGTGTTTCTATATCACATGTTAAATTCATATCTTTAAATCCAGCTGACAGAAAATCAATGGATTGATCATGGTTGAATGGGCCTATTTCAATGTTTTTAAAAAAGGCATAGAACGGTTCGTCATGGTTATTAAGCATTTCATCAAGTATTCCTGTTTCAGATCCTGATATAATATAATTTACATTTTTATGTTCATTAAATCTTGAGCGCATTGTTCTTAATATTTCTGGAAAAGGCTCCTTTAGCATTCTTATGTACTGGAACTCATCGATCATTAAAACCATTTTTGTTCCAAGGTCCTCGGCAAATTTTTCAGGCATATCAATAATATTTTCAATAATCTCTGATGCCTTTAATCTATTATCAAGATAATCATTGTATCTCTTTAATATAAATTCAAAATTATCAAATCTTATTCCTATCTGTTCAATACCGCCAAGAAAAAGGTTTATCTTCCTTTTTATTTCTTCCCTGTAATACTTCAACCTGTATCTTTTTGATATTGAATCAATAAGTGCGTTCAGCAGCCTTGATGAATAGTCATTTACACTTGTTATGCCCTCTATGTTAAATTTTACAACCAGGACGTCATTCTTCTCAAGAATTGATCTTGCGGCATTTAATATTGATGATTTTCCCATTCTTCTGTAACCTGTAACTGCCAGAGGCTGCCTGGTTTTATATGATTTTAATATATCTGAAATTTCATCCTTTCTGTCGTATAATTCATTTAAATCAAGCTCACGGCCAAAGATAAACTTCATCGGTACCGATATAATATCGGTACCGATAATATAAATTTATCCATGATTGTTTAATACCAGTATTAAATATATTTATCAATAAATAATGTTATATAGTATCATTATTTCTTAATTAAAAATGTTATGTTTATTTATTATATAACCTTTATTTTTTTGATTTTAAATAAAAATATATCATATTATATATTATAGGGTTAAATTTATCCTTTATTCAATATAATAAAAAAAGATTTATATTTAATAATATTTAAGGTTATAGCTTGAAACAAAATTAATGGTGAAATAATGATCAGCCTTTATCTATTGATTATAATCATTCCAGCTGCAGGATTTCCATTAGAATACCTGTTAAAAAGATTTACAGGTCTTTACAGTTCATTGGCAATTCTCGCATCATTGTTAATATTAATTGATGCATATATTTATGGAGGGAATATATATGTTCATTACACATGGTTTTATAACATAGATTTTGGAATTTATATTGATCATCTATCCTTAATAATGGCTTTTATTGTCTTGTCAGTATCATTAATAATAAACGTTTTTTCAGTATTTTACATGGGTAAAGACCCAAGGAATAGAACCTATTTTTCAGAGATAAGCATATTTGTTGCCTCAATGCTTGGCCTTGTTCTTTCATCAAATCTTGTATTTACTTTTTTGTTCTGGGAGCTTGTCGGCATAATGTCATATCTTTTAATAGGTTTCTGGTACTTTAAGCCTAATGCAGCATATGCTGCAAAGAAATCATTATTAATAACAAGGCTTGGTGATCTATCCTTTATTATTGGCCTATCGATTATATATGTATCACTTAACAGAATAGATCCGGCCAGTCCTTTAAGTATACCATACCTAATATCAAATTCAGGTTATATATCAAAAATAATTGGAAAATACACATTGACACTTTCATTGATGTTTATATTTATAGGTGCATTATCAAAATCTGCACAGTTTCCATTGCATGTCTGGCTTCCTGATGCCATGGAGGGGCCAACAACGGTATCCGCGCTGATACATGCTGCAACAATGGTTACTGCAGGTGTATATATAATAGCAAGGCTGTTCCCATTGTTTTATTATTCATATTCAATGTATACAATAGCCATTATTGGCTCTGTTACAGCCATACTTGGTGCATTAATGGGCATCGCTGTAAATGATATGAAAAGGATACTTGCATATTCAACCATGAGCCAGCTTGGATACATGTTCTCGGCACTTGGCATGTCCGGAATATTTTTCTATTCCGGTGTTTCATTTGCAATGTACCAGCTGCTTGTCCATGCCGTTTTTAAGGCATTGCTATTCATGTCCGCGGCCGTTGTAATGATGTACACGCTTGAAACAAGGGATATAAGATCCCTTGGTGGCCTGTTCAGAAAAATGCCGGCAACCGCAATATTAATGCTTATAGGCTCCATAACGCTTGCAGGCATTCCGCCGACTGCAGGCTTCTATTCAAAGGATGAGATAGTTTTCCTTGGTTATGCATACTTTGAAAGAACCGGGAATATTGTACCCTTCATGCTTTTATTAATAACCGAGGCTGTTACGTCCATTTATATATTTAGAATGTACTTTAATATTTTTCTTGGTAAGACAAAAACAAAGGCTGCTGAAAATGCCAAAGATCCAAAATTTATATATTTAATACCGTTGATAATATTAGCATTTCTATCACTGTTCCTTGGCCCATTCAGGTATAATTTCTATAAATTTATAGATCCGCATGTTTATATATATACACCACCTGCCTACATTGAGGTAGTAACGGTAATTGCCGCGCTTTCTGGTATTTACATTGCATACATTATATATAATATAAATTTCAACTCAGGTTTATACAATATAATAAGAAACAGGTTCTATATTGATAGATTCTATAATTATATAGCCAATGTTTTTATTGAAATATCTTTTGTTACGGGCATTTTTGATAGAATATATGATAATTTTCTTGATAATATGGCAGGAAAAATTGTTAAAACCGGTACCATGCTAAAAAGGATTCAAAATGGTTCATTAGAATATTATATAATCTTCCTGCTTGGTGGCCTTGCTGCAATATTTACAATTGTTGAGTTTATGGTGATGCTATGATTCTTGAGATATTATTATTATCATTTTTAACAGGTTCAATCGCCGCATTTTTCATCAAGGATAATGCCAGGATCTTTTCAATATTGTATACATTAATCATAACGTTTGTTTTTATATTATATTCGATATTTAAATTCATAAACTACAACGGCTCATTAATATCGGTATTTAATTACAATATTGTTTCATATTCAAATTCTGGGCTCTCATTTTATATAACATTATCATTTGGGCTGACCGGTTTCACGGATGCCCTGATAATAATGTCCATGGTTGTAACGTTATTTGCATTAATGATCTCTGATTATAATAATCCATCATTCTATGGTCTGATCATGATAACAGGCTTTGGATTATCAGGATTCTTTGCATCGATGAATTTTCTGTTTTTCTACGTTTTCTGGGAGGTCGTCATAATTCCAATGTTTATAATTATCTCAAGGTACGGCGGCAATAATAAAAGGCTTATATCATTAAAGTTTTTTATATATACGCATCTTGGTTCATTATTTTTGCTTTTAAGCATCTTTACATTGTCCGGCTACTATTTCATTGATACAAATGTATTAACGTTTCAGATACATACTTTAATGAATCCGTACTTTCAGAGAACAATACCAAGGGCAGGATACTATTTTATAATCTTCGGCTTCCTTGCTGCATTTCTTATAAAGCTACCAGCCTTTCCCCTTCACGAGTGGCTGCCAAATGCACATTACACTGCACCGTTTCCTGGAAGCATAATGCTCTCAGGTGGCCTGCTCTCCATGGGCGGCTATGGTCTTCTTGGTATTTTGTATCCTGTATCAGGCCTTTTCCCAAAAATCTTGATATACATATTAATATCCACTGGAATCATTGGTATTGTTTATTTTTCATTAACATCAATGTTTCAGACAAACCTTAAAAGAATGATAGCATATTCAAGCGCTGCAGAGATGTCCTTTGTTCTTGTATCATTTGGTACATCAGTAATATCAAGCGGTTATCCAAGGGTTCTTGACCTCTCTGGAGGCATGTATCAAACAGTAGCGCATAGTTTTGTAATATCACTTGCCTTTGCATCGCTTTTCTACATTTATAAAAGAACCGGTACGCTTCAGATATACGGCCTTGGTGGTATTCAAAGAAATATTCCCATGGCATCGTCGTTCTTTATGATCTCAATGCTTGCATCTTTTGGTGTTCCGGCACTTGCAGGTTTCATCGGTGAGTTTTCAATAATAGTTGGATCCTATTATTCGATAGGTCTTTTAACGTTAATTATTGTTGCAGGACTAATGATAGCCACCGGATACTTTCTATGGGCGGTACAGCGTTCACTCTATGGCATTTACAATGAAAACCTTGGTAAATTAAATGATTTAAATGGATACGAACTCCTGATTTTATTAACCATGCTCCTTGTATCCATATTTTTCGGCATCTATCCGGAACCGGTTTTTGGAATTATGCATCTTTATGCCATGAAAATCTAGGTGATTTTTATGTATGTAAATAATATAATAGATATAATAAAGGGATCCATGCTTTACGGTGATGTTGAAAATGCGTATAAAATGATACTTAAGGGAAGGTCAATCGCAGAAAAAAACAGAAACCAGGCACAGATAAAACTTTTCAGATGCATGGAGCTCATGATAAGGGGCGAGATAGGCATCGATGATTTTATTAAAAGTTTAAAGGATCTTAACATAAGATCGATAAAATACGTGGAGAACAAAAATGAATACATTGATTCAATCATTAACGTGTTTTTATATTCAATAAGCAGGTATAATATTAGATACCCGGAGTACATTAATAAAAGGATTGATCCATAATTTTATATTAAATCTCTGTTAAAGTATGAATTAAACCTTGTTACTATGGAAAAATCATTAAATTTTTTTGATATTTCAGAGAGGCATAGATCCAGCTCATCTACGTTTTCATAGTAAAAAAGCATCACGGCAATATCACCAAAGAACCTGAATAATAGATACCTCTGTGATACCAGTGGCATTGAATTAATTGTTCTCTTTAAATTTTTCTCTGAATCCTCAATTTTTAATGTAACAACAAAGATATTCTGTGAAAGATTTTTTGAAAGCATTCTTTGATCAATTACAGGCATTAAATAAAAGTATTTGTTTTGAAGCATGAAATTTATCTATCTGTTCACTGTTTTTACAGATTTTTTTATCCTGTCTGAAATCACCTTTAGATTTATATCGTATATATCCTTGTATGCTATGGAATTGTATAGATCCTTAAGATAATCCGGCATGGAAAAATTATAATCATAATTTGTGATTTTTAATATATTGTATTCATTATTAAGCATGTCATTTATTATTCTTATATTTTTGTCCAGTATGTTCAGTGGGGAGTTCAAAATCTCAATAATGAAGACCCAGCTTGCATTAATGGAAAAAATGCCGGATGATTCATAGATATGGCCAAGATGCATTGACTCTATGAAATATATTCCTGATAACCGGTCAAATATTTTTGAAATTTTTATACTATTCCCGGGAATTAAAATTACCTGCCTTGCCACGATCTCATTCGAAGGAATCAATGCAAGCTTTTTTATATAGCCTGAATCGACCAGAATATGCCATGATTTGTAAACGGCACCAGGATTTATATAATTATATTTTGATATATTATATGGTGTTGGCCTTGTTGAAAATGTATTAAATTCCTCGTTAGGCCAGTTCCAGGATCTAAAAATGGTTCTTGTAATTTCATCCATAATATATATTTATTACCATATATAAAACATTTTTGCATTTTTATTATATTAAAGGAAATGAAATATTTATATAGAAGAATAAAATTAATACTATAATACGGTGTTTTTATGGCAGATAAGGAAGACAAAAAGAAGGAGAAGGAATTTTTAAAGAAGTTAAGAAAGAATAGCATAAAAAGCGATGATATAGCGGAGGATGCTGCGGCTGCCGAGGAGGACGCTCTTGAAGGTGGACAGTTTGAGCACGGTGAGTAGTCTTGCATAGAACCATTAAAAATGATATAAACATAGAAATAATAAGAAGATTTAACTGGCCGGAAAATTCCGGATCCTATTCTGAGAGGCCGACACCGTATAATATATCAAGGAGTCTTAATATATCACCATCGAGTACATATTATGCATGGAACAAGGTTTTTGGCAACAACGGCATTGTAAATACAGTAAGAATAAATGTTAGATCCTCACTTCTTGGATTTTACAGATACATTGTTATGTCATCATATGAAAATGATAATGATATTAAAAAATTGATGGATCTTTATTTTATAGAATCAATATACTATGGAAGGGTCGAGAGCAGTTCAGGAATAGAAATACCTGATAAAACTGCAACAATAATAATCATAGCCAATTCCTATGAAATGGCCATAGAGGAGATGAAGGTAATAAAGGCTGTGATAGACCCTGTTTACATATATATAAACAATGTGCCAATGGATATAAAAAAGGCAAGAATCAACGATATACATAGAAAAATACTAAATTATATATCATACAAAGAACCATTTAACCTTACAGCAAAGAGTGTGGCAGAGGCACTTAATATAAATCCTGCAACAGCAAAGCGTGCCCTGGACTACTTTGTAAAAAATGAGTACTTTTATTATACCCTGTTCTTTAACGTAAGAATGGTAAAATCAAATATAATAAGCATTGACTGTTTTCTGTCCTGATGGCAGGATAAATGAAACAATAAATAAACTAAAAAAGATAGATTTTCTAAATCAAAGGTATCTTGTTTACAGGCAGTTTTACAGTGGCTTTTCAATGAAACTCATTGCAGATACAAAATCTGAGGTGGACGATATAATAAAAATAAGTTCAAAAACACTTGATAACTTTATGTTAATGACAAATTTCAATGCCTACTTTAACCGGGATTTAAAATGGTGTTTATAACGCCTTTTTTCTGGAATTGATATAAAAACTATAAGAATTGATATTATTATGGCGAGGGTTAGCTTGCTGTATATTATCGGATATCCCGCATATGGTAAATTAAAAACCACTATTCCAACGATGTTTTTCAATGGAACCGGCATTGGATCCTCCGATGGATTTGCGACCCCTTTTGTTCTCACGTACTCTGATCCGTTTATATAGCATATTCTTATAATCTCATGGGCGTAATAAACACCGTTCTTCCATGGGGCATTGAATTCTATTATATCGCCTATTTTAACGGTTTTAGGATTTACCGGTTCAACAAATAAAAGTGACCCGGGTTTTATAACAGGGTACATGCTTCCTGTTGGATCTGCAACAACGTAGTGCTCACTGTTAATAATATATGCAATGCCGGCAAATGCCAGCATCGATGCAATCAATATGACTGTGCCCTTTTCCATCCTTTTGTTTACCTTTATCCTTGGCTTTCTTTTTTCCTTTAATATTTTATTTATATATACATTGCCCTTCAATGTGTATTGTACAATTAACAGCACCGCAGATATGGCAATTACACTGTAAACAAGCTGAAAATACTTTGAAACGTAGATTAATATTGTTAAATTACTGTAAAAATAGAATACAAATAAAAACAGAAACAATAATAAAAAGTTAAAATCACTTTTATAATATATAAATTCTGATAGAAATCCAGCAAGGATCAAAAAAAGCAGCTCAAAGAGTATTAAAGAAAACAAATTTTTTACATCCATGTATGCACTGTATGGCACGGAGGATAGTGCAAATATTACCGATGATAAAAAAAATATTCCTTACCGCGGCCTTTTTGTTTGACCTTGTTATAACAAGAAATAACATTGAGAATGAAAAGGCAAGTATAAGTGAATATAATAATATATTTGGTATTGCATTTATAATAAATATCAGTTTTATCTTTTTGAATGCTATAGCAGGCTCAAGTATTATAAATATGAGTATCAATGCATATAAAACACCCTTGTATGAATCTTTAAAGCTTATTTTTATATTTTTAACAAAATAGATAAGTGCAATTAAAGGAAATAATGCCAGAAGCCAGCTATTATGTATTATAATAACCTCTAATTGATAAACCGCAATAAAAATTATTATTGATATGTATTCTGGTTTAATCCTCATCCTTAACCTCTGAAAAATAATACATATTATCATGCTCTATAAAGAATATGTTCTGTGGCTTGCTGTAAAATATGGGATCCTCATATATCTCTGCCAGTTTGGCAAGATCGTCAAACGTTGATAATCTCTTCATGCTTCCATTCACCTCGTAATCAACCTCTATTATATCATTCTCGGAGAGTGTTTTTTTCAAGGATGCTCCTGCGCTTTTTGGCGTTGACAGTGAAACAAGAAGTATTAATGATACCGCGGATCCGGCAACGATTATATAAGAGTATATTAACTGAATATTTATATAAGGATACCCTATCCTTGATGTTTTGATACTATATGAATCAACGTATGCCGGTGAGCCGTAATTAAATGAGTACTCCCTTGATGAGCTTGATATGCCTATGCCGGTCTCACTGCTGCCAGAGGCAGAATTTATCGTGGAGTTTATTACAATTGAAACTGATCCAGGGTCCGGATAGCCAAGCTCAGCATCTATATGATTTTCTACATTTTGGTATTCTGTAAAGTTTACAGGAAGATATATTTCCTTATTATATGTGCCATTGAAACTTATCCTTGTTATGTTTTCATAAACGATCTTTTCCCATTTTGGTGAGTTTGATATTATTAAAACCTGCTGCATTATTTCAACGCTTGTGTTTACCCTTGAATTCATTGAAACATAGTCATATATTGTTAGATTCTTGGTTATATTTGTATATAGTATTTCAGGATAGTAGGCAACGTTATTATTATAAAGACAGTTTTTATCATAATGGGCCACAACATAGTAGTATGACGATACGTCGCACTGAAAGTTTTTTGTTTCCAGTGTTTTTTGATGTGGCTGTACAACTGTGAATATGCCAAATACAAGTAGTAATGTTAATGCTATTGCCATTGCCTTATAAATCATTTTCATAATTGATTATAATTATGTCATTTTAAAAAAAATGGAAACACTAGTAAATAAATTATATAAGTATAATTTATACTTAATATTTATATTTATAAAATTTAATTAATAGACATAAAAATGACTTTTACTTTTATATTATAATTATAGATTCTAAGTAACAATAATAATTATATTAAATTTTTAGTATTTTTTCATTCCATGTTAATTATCATGTAAATAATAATATAAATAGGTGATAAACCTGAATAAAAAGATAGCGGTATTGCTTGTTGTGCCGATACTGATTGCGATGGGAGGCACCTTTGCCTTTTCAGCATTCTCCGGCTCATCAAGCATAACAGTGAATAGCACCGCCGGGCATATGACATGGGAGCTCGACGGACATTTGATAGCAACAAACGCAACAAACACACCAATAACAGTTGAAGGACCCAATGGAATGATATATGAAATAGGCGTCGCAGAGCCATATCATCATGCAAATGGAGTATATAACCTGAAGCTTGGAAGCCAGTACTATAACACATTGAAAACAGAGGAATACACAATAAACGTAACGAATTTTGCACCCGGTGAATACGTTGAGATAGAAATGGTACTTACAAACAACGGTACTGTTGGTTTTGTTGCAACACCATCAGTTGGTGGATTCCACACATCATCAAACGCAACATACAACCCATCAGGTAAGTCAATAAAGTATATGAATGTTCCAGCAAGCTCATTTATGGCAGACCTTGAAAGTGCAACAGGCTATATATACAACGTATCATATCAGACGCCAACAAGCAACAGTGGCTTTGGAGCTTCACTGAGCCCTGAGGGAACAGCAATAATGGATATATGGGTTGGACTTGGAAACTCAGCGGGAGCTGATGTAAACCACTACCAGGGATCTGACTTTAGCTTCACAGTAACAGTAAATGTGGTTTCAGACCCGTAAAACTAAGGATCTAAATTAAAATATATTTTTATTTTTTATGTAATAAAAAATTATTTTGTTATAATTACAGACATTAAATTACAATTTAATGTAATAAATATTAATATAACAATGAAGGTTGATTAAATATGGCGGTGGATAATAACACAAAAAAGTTTGTATTCGAGCATAATGAATGGGAATTGAAGTTTAATAAGTCTTTGAATAATAACCAGATATCAGTTTGCCTTGTTTCAAATAACAGTGAAACAATAATACCGGTGATACCAATCTACGGTAACATAGCGCAGAAGATATCAATTATAAAATCCTATAGATTTCTAAATACCGATTTAAGGGTAAAGAGAACAATTGGCATATATTCAGGTGCGGTTGATAATACAATAAAGGACCTTGCATCAATAAACGGCATAGATTTAACAAAACATATAGAAATAATAGGCCCGCAGGAGAAGATAATAATGGTCCTAAAGGTTTATAATTCATCGCTTGTTATTGATAATCTTGATTCCAGCAGAAATGAAAAGATTATTAAAAAGAGCAAGAGGAGCAGGACAAATATAGTTATGAGCATGCTTGAATCACTTGAGACAAATGGTGATATGAACATAACAAAAATAGTTTATGCATGCAACCTGAATTACCAGTACTGCTCATCAATTATAGAGGATCTAATAAGGAATAAATTTATAGAGGTAAGCGAGAACTCCAATAGCATTATAAAATACAGGCTTACGGATCTTGGCACGAAGTATTTAAAGAAATTGCGCGATATAAATGATAATAATTTATGATATACATTATATTAATACCAGTTTTAATAATGTTTGTTTACAATTTGTTAAGAATCTTTTTCATTAAGCCCTACAATGATTTAAAAAATATCATTGAAAGGAATAAAAATGCATATGACTATGAGTTTCTCAGGGATTTTATGGCATTTATGGCAAAGTCAAACACAGGCAAATTCTTTAAGGCAATAAAAACAATGAACGAAAATGATATAGAAAATGCCATTGACAGATCAATAGAAGAAATGGAGATGGATATAAAAAATATATACATGAATATTCAGTTAAAAAACCAGCTTAAAAGTGAATATGAAAGATTTAAGGAGGGGTTTAACTATCTTTCAATATTCATAGATTACTATTCAATATCCTTGATAACCGTTGATTTATTAGGCTATATAATTTCATATTTCAATAAAATATTATCATATGGATTCAATATATTCTCAGTGGCATTAACAATAACATATGTGTTTACAATAGTACTTTTAATAATAATAACGCTTGATGCAAGAAGCGAGATAAAAAAGAAGATATTATTTAAAATATTTATATAATAAATATAAGATATTTATAATATTTTAATAGGGAAATTTAAAAACGTTGAAAAGATAGAGTTACCATGGAGGAAATCCAGGAAAAAAGCTGTGGTATAATACTTTATTCATATTATAATAATGAGGTAAGATACCTTTTCCTAGAAAGGGCCAGGGGATGGATAGACTTTCCAAAGGGACATGTTGAAAAATTTGAGAACTGCATCGAGGCTGCAAAACGTGAAACCTATGAGGAAACAGGAATAATGCCTGAATTTATAGATCCCTTCTTTAAACATGATATGTATTACAATGTAAAGAGATACAATATTGATGTTTTAAGGGTTATAACATTGTACATAGCATCTGTACCATATGATTCCGTTGTAAAGATCTCTGAGGAGCACGTATCATACAGGTGGTTATCATACGAGGAGGCATGCAGGGAGCTTGAATTTGAAAATCAAAAAAGCATGCTTAAGTACGCCAATGATTACATAAATAAAAAGAATCTTATGAATAAATTAAACTATGAATATTCAAGATTGCCAAGAAAGGATCATAACTGGAGTATGAGCAGAAATTATGTTCCCGGTGAGGGTAATTTAAATTCAGAGGTAATCTTTATAGGGCAGTCACCTGGATTCAACGAGGATGAAACAAGGAGGCCTTTTACCGGAAGGGCAGGTCTTTTTCTAAATTCCCTGCTAAAGATGGCGGGCCTTGAAAGGAACAGGGTTTATCTCACAAACGTGTTAAAATTCATGACGTATAAGAACAGACCACCAAACAAACATGAGATAGAAAATGCAATGCCATACCTTTTAAAGGAGATAGATATAATAAGACCAAAGCTCATTGTATTAATGGGTTCCACCGCGGTAAACGCATTTCTTCCAAAGCATTCTGTGACCTTATATCATGGGAAGCTAATAAATGATAGGATGAAATTTTATATAACATTGCATCCTGCATCAGCACTGCATGTTCTGCAGAACATGCCGTTGATAGAGGAGGATTTCAGGAACCTTGGCATTATTATAAAGGATATGAACATAAGTTTTTAATTATAATTTTTTAACAATGTTTTCCATAAACTGCTCCAGCATCTTTTTATATTCATTTAATATGTAATCAAAGTTCTTATTTTCCTTTATAAACTGCTTAACAGAGTTTGTGTAAGGCGCAAGTATTTTATTTATAAGTGAGCTTGTCATTGCATCTATATCCTTTTTCTGCTCATCATTAAAATCCTGAATTAAAAAGAGCTCTTCCAGTTCATCCTTTTTAACATTGTTTGCAAATTTATAAAACATTGCTATTACGTCATCAAGCATCATTTCCTTTAATTTTTCATCTATTGTTTTCTGCTCCTGGTTTATTATTACCTCGGCAATCTCAACCTCGCCTTTCTTTTCATCCTCGTTTCTTTTTAATATCTTTCCTATTTCATTTATTGACAATAACCTTGCATATTTTGAAATTTCCGGATCAATGTTTTCAGGCTTTGATATATCAATAAAATATTTGTTCCTTGCAAGATCTCCAAGATCTTTAACTATATAATTACCTGCAGATGTTGCCGCAATTATTATATCAGAGTTTTTAATTAAATTATTAAGATTTTTTATTGAATCATAGGAATAGCCATAAAGAACGGCAAGATTTCTTGCATGATCTATTGATCTACCGGCTATGGTAACGTTCCCTGGCCTGTACTCTTTTAAATATCTTGAGAAATCTGTTGCCATCTTGCCGTTTCCTATTATTAATATTGATTTATTATTAATTCCGTATTCATTATCGCATATATCAAGGGATATTGCAGGTATCGATGTCTTGCCACGTGATATTGAAGTCTGCGTTCTTACCCCCTTGCCAACGTTCAATGCCTTTTTAAAGATGTATGATAAAATCTTTCCAGAGGTTTTCCTCTTTATTGATAATTCATAGGCTTCTTTGACCTGCCTCATGATATCATTTTCGCCTATGGACATGGACTCAAGTCCTGAAGCAACCCTTAATAAATGCATTGTGGATTCAGGATAATTGTATATTAATGAATCCTTGAATAAATCTTTATTTATTTCATTTCTGGTGTATGCATAAATTTCAACCCGGTTGCATGTAATTAAAATAACGAATTCATCAATTGATGACTTTTTGCACAGGGACTCAAAATAGTTATAATCATTGTTTACTATTTTATCAAACCCCTCCGGGGTATCCCTAAAGTTCCATGTAATTGCATAAATCGGAATCATGATAATCATTATAGATATAAAATATTGATAAATAAACTTTCTTAAATCATTTATAATTATGAAAATGAATCATCCTTATAAAATTTTTCATATATCATTTTAATAAATGCATGGATAAAAGTAAAAACGATTATTAGATCATTAATAAATTAGGTTCCGCAGCGATTGATTTTATAATATAAAGGATTAACAAACAATATAATTATTACATAAAGTTCATTTTGAAAATCCATGAAGAATGAATTTAAATTATTATTGATATTTATCCGGATCGTTTGCATACAATTGAAAAATTATAACCACAGATATTAAAAAACCATAAATTTAAACAAAAATATTTAAATCATGTAATAAAAACAGTTCAAAAATTGAACTTTAATGGTATTATAAATATCGCATTATAATATAAATTTATGATAAAATTGGAGAATTTAACAATAAGATCTTCAGGAAAAAATATAATTAATGGGTTGAATGCATCTTTTAACGGCAAAACCATTGTCATAGGGCATAATGGTGCCGGCAAGACCACACTTATCAAGGCAATGCTTGGCATTATAAACCATACAGGCAGGATTGATATACCAAAAAATAGTCAACGTTTTACCACAAATCTGATAGATGTTTATAAAATACTCAATGTCAGTGCACTGGACCTTATAAAGATATACGCCAGGGCCATGGAATCTGATCCTGAAAGGATAATCAGCATTCTTGAGAGATTTAAAATAAAATACATACTTAAAAGGAGGATAACAAGGCTAAGTACAGGAGAGGCAAGGTTATTTTCATTAGCAATGGCCATCGGCCTTAATGGCTGGTTTACCATGCTTGATGAGCCCTTTGAAAATCTTGATATTTCAAGAAGGGAGGAGGCCATAAAGATGATAAATGATCTTAATAGAGATCTGTTAATTGTTACACACGATATCCAGGTTCTGAACAAATTAAATTTTTCAGATATGTATTTAATGGTGAATGGATCAATGGCAGGACCGCTTCCAAGGGCCGATCTTGAAAACCTTTATTTAAGCAGGGAAGATAATGGCAGGGCCATTCTTTCATTTAGCGTTATGGGAAGGAACTTTTATATTAATAAGGACGCTGGCGATTATCCAATCATGTCGTTCCATTCAATGGATGAGCTTATTCAGGTTATTGAGGGGTGATATAATGATATTAAAGTCATACATTAAATCATTATTCTCCAGCAGGACAATATGGTTCTGGTCTGTTGGCTTCATTATATTCTGGCTCTTCCTTGGGGTATTCGTTTTTCCTCAGGATATTAATAACAGCTCATTTGATATTATTAATTATGCATCGTTGTGGTACTCACTAACATCAATACTTTCAGTGGCCGCAATAGGCGTTTCAATATCATTTTCAATATACTATTCAAGCAGCTCCCTTGCATATCTTTTCCATAATAGCAAACTGTCTTCATACAGATATTATCTTGAATCATCTGTGGCCACTGGATTATTTTTTACAGGTACAGGCACGGTACTTATGATGTTTATGGCATTATTATTCTACATAAGATTCCATGTAATTGTATACCCGCATATTTTCTGGCTTGCATTAATTCTGTTCTTTTCCTCCGGTCTTTTCTTTTATTCTCTGTCTGCGGCCCTCGTGGTTATATTTAATAACTGGCTTGGCCTGAAAAACATAAACTTTGTAGCCTTTATACCACTGTTTCTTGGATATGGATTTGGCTATTCCGCTCTTTATGGTTCATTACCGCACTGGCTTCTTTATTCAAACTTTGTTTCACCTTATGAGTATTTATATATGATGTCATTTACTGGCAGGGTACCATTTAGTAATATTTTAAACCATGCCTCCACGCATGCCTCAATTTTACTGTGCTCGGTTAGTGTTTTAATCTGGATGGTTATATTTATATTCGCTGCATTGTTACTAATAAAAAGCATCAAGGCATCCTATGTTGAAGAGGCCAGGCAGATATGAACTCTGAAGGCAATGACTTTGCTGTAGAAGAACTGATTGAGGCGGTTGAATACGTCCAAAATGCAGAGAAGATAATTCTAAAAAATACGTTTTTTAGATATTTTGTTTCATGGGGCCTTATCTTTGAGGCTTTTGTATCTATTTATTTTTTCTCAATGAACGTTAATATAAGGCCACCATATCTCCTGGGCTTCGTTGTTGGGCCCTTTTATTTAATATTAATAATCATTGGTGGCGTGCTTAGCACAAGATACTTCAGACCAC
Source organism: Picrophilus oshimae DSM 9789 (assembly GCF_900176435.1). Lineage (NCBI taxonomy): Archaea > Methanobacteriati > Thermoplasmatota > Thermoplasmata > Thermoplasmatales > Picrophilaceae > Picrophilus > Picrophilus oshimae. The sequence goes on from NZ_FWYE01000001.1 coordinate 45,612, forward strand.
TTAACGGATTCAGGCGTTTCAGCTACAGGGTTCTTGGCATATCCATAAGGAGATTTTCAACAGTTGCCGGGCTATCAATCTATGGCTCACTAATAGTTCTTATCTTATTTATCAGTGCATACACGGCATTTATGCATAATATCAATTATCCTGTGGAAATTGCATTCAATCTTATAGATCTTGCACTGGCAATAATACCACTGTATCTTCTTATAATAATGAAGGCTGCATTTCTTAGGATACCGGTTCAGGGATACGTATCATCAATTTCATTTCTGGTCTCGGTTATCATCCCTTCAATTTTTTATATAACAGGTTATTTATTGTATCAAAGTCCTGGAGATCTTTACGCCATTGCCTGGGCAGTTACGGGAATGCTCTGGATAATATCAGGAATAACCATGCGCCCACATACAGGGGATGATTAATCTGGAGAATAAAAGAATAGACGAATTTAACAATCAGAAAAGGGATCTGGTTAACGATTTCGTTGATCTGATCAGCTCCAGAACTTTTAAGTCCACGTTAAGGATTGCAATCATTGTACTTCTTGGAATAAATGGGCCGCTTACATTTACAGATCTTCAAAGATCATTGAGGATTGGTAAGGGCAGCCTGAAGAATCATCTTGATGTTCTTGAAACCGAGGACTTTATAAAGGGCAGGAACGTAATAACACTTAATGGCCCAAGGCTGGTATATCAGATAACAGATAAGGGCAGGGAATTTTATAATAAATACATCGATCTATTCGACAGATTTAAATTATTATAAAGATGATCAAAAATGATCTTTAATGACCATTTAAACTGGATTTTATAAAATTTGTTTAATATTGGAATTATAAATCTTGTATATTATAAAATGATAATTTAAATTTATGAATGATTATTTTTCGCCTCGGCCGGGATTTGAACCCGAGTCACAGGCTCGACAGGCCTGTATGATAGGCCGCTACACCACCGAGGCATTAAACCATTATTGTTAAGTGTTATTTAAAGATTTTTTAATTATTAACCGGTTTCCAAAATATTTATATAATAGCTTGATAATATCTATCTAATGAATGGTATGGTATTCACACAGCTCCTGTTCTTGTTGGCTGAGTGAATACTATCTCCATTTTTTTGGTTTTTGGAGGTAGTTATTATGGGTTGTTTTGGAGGAGGCTATGCCAGATTTTTCCATACGGGGATGCACAGCAGGCTTGGCTTAAACAGTGTAAAAAAGAGAATAAGGATATTTGACACAACTTTAAGGGACGGGGAGCAGTCACCCGGTGTTTCATTTAATATAAATCAAAAGATAAGGATTGCAGGTATGTTAGTTGACCTTGGCGTGGATATGATAGAAACAGGCTTCGCCGCAGTATCATCAGAGGAATCAATGGCAATAAGGAAGATACATGAAATGGATGGAAATTTCATATCATTAGCAAGATGCAATAGATATGACATAGACAGTGTAATAGATACTGGAATAGATAATATACATCTATTTATCGCCACGTCGGATATTCATATAAAGTACAAGCTAAAAACATCCAGGGAAAACATAATGGAAAAAATCGTTGACTCGATAGATTATGCAAGATCTCATGGATTAAATGTTTTATTCTCACCTGAGGATGCAACAAGAACTGATATGAATTTTCTTATTGATGTTATAAATACAGCCATCTCATCAGGCGCATATGAAATAAACATACCTGACACAATAGGAATAATGAATCCAATATCCATGTACAATTTTATTCATGAAATAAAAAATAGAACGAAATCATGTATAAGTGTTCACTGTCACAATGATTTTGGCATGGCAACGGCGAATACCCTTGCAGCCATTATGGCAGGTGCAGATGGTGCCCAGGTAACAGTAAATGGTATAGGTGAAAGGGCCGGCAACGCAGCACTTGAGGAGGTTGTTCTATCAGTACATGCATTTACAGATTGCTCAACCGGAATAAACATGAGGATGATACCAAAAATCTCTAAATATGTATCAATGGCATCAAAAATGTATATACAAAAAAACAAGGCCATTGTTGGTGAGAATGCATTCTCACATGAATCAGGAATACATGTTCACGGCCTGATAAACAATCCGGAGACATATGAGCCAATAGATCCAGGCATCCTTGGTTTAAATAGAAGAATAGTGCTTGGAAAGCACTCCGGGACAACATCCTTAAAATATATTCTGGAAAGTCATGGCATAAAAAAGAGTGATGATGAGATCTCAGGGATATTAGTAAGGATAAAGGATATGAATATTTACGACGAAAATGAAATATTAAAAATGGTGAGATGATGAAAACGGCAGTTGAGAAGATATTTAGTGATAAATCAGGCAATGATGCAAGGGCCGGCGATTATGTTATAGCCAATTTAGATTATGTTATGGTAAATGATATAACAGGCCCAATAGCAATTGACGCATTCAATGAACTTGGTTATAAACCATTAAGCGATAGAATCGTTGTTATACCTGATCACTTTGTACCACCAAAGGATATAAATTCTGCAATACAGTATAAAAAGGTAAAGGATTTTGCATTAAAGCATAACACACATTTTTATGATCTTGGCCGTGGAGGTGTGTGCCATCAGGTCATGATGGAAAAGGGCTTTGCTGCACCGGGCAGATTAATAGCAGGCGCGGATTCACATACAAACACCTATGGTGCACTATCATGCGTTTCAGTTGGCATAGGCAGCACGGAGGCCGGTGTCATCTTTGGAACAGGCAGGATGTGGTTTAAGGTTCCTGAGACAGATTTAATAAGAATAAATGGAAGACCAAAAAAGGGCGTCTATGGCAAGGATATAATATTAAACGTGCTTTCAAGGATAGGCAACGGTGGCTCTGCATACAAATGCATGGAGTTCACAGGCAGCACCATTGATTACCTTGATATAAATGAAAGAATGACCATGGCAAATATGACCACTGAGGCCGGTGCAAAATGCTCATTTTTTAATGCCGATGAAAAAACACTGGATTATATAAGAAATAAAACAGATGATTACAAAATATATAAAGATGATGAAAACGCAGAGTACTCAAGGATAATAGATATAGATGCCTCGGAAATAGAGCCATCTGTTGCGATTCCAAACTCACCGGATAATGTAAGACCCGTATCAAAGGTATCTGAAAGAATTGACCAGGCATATATAGGTTCATGCACCAATGGCAGGATAGAGGATATAAGAAGGGCGGCCCTGATATTAAAGGATAAAAAGATAGATAAAAATGTAAGGTTAATGGTCGTTCCCGCCAGTCAGGAGGTGTATAACCAGGCATTAAAAGAGGGGCTTGTTGATATTATAACTGATGCCGGTGGATATTTTGCAGGGACAACATGCGGTGCATGCCTTGGAGGCTACATGGGCGTTCTTGGCCCTGGAGAAACATGCATATCAACAACAAACAGAAACTTTATAGGAAGGATGGGTGACAGGACATCGAGAGTCTACCTGGCAAATCCAGAGGTTGTTGCCGCATCTGCAATAATGGGAAGAATAGCATCACCGGAGGAGATACAATGATAACAGGAAAAGCATGGATTCTTGGTGATAATATAGATACAGATCAGATAATACCTGCAAGGTATTTAAATACATCAGAGCCTGAAAAGCTGGCACCGCATTTTATGGAATACACAAATCCAGAACTGGCATCAATGATAAATAAGGGAGATATTATAGTTGCTGGCAAAAACTTTGGTTCAGGTTCAAGCAGGGAGCATGCTGTTATAACAATAAAGGCGCTTGGCGTATCCTGTGTAATTGCCGAGAGTTTTGCAAGGATCTTTTTCAGGAATGCTATAAATAATGGTTTACTTCTCATAGAGGCAAAGGTAAACGCAAAAAATGGTTCAATAATATCAATAGATATGGAAAACGGCATAATAAAAACAGAGGATTCATCATACAGGTTTAGAAGTTACCCTGATTTTATAATGAACATAGTAAATGCAGGCGGGTTAATAAACTATGTGAGGTCATCAAAATGGTAGATGTTGCACTAATACCAGGGGACGGCATAGGAAGGGAGATCATGCCAGGCGTTGCGGCGGCAATTTCATCAATAACCGGTATAAACTTTGTAACCTTTGATATATCATCAGAAAGATACATAAAAACAGGAATTATAATAAAGGACGACGAGCTTGAGGAATTAAAAAATTACAGGGCAATATTATTTGGTGCAATAGGTGATCCAAGGGTAAGACCCGGTATAATGGAGCAGGGCGTGATATTAAGGCTCAGGAGGGAGCTTGAATTATACATGAATATAAGGCCTGTAAGATCCTTCGATGATAAAATAAAAATAACAATATTAAGGGAGAATACGCAGGATTTTTACACAGATATAAGTGGAATAATACCGGGCAAAAGATCATTTAATGTAAACGGTACAAGAATAGAAATAGATGGTTCCTCATGTGATGAGGTTTACTACACGATGGGCATGCTATCATACAGATACCTAAAGAAATTCTTTAACAAAGCATTTTCAATTTGTGATTCAACAGTTACTGTAACCGACAAGGCAAACGCTGTAAAAATGTACAATCTCTGGAGATCAACGGCAATGGAAACCGCAATTGAAAAAAACATAAATATATCATTTGAGTATGCCGATGCACTTGCATATAATATGATATTAAATCCTAAAAAATACAGGTATATCATTGCACCAAACCTTTATGGTGATATAATATCTGATATGGGGGCCGCACTTGTGGGCGGTCTTGGATATGCACCATCAGCAAACATTGGCGATAAAAATGCCCTCTTTGAGCCTGTTCATGGCAGTGCACCTGATATTGCCGGAAGAGATATGGCAAATCCTGCCGCATCAATAATGGCAGGCTCAATGCTTCTTGAATACCTTGGCTACAGGGATGAATCAAGAATAATAAACGATATGGTAAGAAACCTTTACATTAATGGCGTATTTAATAGCGAAAGAACATCGAAGATTATTGAAAGATTTATGACAATAACTAAATAATTTACCATTTAGACTTTTCGTTTTTTTATTAATACAATACATTAATTAATATATAAATAATATTGAAATATGAAGGTTATAGCTGCACCCGGACCGGTATCATATCCAATAATAGCGGCCACGATGGATATAAAGGACATAGATATAGAATTCTCAAAGGAAGGAATGGCAGATGTGGTTCTTGATTCCACGGTTTCCCTTGTAAAAAGGAATCTTAACATAGACTATGTAACAATAAAAGGCCTTTCAAGGGTATATCCAAAGATTGGATATAAAATAGGAATGACAAGAAAAGGCGGTGCCGCGGACGTTATTTTCAGGGCCTACATAGACATCTCCGGCAAAACGGTCGAGATAAAGTATTATAACGATATGTCATCAATGATGGACGCATTGAACAGCAGGGAGATAGATACCGTTGTTGCCCCGGCAATGATGAGCGGTGGTGAGACACTTGAAAGTTATCTGGGCAGCGTTGGTGTTTATGTTCCAGGCAGCTGTGGTGCCGCAGTCTTTAACAACAGCGATGATTTTATAAAGGCTTACAACCATGGCATAGATTTAATAAAAAATGATCCTGAAAAAACAGCTGATTACATATTATCAAAGCTGCCAATGAAATTCCCAAGGGAGTTCATCATAGAAACAATGAGAAATTCAGAATTAAATGTGCATAAACCCGATGATTATAAAAAGTTCTCAGAGATAGTAAGGAAATACTCTGAATAAAAAATATTAACTATATTTTTATTATGTGGTTTTAATGTGGAATTACATAGATAATGTGTTTTACGCATATCCTGCTGAAAGACGTGTCATACAAAAGATGCTAAATGTCGGACTTAGCGTTAGATTAATAGACGGCGAGCCAAAGATCTTTTGTGATGACATAGAAATTAAGCCGAACGCCATTGCCAAGGCCTATCATGTCGACAGGCGCGTTGTTGTCAACATGCTGAAAAGGATTATTGATGATGAGACACTGTACTCATTTTTCAGTAATTTAAAATCCATGGCAAATTTATCTGAGACCGGAAGCAGGCTGGGCATGGGTGTCATAGAGATCACACCTGAGGATGCAAATAGGCCAGGAATAATCAGTGGTGTTATAAGAATAATATCAGATCATGGTATAAGCATAAGGCAGGTTGTAACCGATGATCCTGATCTTATTGAGAACCCAAAGGCATTTATTATAACACAGGGGTTAATACCATCATCGCTTCTAAATGATATAAAGAGGGTTTCTGGTGTAAAGGCCATAACAATTTTATAACATACAATAAAAATATTAACAATATTTTATTTCATTATTATGGAGTTAAATATTGAGCCGCAGAGGCTTGGCGAGTCACCGATATACATAAGGGAGCTTGATACCTTTCTATGGGTGGATATACTCAATGGAGATATATTTTCATACAACGGTAATGCAAAAATGGAGATGCATGTAAACGATATGATAACATCGATATCACCATATAAGGGTACGGAGGTAATAGCATCCCTTAGGGACAGGATAGCAATAATAGACTGGAAAAATAAAATAACAAATACGCTTTTAAAGCTTGATTTCCCTGAGAATATTAGATTCAATGACGGTAGATGCGATGCCAGAGGTAGATTTTTCATAGGAACCATGGACATGAACGAAAAGGAGCCTTTGGGGGCGCTTTATAAATTCTCCGGCAGAAAGCTTGAAAGGGTTCTTGACAATGTAACAATATCCAATGGCATTGCATGGTCCCTTGATTCAAGATTTATGTATTATATTGATAGCCCGAGAAAGAGCGTACAGGTATTTGATTATGATCTATCCATGGGAAGGATTACAAGGCATCTTTATGACATTGATCTGAAAAATTATTCTGGTGTTCCAGACGGTATGGCCATTGATATTAATAATAATCTCTGGGTTGCCATTCATGGCAGCTCATTAATATCAGTTATAGATCCGGCTAAAAATGAAATATTAAACGAGGTAAAAATAGCTGCTAAAAAGGTAACATCATGCACATTTGGCTCGGTTAACATGGATAAGCTCTTTGTAACATCTGCCTACGATGGAACTGGCGGTATTCCTTTTATAATTGATACCGATTCCAGAGGCGTTGAATTAAATAGATACATTCCATGATACAAAATATTTTTTAAAAAGTAAATTATACATATTTAATGTATATAATAGTTCCATCATCATCAAGCATGAAGCTGACATCATCGCTTGCCTCAAAATTGAACGCGGAGATAGCAAATGTAACAAGGAAGCGCTTCCCTGACGGCGAGATGTATGTTAGAATTGAAACAGATCTAAAGGACAGGGACGTTATTGTCCTTGGAAACACAAGCCATGACAGTGATTTAATAGAATATCTATTGCTTTTGAATGCAGCATACGAGGAAAAGCCTGCCACATTGAACGCCGTTATACCGTACTTTGGATACGCGAGGCAGCATATGAGGTATAATCCAGGAGAGCCCGTATCATCAAAGGTATTTACAAGGGCAATAGAAAATTTTGCAGACTCAATAATGGCCGTTGAGATACATGATGAAGAAACATTAAAGTTCTCGGCAAAGCCATTTACAAATGTAAAGGTATATGATTCCATTGCCGATTATCATAAAAACCACGATATAGACTATGTTATAAGCCCTGATGATGGCGGCTATGAAAGGGCAAAATCAATAGCAAAGTACCTTAAAGTTGATGCGTATTACATAGAAAAGAAGCGTATAGATTCAAGAACCGTTGAAATGAAGATGCCCGATATAGATTCACGCAACAGGAACATACTAATAGTTGATGACATGATATCAACGGGTGGCACGGTTATAAAGGCTTCAAGGATACTTAAAGACTCTGGCGCAAAAAAAATCTACGTTTCTGCTGTTCATGGCGTCTTTTCACTTAACAGTGCGGCGAATATAATGGAAAACGTCGATGATTTATCCGTTTCTGATACTATTGAGACTAGTTACAGCAGGATAACTGTATCAAATGATATCAAGAATGCCCTTGAAAAGAAGATAAAGGTTTGATGAAGCACGGAATAAGAGTCCTTGGTATTGATGACGGCCCGTTCATAAAGAACAGTGATAAAAGAACCGTTATCACGGGCGTTATTTTAAAATCAAACCTTTATATTGAGGGCATATCAATAAAATACATAGATGTGGACGGCTCTGATGCCGAGGATGTTATAATATCCATGATAAAAGGCCGTTTTAAAAATGAGATAAGCGCGGTCATGACCGATGGAATAACCTTTGGTGGTTTTAACATTGTTGATATAAAAAATATAAATGAGGCCACGGGTGTGCCTGTAATATCAATAACAAGAAGGGAGCCAAACATACAAAGGATAATATCTGCTGTTTCAAGGTACTTCCCTGAGAAGGTTGACCGGGCATTAAAGGCCCTTTCAAATGGGCCGGTAAGGCTTGATAATATTTATATAAACTCTGCCGGAATCTCATTGACTGAAGCAGGGATCTTAATAAGGAGATTTACGTTCATGGGCAGGCTGCCAGAGCCTGTAAGGCTGGCCCATATAATATCCACGGCGATAATAAGGGGTGAAAGCCACGGCCGTGCCTAGATGGTTAATTTTATGATCTCCCGGTTCTTTACCAGTATGCACTCAGAGTAATTATTGTTATTTCCGCCTGCCAGACCAGAGCAGTCAATTGTCATGTTCATCAGTTCTATTTTCTCCTTCTGCCTGAACAAAAATATATTATCGCTGTTGTTTACTATTGAGAATCTTTTTGAAAAATCTGAAAAGTTCTGGCTTATATTTATAATTGATGTGCTGTAGTGCCTTGCATTTCTTATTAAATTATCAACAGCTTTTATCTCTGATTTTATAATATTGTATGCCTCGTCTATTATTATAATCTTTTTGCCAGATCTGTCCCTGCATAGATCTTCGAGATAATTTAATATATTATTTAATAGTTCATCGTTTATATTATATCCTGTTTTTATTATATTTATATGATTGTAACTTTTTGATAAACCTTTTATATCATTCACGGCAAAGACAGCAGAACCATCAAAATGGTATTCATCGAGAGGATCTATTATATAAATAAATGCACTGTTTTTATAGTATTCTATGAACCTTGATGCAAGGAATGTTTTCCCTGAACCTGTTTGCCCGGCTATGATTGTATTATATGATATGCCATTAAAAACGTCAAGGAAAAATGGCCTGTTGTTTAATTTGTCCGTGCCTATTAAAACCCCGGAACCCTTTGAAATATTATTTGGTATAATTGATGCAAGGCTTATCGAATCCATCATGTATCTATATGGTATATAATTAGGTGAGACCGATCTTTTATTGTAATAATCAAGATTTTTAATATTAAATCCAAGCCTTTCCATAACATTCTTAAATTTATCGGAGTTTTTCCTTAGATCCAGTGGATCCCTGCCGGAAACAATAAACTTTAATGAAACGTCGAAGATTTTATTATCTGAATTTATAAAATTGTTTAAATCATTGATCTGCCTGGATATAATACCATGGTGCCTTAACCTTTTAAGCTCGGCCTTCCTTGTTACAAGCATTTTTTTAATCGTGTCTTTTTCAACGGGAACGGCATTTATAAAGATCTCAACAGGTATGTTCAATGAATATATAAAAGATGCATAGAGCAGGTCGCTGCCGTAGTTTGCATCATATAAATAAAATACAGATCTGTAACTGTCATTTACATAATACCGCCTTTTAATAAGATCTGGGGATCTAATTTTTATGCTTTTTTCCTGTAATATTTTAAATGAGCTGATCTTTTTAAGATCGTCCTTACGCAGGCCAATTATTAACCTGTAATAATAGCTATCGCCATCAATGTATGGCTCTAGGATAAATGATATGCAGTCAATAGTGTTCAGCTCCCTTGAGATCTCAATGAACTTTTCATTCTTGTCAATGTTATAGAATGAGTTATTGTATTCAATATAAAAATATAAAAGATCATTATTTTCTGTTCTTGATATAATTACCGAGATTAATTTCCTGCTCTTTAGTAAAAATATTATTATCAAAAATATGGCCAGTCCTGGTATTAAAAGATTCACACTTATTGATACCATGAAGATCAAAAGGCACAATGAAAGGAATAAAATGATAAAATCCTGGGCATCTAGTCTAAATATTTTCAGTTTAAAATTATGGACATTTACAGGTATCCTCATCTTCCCGCCATGTAATCATTAAATGGTTCATCACCTGAGACGTTATTTAAATCAACAGGTATTCTATCCTCGATATAATCAATTAAAGAATAATAATTATAATCCATGATCGATGCGTCCATGCCAAAAAGCGATGCTTGCCTTAAAAAGCCTGAAATCGTTCTAAAAAGAAGGCCTGGCAGTATAAATGAGGCGTAGATAAAACCAATCTGTAATGGCAGATCACCTGGAAAGAATCGCATTAGATACAGTGAGAGTATTGTTAAAACAGGCATTAATGACAGCTCTGTGACTATCTTTATTATCCTTGTAAAATATTTCTCCGCACCAGGAAACAGAATGAAAATTGGCGATACTGGCATTATAAAGGCCATGATTATTAGAATTGCCTGTCTTACAACAAGCGAAAATGCCAGTATTACTATACCTGTAAAATAGGAACCATTTAAAAACAGAAGTGTTAAACCTGAGTATCCTGAGATTTTTGATGCATTAAATATTGAATACCAGTCAGTGCCGTTCCATAGATACATGAATATATATTTTGATATTATCAATATATAATGAAAGATCATGTATGATGATATTATTAGTATAACAGATATTATATACCTCATGACCTGACCTGTAACCTTTTTTGATATGCCAAGTGAGTAGTAAAATAAATAGATAATAGACGATATTATTATTGATATCGAAAAGAGATCATAGTATATATTGTATATTGAACTTAAAAATTCAACGTATCTGCCTGATATTATAATATCATATGACATCTTTGGGTTTAAGCCATAGTAAACCATTAAATACCATGCGCCGGCCAGTGATGATCTTAGTATATTATCTATAATATTTATTATCGATGTCATGGCCTCCCAGTGACAATGTACATGAATATTATGTATATTGTTCCGGTGGCTGCCATTAAATATATTATTGTCCCTATTGCAGCATTCTTTAATCTCTGCATTGCCTTATATTTAATATTCTCATCGTCTGTAAAAAACGATACCGCAACAGGTATCCATAGCAGAGATATTATTACTGCCGATGCCGAGACCACGATGTATTTAATTCTGTCAAGAATTAAAACAATGGTATCATAATCAATCAGCATAAACGTTTATGTATATGTTATATAATTTACTTTTTGTAAAATATAAAATTTATATAAAATTTTTAAAATTGTTTTATTGCGGCCTTTGCCTTTTCCATCATGTCAGGCGGTATCTTTTCCATGCCGTGTGAGTGCTTTGCATGGGCCTCAAGCACAGGCATTAGATCCTCCATCCTATCGGCCCTGACCTCAAAACCACAGTTCATGCCAACATCCCTGCATTTAAACTCGTATCCCATGATAATAAAAACAAAATATATTATAAAAGAATTTTGTAGCAATATTTAAATTTAATAAATATAAGTTATTAAATTATTTAATTATAATACTATTAAATAAGATATAAAATATCATATAAATATTAAACATCATTGATGTAATAAATTATTTTAATTATTGATATTTACATATTATTACCATTAATGATATAAAAATTTTAAAAATGGAAAATAATATATTCAATATAGAAATTAGCCTTTTTAAGGTTTATATGTATAGATATTTAATACTTGAGGACGGCACTGTATATAAAGGAACTGCCTATGGCTATGAGGGCGAGACCCACGGTGAGCTTGTTTTTACAACATCCATGTCCGGATATTTAGAGACCATAACCGATCCATCATATGCTGGTCAGATACTAATATTCGCGTATCCAGAGATAGCAAATTATCCGCTGAGCTATGAATCAATGGAGTCTGACAGAATCCAGGTCTCTGGTTTGATTACAAGGGATGCGCATGCTGAGATGCCGGCAGGAAATCTTGGTATCAGCTTTGATGAGTTCATGAGGATGAATAAAGTTCCAGGAATAGATGGCATAGACACGAGACACCTGGTTGAAAAGATAAGAAGAAAAGGTGTTATGAAGGCCTGGATTAGAAACACAGAAAAAATGCCCGATGATTTCCCTGATACAATGAGTGAAAATCTTGTCGGCCTTGTTTCAAGAAAGAGGGAGAGCTTTGTAAAATCAGGTTCAAAGAGGATACTTTTTATCGATGTTGGAACAAAGAACTCACTTATAAATAACCTGGCAAAAATTGCATCGCTGCACATTGTGCCATACAACTATGATTTTGATTCAATAAAGGATGATTATGACATGATCTTTATACCGAATGGCCCTGGAGATCCTGCACATGAATCACTTGATGAACTAAGAGATTTTATAAAAAGATCATTTGGAAGCATCCCGGTGACTGGTGTTTGCCTTGGAAACCAGATCATAGCACTGGCGGCTGGTGCAAGAACAGAAAAGATGAAGTTTGGCCATCGCGGTGTGAATCATGCCGTAACAAATGGGGATAAAATATACATAACATCGCATAACCATGGATACGCCGTTTCAAGGGATTCATTAAATGGCACAGGACTAAGGCTGGCCGGCTGGGATATTAATGATGGAACTGTTGAAATGCTTGAGGGCGATGAGTTAAAAACCTTTTCAGTTCAGTTTCATCCTGAGGCGCATCCCGGTCCATACGATGGCGAATGGTTTTTTGGAAAGTTAAGGGAGATGCTTGGTGATTGAGATGAGATATAAAGATATTAAATGCACACTGGTCATAGGCTCAGGGCCAATTGTGATAGGCCAGGCTGCCGAGTTTGATTACTCCGGATCACAGGCCTGCCTTGCCCTGCGCGAGGAGGGTATAAGAACAGTTCTTTTAAATTCCAATCCGGCAACGATACAGACCGATAGGGATATAGCGGACAGGATATACATAGAGCCAATAGAGCCGGATACTGTTATAGAGATAATAAAAAGGGAGGGCATAGATTCGATACTTCCATCAACAGGAGGGCAGGTTGGTTTAAACCTTGTTGTTCTGCTTGACAAACTTGGCATATTATCCGAGTACAATATAAGGGTTCTTGGAACGCCTGTGAAATCCATAGAGCTTGCAGAGGACAGAAAAAAGTTCTTTAATTTAATGAGGGATATAAATGAGCCCGTTATAAGTTCATACACGATAACAAAGGATAATTATATAAATGATGTTGAAAATATAAAAAGATATCCATTGATATTAAGAACAGGATTTTCTCTTGGTGGTTCAGGAGGAACTGTAATAAATTCAAGGGATGAGCTGCTGAATTACTGCAAAGAGTACTTTTTAACCAGCGATCTTGACATAGAGGTTGATGAATCATTGCTTGGATTAAAGGAGCTCGAATATGAGATGATCAGGGACAATAACGGAAACTGCATCTCAGTTTGCAACATGGAGAACCTTGACCCAATGGGCATACATACTGGTGAGAGCATTGTTGTAACACCATCACAGACACTTAGCAATGATGATTATCAGATGTTAAGAAAGGCTGCAATACACGTTGTAAGCGCAATAGGTGTAATAGGCGCGTGCAACATACAGTTTGCCCTGGATCAAAAAAGGAATGAGTACTATGTCGTTGAGGTCAATCCAAGGACATCAAGGTCATCTGCACTGGCATCAAAGGCCTCAGGATACCCGATAGCAAGAATATCAACAAAGATAGCCATTGGCTATAATTTAAACGAGATAATAAATCCAATAACAAAGAACACATACGCTGCATTTGAGCCGTCTCTTGATTATGTAACAGTAAAAATACCGAGGTGGCCCTTTGATAAATTCTCTGTTAGCAGAAGGATAGGCATAGAGATGAAATCAACAGGCGAGGTCATGGGCATAGGCAGAACCTTTGAAGAGGCCTTAATGAAGGCAATATCATCAATAGACATACCTTACTCAAGAAGGTTAAGAATAAAGGCAACAAAGGATGAGATAATAAAAAATCTTGAAGAACCAACAGATCTAAGGATATTTTACATCTTTGAGGCTTTATTCTCGGGGCTTGATCCGGAGTACATATCAAAATTAACAAAATATGACGTGTTTTTTATCTATAAAATGAAGAACATTGTTGATCTTTTAAGCGGGCTCAAAAATAAGATGCCGGATAATCTAAAAGAATTGAAAAAATACGGTATAAGCGATGCCATAATATCATATTTCACAGGAATAGACGAGCTTTCCATAATAAGAGAGAGATTAAAAAATAACATTGTACCATCATATAAAAATATAGATACATGCTCCGGTGAGTTTGAATCTGATACACCATACCTTTACTCAACGTACGATGATTTCTCGGACATGATGCCTGAAAATAAAAGGAAGATCATTGTAATAGGTTCAGGGCCAAACAGGATAGCCCAGGGAGTTGAATTTGACTACGGCTCTGTTAAGGCAATAAAGGCAATAAAGAGTCTTGGATACCAGGCTATAATGGTAAACAGCAATCCAGAGACCGTTTCAACAGATTTTGATGTCTCTGACAGGTTATACTTTGAGCCGATAACACTTGAGCACGTATCAAATATAATTTACAGGGAAAGGCCGGCCGGAATAATAATACAGTTCTCTGGCCAGACTGGACAGAACATAGCCATGGATCTTAACAGGATATTCAATGGCATAATCCTTGGAACGCAGCCGGAAAGCATTAACATTATAGAGAACAGGGTTGAATTCTCAAAATTACTGTCAAGACTTAATATAAAACAGCCGGACTACATTGAGGTAAACAACATAAATGATGTTGATGAAAGGATAAAGATGATAAAACTTCCCGTGATTATAAGATCCAGCTTTATCATAGGCGGCAGGGCCATGGACATAATCTATGATGTCGATGATTTAAAATCTAGGGTTTCAGAGGTATTTAGGGACATGCCCGGTTATCCGGTTTTAATAAGCGAGTACATATCAAATGCCACGGAAATGGATGTCGATTTTGTATCAGACGGCGAGAAATTTCAAATAGCAGGCATATCAGTGCACGTTGAGGAGGCCGGTACACATTCAGGCGATGCATCAATGATACTTGGACCTGGATTTCCATCAGATGATATAAAAATGAAGATAGAAAACATTATAGATAAACTCGTAAAGGAATTAAAATTAAATGGGATTTCAAACCTGCAGATCGCGGTTAAAAATGATGAGGTATATATTATAGAGCTCAACGCAAGGTCATCAAGATCCGTGCCATTTGTATCGAAGGCCACAGGCATTGACTGGGCATCAATTGCTGTATCTGTTATGCTTGGCATGAACCTTGAAAAAAGGGATGTACGGCTTGATTCATACTTTTTAAAAATACCTGTTTTTCCATTCCGCAGGTTCAGGGATATGGATACAATACTTGGGCCTGAGATGAAATCAACAGGCGAGGCAATGTGCTGCGGTAAAACACTTGAGGAGGCATTTTACAAGGCATCGAAGCTTATTAAGAAGAATTTTGAGCTAAAATCAGTGCTTATAACTGTAAATGATAATGACAAGGAAAGGATCATTGATATGGCATATGAATTATACAAAAACGGTGTAAGAATATACGCAACGCCAGGCACCTCGAAATTTTTAAGGGAGCACGGAATAGAAAACACAACGGTTTATAGAATAAAGGACATGCGCGAGCCCAGGCTGATGGACATAATAATAAATAACGATGTTTCACTGATAATAAACACCCCAACAAACAGCTATGGATCGATAAGAGACGGTTTTTCAATAAGGCAGTATGCTATAAGATTAAATATACCATTGATAACAAATGTAAGGTTTGCAGAACCATTTGTAAAGGCTTTAATAAAGAAACCAAGATTAAATTACATGGAGATATCAGAATACTTTTAAAATTTATATATTATTTTTATATTAATCTAAAGTGAAGGATTTTGTTTCAATTTATAAAAAGATAAAGATGCAGGCTCCTGAACATCACTTTGAATTCAGGGATCCATTCTGGGTTTTGATAACAACGATACTATCACAGAGGACAAAGGATAATGTAACCGATGCATCCGCAAGGGCGCTTTACAATAGATATCATGATGCTGCTGGACTCGCTATGGCAAAGCCCGAGGACGTTAAAAAAATTATTAAAAATGTTGGATTCAGCAATGTAAAATCAAAAAGGGTTATAGACGCCGCGAAATACATATTAAAAAATTACAATGGTAATGTCCCGGATACCTATGAGGAATTGATGAAGATAAAGGGCGTTGGCACAAAGACGGCAAATATAGTGCTAACACAATCATTTAACAAACCTGCTATACCGGTTGACACGCATGTGCACAGAATAGTAAATAGAATAGGCTTTGTCAATACAAGAACACCAGAGGAGACAGAGACCGAGCTCAAAAAGATTATACCATTGGAATACCAAATAGAGTTCAATCCTGTTCTTGTTGAGTTTGGAAAAAATATATGCAAACCGGTATCACCAAAATGCGATATATGCCTTGTCAGGGATTGCTGTGATTATTATTCGAGAAAATCCATAAATAATGTTAAAGCAAACAAAGCATGATGTTTCCTTCAATTTTTAGCAATATAAAGACTTTGTTTAAGGATAAACAAAAAATAAATATATTCTTAATAATTCATAGTGCATGGAAGTTAAGCTAAAGAGTGAGATGGACGTTGATCGAAGTCTATGTAATTATTGCGGCGCATGTGTGGGCATGTGCCCTACTGATGCAATATTCATGGATGAAACTGTAATAGACATAAATGAGGAAAAATGTATAAAATGTGGTTTCTGTGTTGTTGGCTGCCCAACAGGCGCAATAACTGCGGAGTGGTTCCATGGAAGTAAATTATGATGTTCTGGTTATAGGTGCCGGCCCTGCAGGGAGCTCTGCTGCAAGGTTTGCTGCCAGGAAGGGGCTTAAAACACTTTTAATAGAGAAGAGGCCTGATATTGGCTCACCTGTCCGTTGTGGTGAGGGTGTCTCAAAGTCATGGATGCCCGAGGTTGAGCTAAAACCTGAAGATCACTGGATATCAGATGAGGTAAAGGGGGCAAGGATCTACGGTCCATCTGAGAAAAAACCGATAATGCTCACCGCGGAGAACGCCGGAAATGAGGTTGGCTACGTTGTCGAAAGGGACAAGTTTGACAAGCACATAGCAGCACTTGCAGCTTCCGAGGGTGCTGATGTCTGGGTAAAATCACCGGCGCTTTCAGTTATAAAGGACGGAAATAGAATAGTTGGCGCAAAGGTCAGGCACAACTCCGAGATCGTTGATGTAAGGGCAAAGATGGTTATAGCTGCTGATGGCTTTGAGAGCGAGTTTGGCAGATGGGCAGGATTAAAATCATTGATACTTGCCAAAAACGATATAATATCATGCGTTGAGTACAGAATGATAAATGTTGATTCCGATGAGGATTACACAGATTTTTACCTTGGTTCATGCGCACCTGCAGGATACATCTGGGTCTTTCCAAAGGGTAAGCATGAGGCAAACGTTGGTATCGGTGTAACAATATCAAAGATGAGGGATCGCTTTGACGTTAAAAACTATCTTGATGCATTTATAAAGTCACATCCAGGCTATAGCAAGGGAAAAACAATACAGTTAATAACAGGCGGCGTTTCAGTATCAAAGGTCAGGGACAAATTCACATTACCAGGATTATTAACAGTGGGCGATGCCGCAAGGTTAATAGACCCAATAACAGGAGGAGGCATAGCAAACGGCATGATCTCTGGAAAGTACGCTGCGGAGGTTTCCAAGAAGGCAATAGACAATGAGGATTACTCACAGGAGATGATGAACAATTACGAGCGCATGGTAAAGGATAAATTCGAGAGGAAGCACCTTAGAAACTGGTTTGCCAAGGAAAAACTTGGAACGCTCTCTGATGAAACACTGGACAAGCTTGTTGATGTAATTGCCGATGTAAAAATAAATGAGATCTCTGTTGAGGAAATATTAAAGGCAGTGCAGCTTAAGTATCCTGAGCTCGTTGAGGAGCTTGAAAGCCTTATATAAATTTATTTTATATTTTCCAGATCCTCAAGACCGAAGTTGCCTGATTTCATCTGTGATTTTAACAATTTTTTAAAGTTTCTGTTGCTTTTTATCATCTTCATGTTATTCTTCATTGCATTGTATTCCTTTAAAAGGGCACGAACCTCCCTTTCATCCTTTCCTGAACCAATGGATATCCTCTTTATCCTTTTTGCATTTATTATATCTGGATTTTCAAGCTCACTGTATGTCATTGAATCAAGTATAACCCTGTAAATGTTCAGCTTTTCATTGGCACGGTCTATCTCGCTATCGTTTAGTTTATCACCGCCAGGTATTCTTGACAGTGGCATTGAATTAAATATCTTTTTTAACAGCCCTGGTTTTGAGAATTTTTCCCAGACATCATACATGTCCTTTAAATTGAATTTTCCGGACATTAATTTATCAAGTGATTTTTCAGCCTCCTCCTCTGTTATATTTGTCTCCTTTACGGCCTCCATTAACGCATCAATGTCGCCCATGCCCAGAAGCCTTGAAAGAAACTTCCTTGGATTGAATACCTCAAAGTCCTCCATATGCTCCCCGGTGCCTATGAAATAAACTGGAGACTTTATCTCGGCAACGGCGCTCAGTGCACCACCACCCTTTCCTGTACCATCCATCTTTGTTATTATTACACCGCTTATGCTAACTGCGTCATTTAGTACCTTTGCCTGTGGACCGACCTGCTGGCCAAGGGTTGCATCGACAACGTATAAAACCTCGTCAGGTTTTATTTCGTTCTTAATCCTTTTAATTTCATCTATTAATTCATCATCAAGCGAATCCCTGCCGCTGGTATCTATGATCTTTACCTTTGCATCCCCAAGCCTATCAAGCCCATTTTTTATAATTTTCACAGGGTCCTTTTCATTTTTTTCACCGTAGAATAGCGAATTCACCTGTTTTGATATCTGCTCAAGCTGCTCATAAGCTCCTGGTCTGTGAACATCTGCCGCTATAAGGCCAACGCTTAGGCCCTTTTTTATAAAGAATCTTGCAAGCTTCCCTGCGGTCGTCGTTTTTCCATTTCCATAAAGACCGACAAGCATTATTGTCTGGGGCTTTAGCTCAATCCTTGATTCCTCACCAAGTATTGATAATAGCTCCTCGTAGATGATCTTTAATATAAAATCCTGCTCACTCATGCCTGCCGGCGGCTTTTCAGTTGCTGCGCGCTCCTGCAGCCTGTTCGTTAATGAAATAACAAGCTTTACATTAACATCTGCCTTAAGAAGGGCTCTTTGTATATCTTTTGATACCTCTTTTATCGTTTCCTTATCAATGTAACTTGATCCTGAAATCTTTTTAAATACATCCTTTAATGATGATGATAAATTTTCAAGAACCATGATTTAAATTATATAAATAAAGTATATAATATTTTCAATACTCACGCCATCTGTAGCCGCATGCTGCACATGTGTAAAATTTTGTTTCAGGCTCATCTGCAGATCTTGTCTGCTTTAAAAGATAGTATGCACCAACATGATGGCATTTTGGACATACAGCCTCACTGTCAAGGGGCTCTGCATTTACCTCCTTTTCTATCATTATAATTTCCTTATCTGAGCTCTTATTAACTATTTTTGTACTCTTTTCAGCTCCCTTTGACATCTCGTAACCACAGCTTCTGCATATGTATTTTCCATTTGATGGAGTCATAAGAGAACCGCATTTTGGGCAAAACATAGATTTTTAATATTGATAAAAAGTATTTAAATTTATACATCAGAAAGGTTTAATATCCAGCGCGGATTTATAAATATGGATACATCCGAGATTCTGAAAAAATATAGAAATATAGCAGTAATCGGTATATCTGACAAGCCTGACAGGCCCGGATACTACGTTCCAAAATACCTAAGGGATCATGGATATAATATTATACCGGTAAATCCAAACATAGAGTCCTGGGATGGCATAAAATCATACAGGGATATATCAGATGTGGATGAGAATATAGATGTAATAGAGATATTCAGAAGGCCGGAGGCGGTTCTTGACATTGTGAGGCAATCATTGAATAAAAAACCAAAGGTTATATGGATGCAGGAAGGAATAATTAACGAGGATGCAAAAAAACTCGCTGAGGAAAATAATATTACCGTGGTAATGGATAAATGCATGATGAAGGAGCACATGAAATTAAAATGAAAAATTTTTATGTGATTTTTTAATTATGCATTGATGCTGGGATAGCCTAGCCCGGTAAGGCGGTAGACCCGAAATCTACTGCTCTCTGTAGCTCGGGAGTTCAAATCTCCCTCCCAGCGCCATAAGATGCATTGATTCTAAAGAATTAAAAATAATATTATAATGAGACCTTACCAGGTACCTTTGGGAATGGATTTGTATCCTCTATCCTCTCAAGACCGCAGACATACCTTGTAAACCTTTCAATGCCTATGCCAAAGCCTGCAGACATCTTTATACCGTGCCTTGCAAGTTCAATAAACCATTTGAACTGCTCCTCTGTTTGGCCTTTCTTGTGTATCCTTTCTATTATTCTTGGCAGCTCATATTCCCTCTCGCCGCCGGATGATGCTTCCTGGTATCCTTCCGGCCATATTAAATCCATGTCCCTTAGTATTCCGGGCTTATCATCGTATTCACGATCATAGAATTCCCTTGCCTCTAATGGTATATCTATTAACCATACAGGCTCCTTTGATTCCATTGATAGCTCGCGCTCAAAGTCCTTTCCATATTTTTTCTCGGCCTCCATGTACGTGATCTTCCGGAATGGCTTCTTGAAATCTGGCAGTGACCTCTTAAAGAATTTAAGCTCATCTGCATCGTTTTCCTTTATCTTTTTTATTGTGTATATAATGAGATCTTCTGCCAGATCCATCATCTCCTCCCTGGTCTTTTCAAGAGCCTCGATATCGACCTGAGTGAATTCGTAAAGGTGCCTGCCAGTCTTGGACTTTTCCTCAACCTCAAGCCTGATGTTTGGTGACATTATAAATATCTTTTTTAATGACTGAACTGCAATCTGCTTATGGAAGATCATGCTCTTTGTAAGCCATAGGTCACCGCCATATGCACTTATCTTTGGATCATAAACAGGATGGTTTAATGGGTCTGTTAACGGCGATATTATTACAGGAGGTATTTCTATATAGCCTTTTCCCCTAAGGAACTCTGATATGTATCCGCGTATATCACTGCCAACCTTTATTGCATGCCTGACCTTCTCATCGCCGAGATGCTTTAATGAGTATTCTATCTCATTCTGTACATATTCTTCAATATTCATTGACATAATATCATAAGCATTTTTGAATTAATAAACATTTTAATCAAAATAATAAACAAAAATAGTTTTATTTAAATACTTCCTTGTCATTTTGTTTTAATGCTGGACAAGGTTGATAAGAAGGATATGGAGATTATATCATATTTAAGGGATCATGGCCGTGATAAGATATCTGATATTTCGAACAGCCTTCAGATACCAAGGGCCACGGTTTTTGAAAGGATGGAGCGTTTAAGAAAGGAGGGCTTTATAAAAAAGTACACTGTTGACCTTGACTATGAAAAGCTTGGTTATTCAGTTATGGCATACATATTAATAGAGTACGATTCCAAGGCAAAGGTGGATCAGAAGACACTTTGCAGGAATCTTGCCGCAATGGAAAACGTAATATCAGCATCCATAATAACAGGAGACTGGGATATAATAATATTGACTGTGCAGAAATCAATGAAGGATCTATCAGAATTTGTCCTTGAAAAGCTTAGAACAATGGACGGCGTCCAGAGATCGCAGACAATACCAATATTTGAAAGGATTTTATAACCGTAATATTCATAATCTAAGATTCGATTCAGAATTGATGCTGGGATAGCCTAGCCTGGTAGGGCGCAGGTCTGGAAAACCTGTGCTGAAATAGCTCGGGAGTTCAAATCTCCCTCCCAGCGCATTTGCAGTTATTTTATATACCTGTCTATGTAATGCATTTCAAGTTCTATGTGCATGTCCCGTTTAAAATCATATTTATTAAAGATGCTTTCAAGCTCATCCTGATTTATCTTTATGCTTTCAGGCGGCCCAAAATTTGTACCCTTTTTAAATTCTATTAAAACAACATACTTTGTATTAACTATCTTTTTCATTAATTTATCCCTGCATTCTATATCATGAAAAACGTTTGAAAAAAATGCCTTGTTATGCTCTGGAAGCTCCATATCACAGAGATCGCCATTGATGATCTGAACCTTTTTATTATCATTTATCCTTTCATTTATCATTGATATGGCCTCATCATCGTTCTCAATGGCATAAACGTAACCACATCTTAAAAAGTTTGAGAACAAGATTGAATAGTAACCATCACCGGCGCCAAAATCTATTATCCTGTCATCTGGCTGAATGTTCATCGCCTCAAGAACCTTTGAATCAGGTATGTATAATTTTCTCATCTCTGCTATTCGTTTTCTATCAAACTTCATGGGCTAATATAAAATAATATTTAATAATATTATCTTTTATCTATTGGTACAACATCTCTCTTCTCAGGGCCTATATATATTGCCCTTGGCCTTATTAATCTCTCCTCGCTCTCAACGTACTCTGATATGTGTGCAACCCAGCCAACAACCCTTGAAAGTGCGAAGAGCGTTGTGAACATGTATAATGGAAAGCCTATCTCATTAAAGACTATGCCTGAATAGTAATCAGTGTTTGGAAAGATCTTTTTCTGGCCAAAGTTCTTAACGCCCAGAGCCTCAAGCCTCTCTGCAAGCTCAAGTATTTTTTTCTGTTCATCGGTTTTTGCATTTTTCCTTGCAAGCTCCTTGAAGATTAACATCCTTGGATCGTATGTTTTATAAACCCTGTGGCCAAAGCCCATTAACCTCTTTTTATTGTTTAATATATTTTCATTGAACCATGAATCAACGTTTTCAGGGGATTTTATTGCAAGGAACTGCTTATAGGCAGCCTCTGCCGCCCCTCCGTGAAGCGGGCCCTTCAGTGCAGCTATTGCTGCTGTAACACATGAGTACATATCAGATAACGTTGATGATGCAACAAGTGCTGCCGTGGTTGATGCCGGTACCTCATGATCTATGTAAAGTATCAATGCTGCGTTCATTGCCTTTATTTTATCCTCATCTATGCCTGAATCAAAGCATGCATTAAGAAATGCCTCGGCATAACCCTTATTCTCAGGATCCTTTATTTCCCTTCCGTCCCTGTACCTAAAGACAGCCGAGACAATTCCAAGGGCGCGGCCCATAATCTCTGCGGCCTTTTCACGATCCCTTTCCTTTTCCCATGTGTATTCCTCGGTGCTCAATGCCGCGAAGGCTGCCTCCATGATTGCAAGGGCATCGCCATCCCTTGGCATGTTTTTTATGATGTTTTTTACATTTTCAGGAATTTTATAATTCTTCATTACATTGCTTTTAAAGTGTTCTAGCTCGTCCCTTTTTGGAAGCTCGCCGTAAAACATTAGATAGGCAACCTCCTCAAAGGAGCAGTGTTCAACGAGATCTTTTATATCATAACCCCTGTACCTGAGCTCCCCCTTTTCACCATCTATCGATGTTAATGATGTGTACTTTATGAAAACGTCCTCAAGACCAAGACTTATACTCATATTAATCACTTCCCTCCCAGTCACTATCATTAATATTGCCGAGATTCCTTATAATGTCCTTTTCCCTGAAAAGATCCCTTGTTGATATTATTCCTGTAACCTTTCCTGATTTTGATTTAACTATCAAATGCCTTATGTTATGTTTTCCCATCAGTGCAGCGGCCTTTGTTATCGGTTCATCCTCATCTATAAATATTAGGTTATTCTTTGTTGCTATCTTTGATACATTGTCGTTAACAGGAATCGATTTTGCTATTGCCCTGATTATGTCGCGCTCTGTTACTATTCCTGTTAATTTTTCAGGGGTTCCAACAAGAATGGATCCCTTGTTTTCACCGGACATTATGCTGGCGGCCTTTTCAATACTCTCATTATCATTTATGTAAAGCGGCCTCTTGTTCATTGCGTCCCTGACTGAGATCCCCATGCTCATTTATTTATACTTAAAACATAAACATTATGTTTAGGAATTATGTTAAATGCAAATTTTTAGACTAATACAAACTTTTTTTTACTTAAAATGATAATCAATTATGAAAGAATACGATGTTGTAACAATTGGGGCTGGGGGTGCCGCATATCCGGCCGCATTTAAACTGAAGAGATCAGGTTATAATGTAATCATGATAGACAAGAAGGGAGTAATGTCAGGAAACTGCCTTTCAGAGGGCTGCGTTCCTTCAAAGGCAATTATAGAATCCGTTCATAAATACAATACATTAAAGGGAATCCTTGACCTTAAAGTGGATTACAAAAAAATTGTTGATCATAAGGATAGCGTCCAAAGGCTGCGTTACAGTGACCATGATAGGGAGCTTGGTGAGGCGGATCTAAAGATAATAAAGGGCACTGGAAGGCTCGTTGACGAAAATACCGTGGAGGTTGACACAGGCACCGGCATTGAGAGGTATCACGCAGATAATATAATAATAGCCACTGGTGCTGATACATTTATACCAAATATAAAGGGAAGCGAGCTTGCGGTAACAAGCAGGGATTTTTACTCAATGGATCCAAAAATAAAAAGCGTCCCGGAAAGCATAACAATTATTGGTGGTGGCTACATAGGCGTTGAAACAGGCTCATTTCTATCCATTTTAGGCTCAAGGGTTACAATAATAGAGATGCTTGATAGAATACTGGAAAGCATGGAGACCGATATAATAGATAAATTAATACCTCTTCTTCCAAGGATGGATGTAAAAACATCAAGTGAGGTTAAATCCATAGAAAAATTCAACGATAAATTAAAGGTTTTATTAAACGATGGTGAGATTGTATCTGATATGGTAATGATGGCTGCAGGCAGGCATCCTGTGCTTCCTGAAGGACTTGACGACCTTGGAATAAAGTATACAAAGCATGGAATAAATGTAAACATGTCAATGCAGACAAACATTAAAAATATATATGCAACCGGGGATGTAAATGGCATAACACCACTGTTCCATGCTGCAAAGAGGCAGTCGATAATAGCGGCAAATAACATCATGGCCGGAAATGTACCTGTTGATTACTTTGATCCAATCTCGGTTCCATTTACTTTATATACAATACCACAGCTCGCATACGTTGGCATACTCCCAGCACAGGCTGAAAGGCTTGGTATAGAGCATTACGAGGCCACATACGATATGAAAAAGGATTCCCTGGCAGAGATAAACAACGAGGTTTACGGTGAAATAACATTGGTTTTTGATAAGAGAATGAAGATCATTGGCGGCTACGTAATAGGCAATGATGCCGGCAATATTATAAATGAGATAGCCCTTTGTGTTTCCAGGGGTTTAAGCCTAAGAGACCTTGCAGAGATGTCACATCAGCATCCGATGTCATTTGAAGGCCTAGATTCTGCTGCCAGAAAGTTCTACTAATTATAATATTGTTTAATTTATTTTCATTTATTATGATATAATTTTTTTAATTTTTAAATACGTTATTGAATGTTTTATTTTATCATATTTATGCATTTTTCATCGAAAAAATTATAATTTCTTTCAAAGATACTTAGTATGAAAAATAATGTTTAAATATGATATATTACTCATAATTATGATTAAAATGGATAAAAGATCTAGAAATATAATTATAATAATAATCGTGGTTTTATTTATAGGAGCAGCCTTTGCCGGTGGATACTATTACCATGAACCGATAAAAAAGCCTGAAAAGAAATACATGGAATATCTAAACGGAATTCCGGTGTGCGATGTATATTACAAAAATAATCTAAAAAATCTTTTAATAACAGGACCATCAAGCTACATTGAATATGCAAATAACAACTCAAGGGATAATACAGTCAATGGTAATCTTTCCGCAAGATGGACGTTAAAACAGAGCGATGCCTTTGAGGACAATATAAGCGTTTTTTATAAGGATTTTAAGGAGCTTGGCTATGGCTGGATTCCGGGATACACACAGATGGTCGGTGACGTTGTTGCACCAACGATTGTAAATGGCATAGTTTACATAACGTCATCGGACGGTATGGTCTATGGAATAAATGATAAAACAGGCAATGTGATATTTTCACTAAGTGTCCCGTCATCAATAATGTCTGAAACGCTTGTTTATAAAAACATAGGTTACGTTGGACTTGGATCTGCATTCTTTACATATGATCAGGGTCTTTTAAATGCATTTGGCGGTGGCTACCGTGGCAGGTATTCAGGTTTAACAGGCATACTTGCGTTTAATGCCACAACAGGAAGGCCTTTATGGCTGCATTTAACAAAAGCACAGGCAATGCCAACGGGTGTGATAGCGAATAACCAGTTGATCTGGGACGATGGTGACGGAAATATATATTCAATGAACCTAACAAATGGTAATACTATATGGAAATACCATTACAATGGCTCCGCAAACATGGCATCATTATTATATTACAGGCCGATGAAATTAATAATTGCCGGGTTTTCATCGGGTTATCCAACGAACATGTCTGCATTTGTTGAATTATATACAAATGGAACATTGTACAAAATAATAAGGCTGCCGTTTGCAGCAACATCCGGTGCAGGTGATGCGGTTCCCGCAATATACAATGGAAACATCGTTGACACATTCACAGCGTATCCGGTATACTATGGGCCTGAGCTTAAGGAGATCTCAATAAAACAGGCCTTCATTGTTGCCAGTATAAAGACAGGGAAAATAATAATAAATGAAAACCTCACAAAAAGGTTTCATGTTGGCGGTACAAATAACGGAAACTCGCCTTTAATAATTAATGGTATAGCATATGTGCCATCAATAATAGACCATAGGATAATAGCAGTGAATGTAACAAACGGAAGGATTCTATGGAAATCTCCAGAGCTGAGCGTGTATGCCTTTTTGCACGATGAGCCAGCATATTACAATAACATGCTTTTTGTTCCGGATCTGAATAATATAACAATAATAAATGCAACAACCGGCTCAATAATAGCTAACTATACAACAAACTATATCTACGCAATACAGCAGCCACTGATAGTTGGAAATACATTAATAGAGGATTCAATAACAAACTATGCATACGCGGTTCCATTAAAGGATATAATAAAATAATCAATATTTTTATTTAAAAATATATTCTGTATTGATCTGTAAGGAAATTTTTCATTATAAAAATCTGCAATAATGCTCCCGTCGGGATTTGAACCCGAGTCGGGGGATTGAGAGTCCCTAATGCTTGGCCGGACTACACCACGGGAGCCTAATAGTGAATTGCTATGTATTATATTATTCTTGCGCATACTGTTACACTTTTAAATATAGAAATGATTAAAAAAGTTTAAATCAAACATTTTAATTCAATTAATCATGCCAAAGAACAATACAAATGAAAATTTCCAGTCCGGAGCCGGACTTATAAGGTACTTTAATGAGGAGGAGATAAAGGGCCCGGCACTTGATCCAAAGCTAATTATATACATAGGCATAGCCATGGCCGTTATAGTTGAGCTTGCAAAGATCTTCTGGCCGGTTTAATTTTGAAAGATGTCACGCCAGTAAGCTAATGAAAAGCGATCGTCGCAGAGCCATATATCGGCGACATCGTTTTCAGACCTTGTTGATCTGCCAGCGGCCTGCTTTACCTTTATCATTGCGTTTTCATAGTAAAGATTATCCTGCATATTCCTTTTGGATTGCCTTTCAATGAACTTTATTTTATCGGTTCTGTAATCGTCCATTGGTATTAATGGAAGGCCCATTATTATGACATCGCTTATCAGGCTCCTGTTTTTATTTACAAGCTGAACGCCTTCGAGAAGTTTACCACCATGAACGGAAAATATTAACAGTTTTTCCCTTAATGCCCTGCCCTTTATATAAGAAAATGATAATTTTCTTGTTTCAATTATAACATGCGGTTTTATATCATCATCTATAAATGATGATATACTTTTATCCCCAGAGAGGATGCTGTAAGCCGGTACGGCAACAAGAACCGAGCCTGATGCGCTGTTATATCTTTCTTTGATAAAATCCATGTATTTTTTTAACATTGGCTCCCAGGTGTCGCTTTTTAATCTGTATTTATTCAATGTTGTAAACCCTGTGACAATATGGTATTTTTTCTCGCCGCCGGCATTTTTAAAGATTTTTTCTACTGATATGTAAATAATATTTTCAAAACCCCAGACCAGTGATATATGCTCCGGTGACGGCATGGTTCCAGACATGAAAATCACGGGTGAGCTGTTTAAAAATCTTAAAAATGATGATACATCATAGTACATGATTTTCAATAATATTCCATTTTTATCGCTGTAATAGTATAAACCAGAATTCTCAGAATTAAATACATCATATAGAAAATTGTATAATGATTCTAGGTAATTTCTATGCCTTTGCCCTGCAGGGTTTTTCTCATTTATGTCATTGAACATGTCGCTGAATCTTTTTATTATATCTATATCAAGATTATCAATGAAATCCTTTGAGAATGAAAATCTTTTTAATGTTCCGGATTCTTTTAAATCGAGCTCTAATAGTAATCTTTCAAGCATTATGCCAAGCCTTGTCCTATCATTGCATTTGTATTCTTTAACCGGAAAATAGTTCATTGACTGTTCTATGGCTCTTTCAACGGTTTTTGGCCTTAATGATCTCCCAAAGTTCTCAACAAAATCGTCTATGTTATGCGCCTCGTCAAAAACTATGCAGTAATCATTAAAATTTTCAATGCCAAAGGTTCTGTACCTTATTCCCGGATTTAAAAGATAATTATACGTCATTACTATTATATTATGAGATAATGCAGACAGCCTAACAGAATAGTACGGGCAGAATCCAAGAGAGTTCTTCTCCCTTTTATAATAATAATCACCCTTTTCATTTTTAACAAGGGATCTGTTCTTTATATCTATGTTTATATTCTCCATGGATTCCCTTAATAAAAAATTACATAGTTCCTCGGGCTCCATATCAAATTTGACATCAATGGTTTTGTCCTTTAAAAAGCAGCCGGTGCATATATCACGGTCTGAATCATCATTTTCAAGCCACCTGTCCGGCAGCGGGCACAATGATTTTTTACCAAACATGTATGCAATATCCAGATTAAAGAATCTTTTGTTATCCTCGTATATCCTTGTGAATTCATTGTGCGTTCTAACACTGTATATAAATTTTTTCCCGGACAGAAATGCAAGATACAGTATAAAGCTTGTTTTACCTGAGCCCGTTGGGGCCTCCAGTGCGATCTTGCCATTATTATTTAAATTTGACAGAATCGTCGAGGTTATTCCATCCTGCCAGCCTCTTGGTCTGAATCCTTCCACGTATAAATATCGATGCATAATATATAAAATTAGAGCCTGTTTATTATAAATGAAAGTGATTCAAAGTCGCCAGGGCATGATAATAAAACGGCACTATAATCAAGGATATAGAAAAGATCGTAGACCTCATTTAAATTAAAGCTGTGCTGCCTCATTGATCTTATAATGTTTCTATTCTTTTCTGTTTCTATTATAATATATGGTATTATCCTTTCATCATTGTAAAATGTAAGGCCATCAAAGTTCGTGCCCAAAAAGAAATCGGCCCTTGTTTTTAATCTTTCCCTGATTAAAGATTCAGGTTTTCTAAGGCTTAGTATAAGACCGGCTCTTAGATGCCTTTTGTGTGCTATTTCAAAAGCTTTTAATGAATCGACATCGTTCACAGATATGCCGTATTTTGGATCGTCACCAAGGGTAAACGCCATTGACACACCAAGGAATTTCGCCGTTTTTATTAATGACCTTAACTTCAATTCATTTATATCCTTTAACCTCTGGTTTATTATTATATCCTTATTATCATAGTAATTTTTAATTATGTATGCAATAACCTCCGGGCTCATTGTGGGATAGCCAAGCGGGTTATCAGGAATGTCTATGCCATCGAACTGCGATATTGATTCTATCTCATCGAGCAATGAATCCTTTTTTGAATATGGATATATCTCAGCGTAAATCTTCATTCTATTATGATTCATTTATGGATAAAAAGCTTTTTTGGTCTCTTTAAAAAAATTACGGTAATAACTAAATTATTATATTAAATAATATTATGAAATGAGCGATCTTACAAAGGCCTCTTTCCCGGCATCATTCAACGATTTAAAGTAATCTATTTTTAAATCTGTTCTATTTATCTCTATTCCTGAATCAATCATCTCCCTCAATGGCATTGCTATGTTCGTTGTGTATGAGCCGTAGAATTCTATTGCAATGCCTATGCTGACAAATTCCTCAAGAAAGTTCCATACATCCTCTATTATATATTGAATCATGTCCTGCATTGTTTCTATCTCATCCCTTTTAAATTCATTAAATCTGTCGATATTCCATGAAAAGCCTGAGAGAAGCTGAAGGCCAAGCATTGAAGATATCGATGCATATCCAAGAGTGCCTGCAAGCGAGATATAAACAAGGTTTTTATTGTATTTCTTAATTATGTTTTTTATTTCGTCCTTCTTTGAATTTATTCTATAAAATAATATATCACGCAAATTAACGTTATCAAGCATTGATTCCATTTTTTTGTAAAGTTCAGGATATTTTGATCTGTATGGATTTATGTCAAAATTGTACTCAAGGCCAATGGCCCTTGCATACATCATTGCGGCTATTATCGAGGCGTCTTTATCATTATCGACATGGCCCTTTATGTAATCAATAATCATAATATGGAATTTCTTACTTCATTATAAACATCATCACTTAGATCTATCTTCATGGCTGATACTATTTCATCAATATGTTTCATATTCCTTGACATCGGTATCGGCAGTGACAACCTTTTTAAATAGGCAAGCGTAAGCTGAACATTGCTCATATTATTCTTCTTTGCGATGCTGTCTATTGATCTGTTTAAATATCCACGGTTTAACGGCGAGTATGCTATTACCGATATCCTGTTTTTAATACAGTATTTTATTACATCGTTCTCAACGACAGATGCGTTGTTCAGATTGTATTCTATCTCGTTTGCAACGATCTCGTATTTCTTCATGGATGATAATGCCTCGTCAAGAAGTGACTCATTGAAGTTGCTTACACCTATATCCCTTATGTATCCTGAATCCTTCAGGTATTCCATTGCTGATAGGGTCTCATTTAATGGTATAGATTTATTCGGCCAGTGAATTAAATAAAGGTCTATATAATTGGTGTTAAGCCTTTTCAGGCTGTTTTTAAGCGATCTTATTACATCCTCGTAATGTAAATGGTTGTGCCATACCTTTGATATTATGTATATATTATTCCTGTTAAAATCCTTTATTGCCTTTGAAACTAGCTCCTCGGTATGACCATTACCATAGTACTCGGCTGTATCTATTACACTTAATCCACGTGATAATGCATATTTTATAATGTTTAAATCGTATTCATCGTTTTCATATACTGGCGTTGAGCTGCCGCCAAGCCTGTATGTCCCAAACCCAATTGAGGGCAAATTTTTATCGTCTATCCTCATCTTTTAATATTTTTAAAATAAATAAAAAGTTTTTTATGAAACAGAATTTTAACAAAAGCTAAATAGTTTTAAGCATTTTAATAAGGTCTTTATGTACACAGATTTCAGAATTGAGGATGAGTTTCCGTTTCTTGACCCGGTGGTGGCAGAGTGGTTCAACTCAAAATACGATTCATTAAGCGAGCCACAAAGGTATGGCATACCTTTAATTCATAATAAAAATAATGTTCTTGTTTCATCGCCAACTGGTACCGGAAAAACACTTACAGGTTTTCTATCAATAATAAATGAGCTTTTTATAAAGGCAAGATCAGGCAGCCTTGAGGATAAGATATACTGTGTTTATATAAGCCCTCTAAAGGCGCTTGCAAATGATGTTAATAAAAATTTAAAAACGCCTTTAAATGAGATATATGAAATAGCCAGGAGTCACGGAATTGATCTTCCTGATATAAGAATAGCTGTAAGGTCCGGTGATACTGATGCAAGGGAAAGGGCAAGGATGTTGAGCAAGCCGCCGCATATTTTAATAACAACGCCTGAATCGTTATCATTGGTTTTAACAGCAAATAAATTTAGGGAGAAGTTCTTTGGTGTTGAGTATGTAATAGTTGATGAGATACATGAGATCTCATCAACAAAGCGCGGATCGCTCCTATCTTTAAATCTTGAGAGGCTTGCTTATATAGCCGGCGACTTTGTTAGAATAGGTTTATCCGCAACGCAGGCGCCGCTGGATTTAATAGCGGCCTATCTCTGCGGATACGATGGCGAAAAAAGGCGTGAATGCAGGATAATAGAGGTTAACACAAATAAATACCTTGACTTAAGGGTTATAACGCCGTCAAAGGATCTTACAAAGGTAAGCTATGAAATAGCAACCGAGAAGATGTATGATATAATAGTGGATCTGGTAAATTCACATAAAACAACATTGATATTCACAAACACCAGGGGCTCTACAGAACACGTTGCCATGCGCTTAAAGGCCCGTGGCATAGAAAACATAGAGGCGCATCATTCATCCCTGGGAAAGGAGACCAGGGTCGATGTTGAAAATAAATTAAAACGCGGTGAATTAAAATGCGTTATAACATCAACGTCCCTTGAGCTTGGCATAGACATAGGATACATAGACCTTGTAATACAGATAGGAAGCCCGAAATCCGTTTCCAGGGCACTTCAGAGGATAGGCAGATCCGGCCATGGTGTGAGGGACTTTTCCAAGGGCAGGCTTGTTGTCTTTGATATTGATGATTTAATGGAATGCACTGTGCTTACAAGGGCTGCATATGATCATAACATAGACAGGGTGCAGGTTCCCTTAAACCCGCTGGATGTGCTTTCACAGGCACTTGTTGGCATGGCCCTTGAAAAGACCTGGAATGTCGATGAGGCATATAAAATAATAAAAAACTCGTTTTCATTTCATACCCTTGATTACAGGGATTTTATATATACATTAAAATACCTGTCCGGCAAGATAGAGGGCAATACCATTTACTCAAAGATCTGGTACGATGAGGAAACATCAACCTTTGGAAAGAAGAGGAGCACTAGATTAATATATTTCATGAACGTTGGAACCATACCTGATGAGGCTAACTACAACGTTTTTAATGACCATGGCAGGATGATAGGACAGCTCAGCGACAAGTTTGTTGAAAAACTCAGACAAGGCGATATCTTTGTCCTTGGGGCAAGAACATATAAATTTATAAAAACCGTTAGAAACAGGGTTATGGTAAGTGATGCCACAGGCATGACACCAACCGTTCCTTCCTGGACCGGCGAGCTTTTGCCAAGAAGCTATGACCTTGGTGTATTAATAGGAAGATTCAGAAAGGAGCTTGCCTCCATGGATGACAATTCCGCAAAGGAATGGCTGATGAAAAATTATTATATAGATGAGTTTGGGGCCATGAGCCTTGTATCATACATAAAGGCCCAGAAACCATACGGAATACCATCTGAGGACTTCCTTTTAATAGAGGGTTACATGGATAAAAATTACAATATAATATTCCATATACCGCTGGGCAGGCGCGTAAATGATGCCCTTTCCAGGGCCTATGCATACATTATATCAAATAATTATGACGTCAATGCAAGGATAAGTGTCAATGATAATGGTTTCATGATAAGCTTTGATAAAAAGATAGAGATAAAAGATGTTATTAGAATGCTTACATCCAGGAACTTCGATGATATATTAAAAAGGTCAATAGAGAATACCGAGATGTTTAAGCAGAGGTTTAGATACTGTGCAACAAGGGCATTGATGGTCTTAAGGAAATATAAAAGTGCAGATGTGCCTGTAACCAGACAGCAGCTAAGAAGTGATAAGCTCCTCAGGGTTCTTGAAAACATGGACAATTTTCCTGTGATAAAGGAAACTTACAATGAGATATTAAATGATGTTATGGATATGGAGCATGCGCTATTATACATAAAAAATGTTATAGAAAAGGGGAGGTTTAAAATAAATGACTATTCAAGGGAAACAAGCCCGTTTTCATATAATCTTATAATATCAGGCGCATCAGATGTTGTTTTAATGGAGGATAAATCAAAACTTCTCAGGGAATTCCAGAATAAATTGCTTGATAAAATATATGGAAGCAGCATAAACTTCCTTGTAAACGATGCGAGGCTTGTTGAGAATTACTACAAAAATAACGTGCCAAGGATAGACAGCATTGAATCCTACATGGATTTTGCAAGGCACTTCCCGTACATAGATCCATTTAAAAGAAGGTTTAACGGTCCATATGATTACTCAATAATAGATATAGAGAACGCAACAGAGGAATTAATAAATAGCGATAAGATAGTCTCTGTTTTTATAAGGTCAACACAGTGGACTTCAATAGATTACTATAACATATTTTATACGTTGTTTAGAAAAGAACACGAATTAAATGACGTTGATAAAATGATATACGATGTTATAGATAACACAAGCTTTAAGGAGATAAAGTTGAAAACAAAGCTCGATGATGATGTAATAGAGTCATCACTTATAAAACTGGAATCATCATACATTATAAGAAAGCATGTTAAGGATAAAATCACCATTTACATAAAGAATGATATAAAACCAGGCGAAATAAACAGAATCGATGCCATTAAAAGGGCCATTGAATTAACTCTGGGTGCCTATGGACCGCTTTCCTTTGATGAGCTGATAATAAAAATACCTGTAAACGAGTCAGAAATGGAATCTGCGTTGAATGATCTTATAATGAATAAAACCGTGGTAAACGATTATATTACACCAATGTTTGTTAGGCAGTATATTCTATCATCTGATTTAAAGAACCTTGTAAACGTTAATAATGATGATATAAACAAAAAGAGGATAAACTATTTTTCACAGCCATGCGATACCATTGAAGATTACTTTGATAAATATGGCTTCGCCTTTTCTCTGGAAAACATAAAATCAAGGGTGAAGAATTTCAATTATAATAATCTTAAGAGCCTGATGGAATCCGGTGCCGTTTATTACACAAGGGCAATAAAAAACAGGTATGTCTACATTGCTAAATGGCTGCTTGACACATTATATTATCTTAGAAGGGAAAATCCGGGCAGGAACGATGAGCGGATAATTAAATACATAGAGGATGGCCTTGGAATAAATGAGATTTCAAAACTCACAGGCCTTGGAGATTCCGTTGTAAAGGCTATTGTAAAGGATCTTGAATACCGCCTTGAGATTATAAACGATGGTAAAAGGATTTATAAATACAAACCAGGAAATGATGTAAGAGACCTTGTGGATAAATTCGGGCCCGTGACATTAAAGGAGCTAACAAGATTTTTCTGGGTAAGCCCATCAAGAATTGATTTATCAGGCAGGGTTCCATTGTATTATAAAAATGAGGTATATTATGGTGATATCAGAGATTCTGGACCATCAAGGATCATTGTAAACGTTCTTGACCCGCTTTTAATATACCTTGGAAAATTTTCGGACAACGATTCTTCAATATTCATAGATAACGGCCATGAGTCCGGCTTCATGAGGATATTCGACAGTGGATCTGTTCTCTGGATAGAGGGCCTTGAGCTTGAAAGTGGATCGGAAAAAAGCTTCCTGGATTATATAAATTCTAGGTATTTTAACTATAGCATTGTCATAGATAATAATGATCTTCATGATGATAAATACAAAAGGTATGGCAGATACCTTTGCAATACAAATGCATTGGTTATAAACAGCATGAATGATTTAATATCCATGTTTACGCCGGAGATGATCGAGCAGCCACTGAATTACAATAAGCTTGAGAGGCTGCATCTTGGCATAAGGACAGATGTCGAGGGCATATACACGGGCATAAAACCGGCTGACATGGAAAAATACTTTGAATCCGGATTTTTATACATAATAAACGGCCCGTTTGATAGCAGCACGTACATTACAAAGAACATGATAAGTTTATACCGTTCAATAAGATCAAGGAAATTAAATGATATCGAGGAAAGGATAGTAAAGATATTATTAAATGATAGCAAAACCGAATCAGAGCTAATAAGAGATATCCATGAATCATACAGGGTAAAATCCGCAATAAAGTCGCTGTTTAAGATAAACGCAGTGGCGCGCGATTATAAGAGAAGGTATGTATTTATACACGAAAGCATATCAAGAAAGGATGCAATAAAAACCATGCTGAAAAGCATATTAAATACCTTTGGCTTCTTTGACGATGAGCATTATAAAAGGATGTTCTCCGTTGATATAGATAATGATTACATTGATGCTGTAAGGGAATTAAAAATGGAGAATAAAATAGCAGACGCCATAGTTCTGGATGAAAAAAAGCTTGTTTATCTATCAGTTGAGAAAAATAACCATAACAATGGCACGATGGTTGTGACGCCAAAGGATCTGTTCTATCTTTATTATAGCGATTATTTAAAGGCCAGATACGGAAGCTCTTACATATTAATGGATGATGGAAAAATCAAAACATCGTTTTCGGTGAAAAAATCAGGAAGATTTCTAATGATAGAGAATAACGACTACATGGATTTGATAAAGAGCGAGATGTCCAGTGCAGGTTACATAGTTAACAGCAAATAGAATTAAATGCTTTAATATATAATAACAATACCTATAAGTGTTTGATTACATACCAACGATATTAAGATCACAGGAAATAATAAATAAATCCTTTAAAAGGGCATCGAATATAGAGGAACCTTACTTTCCCAGGAAGGAGGATAAGGTAAAAAAGGAGATCATGGACAGGATATCAACAATAGAATCCACTGCATGCTCACATTTCGATAGGATAATAAAAAAGTTTCCAACAATTGAAAAGATCCATCCATTCTATTACCATTTAATAGACCTGATGTTTGATGTTGATCATTACAAATTAAGCCTTGGTAAGGTTCAGTGGACAAGTGATAACATAAAAAGACTTAGCACTGATTATATAAAAAAATTGAGGTATGCAAAGACCATAAACGAGATGAACGTTTTAATGAAGAGCTACTATGGAAGGTTTTCATCACTGGTAAAAAACATAAATGATGATCTTGTTTTTCTTGGAAATTGCAGGGATTCAATGAGAAGGCTTCCAGGCATTATTACAGATATGCCCACATTTATCATGGCCGGAATGCCAAATGCCGGCAAGAGCTCACTGATATCAAAAATAACAGATGTCAGGCCAAAGATAGCGCCGTATCCGTTTACAACGCTGGACATTATAATAGGATACCGCAGCTTTAAATCAGGAAAAGCACAGTTCATAGACACGCCGGGCCTTCTTGACAGGGACATGTCCAGAAGAAATGATATGGAAAAAAAGGCAATAATAGCATTGTCATACATAGATGGTATAATATTATTTTTATTTGATTACTCCGGACAGGTTGATTTAGATGCACAGGCCAGGCTATACAGCGAGATAAGGGAGAATTTCCCAAACAGGATAATTAGGGTTCAGACCAAGCTTGATCTATCAAAAAGATATGAGGATATTGCAGTATCAGCCGTGACCGGTGATGGTATGGATCATTTTATGGAATTTATAGAGGGTGAGGTCGGTGAGTATTACAGAAGAAATAAGGAAGCAGGCAATTAAAAATGCATACTTGCATGATGGAAGGGCCGATGTAAAATCCGTAGTTAGCAAGTTAATGGCGGAGTTTCCTGAGGCCAGAAAGAATCCTGGTGATTTAATCAACGATGTTAAAAAATGCGTTGATGAGATAAATTCAATGGGAAAGGACCGTATTATTGAAATAATAAACAATGAGTACCCGGAATTTAAAATAAAGGAAAAAAAGGAGGAGAAGCACGAGCTGCCAGAGCTGCCAAATGCAAAAAATGGCGTTGTCATGAGGATGGCGCCTTCACCATCAGGACCATTGCACATAGGCCATTCAAGGATGGCAATACTCAACGATGAATACGTAAAAAGATACGGTGGTGATCTAATACTAAGAATAGAGGATACCAATCCCGGAAACATAGATATAGATGCCTATGATATGATACCTGAAGATTTAAAATGGCTGGATGTGAATGTAACAAAAACGGTTATACAGACATCGAGAATGGATCTATATTACAGGGAGGCAAAAAAGCTTATAGAAAATGGATATATGTACATAGCGGAGACCGATCAGAAAAGGTTTAAGGAATTAAAATTAAAATCAATGGCCCTGCCAGACAGATCCATGGATCCTGGCGTACATTTGGATAGATTTGATAAAATGCTTAACCGTGAATACAGGGAGGGCGAGGCTGTAGCTGTTTTAAAGACTGACCTGAATCATCCAAATCCATCAATAAGGGACTGGATAGCCTTTAGAATATCATATAAAAGGCATCCGCTTACAGGCGATGAATACTGTGTTTATCCAATGATGAACTTTTCCGTTGCCATTGATGATCATTATCTTGGATTAACACATGTTATAAGGGGCATGGACCATCTGGTAAATACAGAGAAACAGAAATATATATTTAATTACAACAGCTGGAAGCTTCCTTACTATTACCATTATGGAATTATAAAGATACCAGGTTCGGTATTAAAAACAAGCATAATAAAGAATGGTATAAAATCTGGAAAGTACACAGGCTGGGATGACGTAAGGCTTGGAACGATACGTGCGCTAAGAAAGAGGGGTTACAGGCCTGAGACGTTTAGAAGATACTGGATAAACTCCGGCATGAAGGAAACAGGTGCAACGTTCTCCTGGGAGATCTTTGATTCAATAAACAGGCAGCTGATCGATAGGGATGCAATGAGGTTCTTCTTTGTTAATGATCCTGTTCTACTTGATTTAAACAATGATATTGACCTTGAGAGCCATGCAAGGTACCATCCTGATATTGATCTTGGATACAGAAAATACATTATAAAGAGCCATTCAAGGATATATTTAAGCAGGCGTGACCTTGATGATATCAAACCTGACGAGATATTCAGATTAAAGGATCTTTGCGTGGTTAAAAGAACAGAGGATGGAATAGCATACATTGATGATGATTCAGGCAAAAGGCTCAAGATTATACAATGGTGCCCTGAAAACAGCCATGAATTTACCGTTCAGAAGCCTGATGGAACTGTTGACTCTGGTATGCTTGAACCCCTTGCATATAATTACAATGGCGTATCACAATTTGAGCGCTATGGCTACGTAAATATTATAAACAGAAAGGGATACTTCTTGCATAGATAAATATATTTTATATTAATACAATAAACATGAGAACTGAGGATCAGAGAAATATCATGTGCGGTGGTGCACCTGAAAGCTATCTTAAGGCCTATTTCAAAGGGCTTTACTTTGATTTGGATGATGATGAGGAGGTTGAGATATTATTCTCAAAGGATAAGTTCAGCCTTGGGGAGGAAAAATTCAGTGAGATAGCTGAATCAACGGGTTTAAGTTTAATCTCATACAATGTCAATGATGATGTCACTGTAAAACTAAAAAAATAATTAAAATTTGCCGTATTTTAGTGCCTCTTCCCTGTTAACAGAAAGCGCGTATTTAAACAATTTATAATGGTCTGAACCGCCCTGAACGATCATATGGCATTTCATCTCTGAAAATTTAATCCTCTTTATCCTTATTTTCTGATATTTTATCGAGCCAAATTTTTTACCTGAACCGAAGATAAATGTTTCATCAAAGTTTTTGAATTCCGGAGTTAATAATGCATCTATTATAACATCTGAATCCCATGGAAGCCATGTACCCTTTATAAATGTAACGCCAGATCTCATAAGGTATTTTATTTTATCCTCCATGTGTACTGATGCGGCGTACAGGAATGGCATGGAACCGGTTGCAAAAAGTTTTACCTTTAAAAGGCCATTTCTATTCTTGCCTATGTATAATTCCCTGAGCCTTTTATCGGCAATGTAAATGTAAAAGGCATTATTTCTTTTCTCTATTCTGTGCAATGAATAATGGTCATTTATATTAAGTATCATCGTTGAATAAAAAACGTTGTTTTCATCATCATGTATGCATGGAAAGTACCGTTTATTTGATGTTGAATGTTTAAAATTCCTTTTTTTATAATATGATCTTCCCGATGAATTAAAATCGGATACAAAATTGGTTATGATATTCCATTTCATATTATATAAAGGCGCCACGGGGGAGATTCGAACTCCCGATCCACTATGGGAACCAGCTCTCAAGGCTGGCGCCGTACCGCTGGGCCACCGTGGCATTATCTTCTAAGGCGGCCATTGGCCCTTATTGATGGCCTGCTCTTTGCAGAACCAAGCCGGCCGTGTCCAAGGCCTCTCGATTTGTAGCCTGCGGATGTTAATCCACGATAGACGCGACCCTTGTTTGCGCTGTTTGCTATCCATGATACATTTTTGTCTGATAGTACAGCAGGAGATGATCTGTCTATTAGTATTACCTCATAGTACTTGTAAAGACCGTCCTCACCAACGTAGTATGAGTTCAGGACCTCCATGTTTGGATACTTATCCGCGGCACGCTCCTCTGCTATTAGCTGTATGCTCTTTTTAACAGTAAGCTTGTTGTATGCCAGCCTTCTGGGCCTTCTGCCTCCCATAATCTTTGGCCTGTGCTGGCCACCCTTTCTTACCCTTGACCTTACAATAATAAAGCCCTGCTTTGCCTTATAACCAAGGCTCCTGGCACGGTCTAACCTTGTTGGATAATCTAAACGTACAACTGAGCCACTTTTCCTCCATGATACCATCCTGGCCTTCTGCACAGGATATATATCGGACTTCTTTAATTTCTTCCATGAATCTCTAATCATTGAATATGAGCTTAACATTCCAAAGACCTAAAACCTTATTTTAAAATAATATAAATAGATTATTGTATCCCTTTAAGGTTAAATTTATAAACCATATTAAAAATACACCATATGGATCAGATAGATATAGACCATTTTCATACCATAGATCTCAGGGTTGCAAGGGTCATAGAATGCGAAAAGGTTGAGAAATCAAGATCTTTATTAAGAATTGTTCTTGACCTTGGCGATGAGAGAAAGCAAATAGTATCAAGCATAGCGGATTATTACAAACCAGAGGATATTATTGGAAGGAATCTTATTATAATAAACAATTTAAAGCCTGCAAAATTTATGGGCATAGAAAGCCAGGGGATGCTCCTTGCGGCCGAGGATGAATCCGGGGTTTCGCTGCTGACAACGGATAAAGACGTAAAGCCTGGCACGAGGGTTCATTAATGGCATGGGCTGACAAGTACAGGCCGGTGGATATTTCCGAGCTTATAATGCCATCTGATGAATTAAACAGTATAATAAGATGGGCCGATTCATGGAGGAACAATGAGGTAATAAAAAAGTCGCTTATACTTTACGGTGATCCGGGAACGGGTAAAACAACAACAGCCACGGTGATAGCAAATTACCTTAATGTGCCATTAATAGAGATGAACGCCTCTGATGAAAGAAATGCGGATAGCATGAAGCGTGTTGCATTAATGTCATCGCTGTATTCAGATCTATTATCCGAGAGGAGAATACCAGACAGATTAATATTAATAGATGAGGCTGATAACATCTTTGAATCCAGGGATCCAAAAAGGGGCGGTGACTATGGAGGCATTACAGAACTATTAAATGTTGTAAAGGAAACAAGGAATCCTGTTATAATAACCATGAACGACTACTATTCATTTAGATCGAAAAGGAGCGGCAGGGAGATCATTGACAATTCACTGGTTATAGAGATGAGGCCATACAGGAGAAGAAACGATCAGAGGTACCGTGAATTTATAAACAAATGCCTTGAAAGATGCCATTACATATTAAAAAAGGAGGGAAAATCCGTACCTGAAAACGATATAATAAGAATAATAAAGGAGAACGAGCCTGACATAAGATCGATAATAAATGATCTTGAGGCATATGCACAGGATTCAAATCCGGGAACAAGAAATAAAAAGATCGATATATACAGGTATGTAATTGATACATTTCACAGCCATGATTATGATAAATTAATAAACTCATTCAGCGATGCAGACTTTGATCCTGATTATTATATAAAATGGATAGACCAGAACCTAAAGGAGGAGTATCAGGATCCTGAAGATCTAAAAAATGCATATGATATCCTATCAATTGCGGATCTCTATGGCAGGCTTTCATACAGGGCAAACTACATGCTTACAGGCATTTCGCAGGAAATAGCTGCTGGTGTCTCATTAATGGTTAAAAACAAAAACAGAAGCACCGGCAGGTACTCGATGCCGGATATAATAAAGATGTACTCATCCAGAAAGGGAATAAACGGCGCAAGAACACTTTTGGAAAAGCTTGCAGCATTGAACCATACATCATCAAATGTGATTGTATCATATCTATGGTTTTACAGGATTATTAAAAGAACGGCTGAATTTAAAAGGATATCAAGAATACTGGATCTAAGCGATAACGAGGTTAAGCAAATTTAGACTGCAATGACATTATTTTCTTGCATTTTTTTATGGTTCCGCTGACGTATATTACATCATGGCCTGATTTCCTTAAAAGCCTTATTATTAAATCCTTATTGAACTGGTTTGCAAGAACTATTGTATAGTTATTATCATTAAATTTTACCTTTACACCGTACCCTGATAAATGCCTGTAATCAACATTTCCCTTGATTAGAATGTACCTCTTTCTGTATATTGATGATTTCACGTTTCTGTATCAATTATAAATTAATCTATTTTTCCAGTTTTTAAAAGAAGTTTAAAAAAAGTTAATAAATAATCTATTATACATGTAAACATGGAGTACAAATGCTATATTTGCAAGAAGGCTTTCAGAAGCGGGGAGAAGTTCACATTTACAAAGGAGGGTTCGGTTCATCTTGACTGCTTTGTTTCAGATAAGAGATTAAAAATAGAGGAAAATAAGATAGAGAAGCTTAGGACCCTGAGCCTGATCCTGGACTATGAGCTCACATACCTTGTTGAGCTTTTGAACATAAAGCCAGAGGATGACGAATCTAAGGAAATAACAAGGCAGAAAATAAAGGAGCTTGAAAAGGCAAGTGGCGAAACAACAAAAATGATTTATGAACTTTAATTTTTCCTTTTAAATTCTGTGTAGCCACATCTGCCGCAGGAGAATCTATCCTCGTGCTCTGCAAGGAAGACGCCAGGGCCGCATCTTGGGCAGAACCTTCTCTTTCTTACTATTTTGTTATCCTTTAATTCATATAATTCTCTCTTCTCCATTACTGATTACCTTCCTTTACCTTTAATTTGTTTCTAAAAAGCTCGTAATCCGGCTCATAGAGCATTGCATGCTCCTTTGTATCGTAAATCTTTGCGTATCCCTTTATTTCATGCTTGCCTGTTTCCTGTCTGTTTTTATCGACTATAATCAATGATTCGTCTGAGCCGTAGTTATTGGCAAGCAGCTTTCTTATATCCTCCCTGCTTGGTGTCTTATCGTTCTCGAATTTTATTGTGTAATTTATCTCCTTTCTAAACAGTAGCTTGTTATCCCTCTCCATATCAACGTTAAATTCAAGTTTTGCCATTTAAATCCCTCAATATATCAGTTACCATAGATTTTATTTCAGTATTTATAAATATGCATGCCATACCTGTATCTGGTACACCATACACAACTAGTGTATTAATATCGCCATAAAAAATTATCGGTATTACGGCAAGATCCTCCTCACCATTTATTTCAATTCTTGTCTTTTTATTACTTTTTATTGATGATTCTATGGCCCTTATTAACGATAACGATATCGTTCCTGGCCTGTTTTCTATGGATATGGAATTTTCCCTATGATTATATGTTTTCTCTCCGCGCTTCGTTTTTAGGTCAACAACCTCGATAAATATATCAAGACCTGCCCTTTCAAGGTTCTCTGTTGTTACATCGCCCACGGTTATGATCCTGCCACCATGTTTTTTAATAT
The DNA here is from genome assembly GCF_900176435.1 of Picrophilus oshimae DSM 9789. NCBI lineage: Archaea > Methanobacteriati > Thermoplasmatota > Thermoplasmata > Thermoplasmatales > Picrophilaceae > Picrophilus > Picrophilus oshimae. The sequence goes on from NZ_FWYE01000001.1 coordinate 89,831, forward strand.
CATCAATGCTGCAAATACTATGTGAAAATTCTTTTATTTTATTTATGGACTCCTGGTTTAATACAAGGTCATGATCGAACTTTAATTGCATACATACCAGGCTCGGTTATTCCGGCTCTTTTTGCTATTACAGAACCCTCAGGATCATTTACAATAACAAAGCCAAACCACTCCTCTGTGGTCTTCTCATCGCCATGAACAGGGCAGAACTGGTCCGTGGTAAGCCTTTTACAGATCTTGCATGCAAGATACTGCTTTTTCACTGTGTTTCACCCCTTTTAATTGTTCTTGTCGTCCAGTTCTCCTTTCCAAGGCCGGGCTGTTTTGCAGTAAGTCCTATCTTTGCATCCTCTATTGATGATGATGACAGGTTCATTGCCACTATCCTAACACGTATCTTATCGCCGATCTTAAGATCCTCCTTCGTATCCCTGCCAACAAACCTCTGATTTGCCATGTCTATATTTATTATATCATCCATGATCTGGCTTATGTGCAGAAGCCCCTCAAACGGGCCGAACTTGACAAAGGCCCCGAACTTCTGTATTGAGATAACAACGCCGTCAACAACCTCATGCATTTTTGGATAGTAGGCTATGGCAGTGTAAACAACATCCTGGTAAACCCCGCCGTCACCATGTACTATGGTTCCATCACCAACCAGCTCTATATTTTCTATTGAGACAATAAAACATTTGCCCATGTTTCTGCCGGTGGAATCATTTATATCGACAAGCTTTCCAACGAGGTTCCTTTTAGTGATTTCAAGCACTGCCTCCCTGTAATCATCACCGAGGAGCTCTGGCGGAACCCTTGCAACGTAATCATTTTCCAAAGAGATGTACATAATTACCTACCATTAATGTATTGGATATTAATTTATCTGTATAAATATTTTCAATTAATATTTAATTTAAAGGCAAAATTATTAAAATAAAATTTAATTTACATCCTTTATTTTTAGGCTGCCGTTGTTGTAAACAAAAGAGTATGCTATCATTAAGAGCGTTACACCTATACCGCCAGCAATGCTTAATATTATATTAAAGCCAAGCATTGGTGCTGGTGATTCAAAGATTTTAACAGGGAATGCACCGGCTGCAATATAATTTACAGGGTACTCCAGGAAGAATATGCCTATGATCATTAAAACGAAGAAGAATGGCTTGTATGATGCAAGGTACGTTGTTTTATCAAATATATAAAGTACCGGTATTATTATTCCTATTATTACAGGTATTAAAAGATAATCAATGCTGAGTAGCTTGTCGTTAAATGTTAAACCATAAAGACCATAGGCTGATATGATTATGCCTGCTATATTAAATAAAAGTGGCATGTACCTTTTTTCAGATGTCCTGTAGAAAACCATTGAGAAACCGTACATTAATATCAGCGTGCCTGCAAAGAATAGATAAAAGTAAAAAGTTGAGAATAGTGGTACAAAATTAATGTATGATCCTGATAAATTCGATGAATCAAGGTTTATGCCCTTTCCATAGATAAGTGCGGAGACGGCTATCAAAAAAACCGCGACCATTATAAAAGTTGCTATTGAATAGAACCTGTATAAGTTCCTCTTATTTATGGATTTACCGTCCTTCCATAGGAACTCGGCGTATATTATCCATGCATTTCTTAGTATTAAAAAGGCAACAAAGATGCCAACAAGCGGTATTAAAAGGTATGATGAGATCGGAACTAATGATGAGTATATAAGCTCAAGCTCAACAACAAAGAAAACAATGAATGTACCTGTTATCTCCCATACAGGAACTATGTGCTTTAAAACATTTTTCTCGTATCTCTCAAAGTTTTTTGAAATTATTGGATAAATTGCCATGAATTCCGATAATAAAAATGTTAGCATTGATGCCAGAACAATCTTAAAAAATATCTCATTTTCATAGTATAACAATTATATCACCTCATTCCAGCAGGTGTTGATTTCCCAACCTTTGAGAGGTCATCATCTGCATGCCTTAGATCGTCCTCTATATTTGATACCTTAAGCACCTTGGCCATGAAATATAGCGTCAATGGTATTAGAACGATGTAAAAGATTATTATTGCCATTCCAAGCGGAAACACCACAGGTGATGTTGATGCTGCCTGGCCTATGGTCATAACATAATACGGTGGTTTATCATAAAGTATTATGCCAGGTACCCTGCCAACCTCTGCCGTGTACCAGCCATCCTCCATTGTGTAAACGGCCATGCCTGAAAAGAACATTAAAGCCTTAAGCACGGATCTTTTATTTAATGGATCCTTCTTCATGAAGTACATTATTACAACGATTAGCCAGAAGAATCCCATTAATACTCCGAAGCCGACCATTAGATCCAGTGTATCATGAACAAATGATGGCGGCCATACACTTGAAGGATATGATGAAAGTCCAGGTATGTATCCATGTCCAAATGTAAACGGATATGCAAGCAATGACTGTGCCAGTGGCAGATTAACATAGTATGCAGGATGTCCGTTTATTATTACACCAAAGATGTGCTCAGGTGCACCGTATGTAACAGGAACCATGTCCTGCTCCAGGGCTGCATACTTTAATGGCTCAACAACCAGTAATGTATCAAGTTCGTTTGAACCACTGGCGCCAACTATTATTATATCTATTATTGCAATGACTGATAAAATTTTAAGCCCTGCGCTGTAAACAAGCCTCTCATCTGCACCCGATGATCTTAGATATTTGTATGCAAAATAGCCCAGGAGCATCATTGAACCTGCAAAGTATTCCACAGCATACATATGGAACTGCTCCGCAAATGTTGATGGCTCCCAGAAAACCTTCCATGGGTTTACATCTGTTATAATTCCAGTTTTTAAATAATATGGAATGTTAAATGAGCCCTCTGGTGTGTTCATCCATGCATTTACGTCTGTTATCAATGCTGCAGATCCACCGGTGCCTACAAGCACGCCGATCGAGGTTAGCCAGTGGTTCCACCTGTTCTTAAAATTGTCCCAGAAGTAGACATACATCATTAATGTTATGGATTCCAATAGAAATGCAAAGACCTCTGCATAAAATGCTGACATTGCAACTGCCCCAACAACCTTCATAAACTCTGGCCAGAAGAGATAAAGCTCAACGGCCATAAAGATGCCTGAGGCCGTTCCCACGGCAAAGTTTATGACAAGGGCTGTTGATGCCTTTCTTGCCAGTGTTAAAAAGTACCTGTTTTTGTATTTTATTCCGATAAATTCTGAGATTGTTATTAAAAGCGCAAGTCCAAGTGTTAACGTTACCAAAAGTATGTGGGATGATATTGTATACGCAAACATGGCACTATCCCATACCGGATATGAAACCATAGTTATCGATTTATGATCGCATCCTCTAATAAATACTTTTTGATATAATATAAAAGATTTTTGTAATTGATAATGATACACAATTTATTTAAAAAATAATAAAAATATAAGCAGTAAGAAATATTATATAATTAATAACGGCATAAAAAGTCCTAAAAGAATATTAAAAAATAAAAATCGTTAAATAATTGCATAATTAAATCATTGCCATAAAAAAATAAATGTTTAAAAACAGTATTATCATGAATAATTAATCAAAATTTGATTTTATGAAAATTCTTCCTCAAGCTCAAGCATCACCTCGCTTAGAACGTCCTCAAGTGTTAATCCGGTATATTCCCTTAGACCACCCATTTCAGTTCTAAGCCTGGCAAGGTAACCATCCTCGGTCTTCTCAAATTCTATGTTGCAAAGGAGCTCTTCCATACTATCACAAAAGTTTAGATAAACAAGATATTTAAAGATTTTTAAGCTCCAACATGCATTAATTTTTAAAAATTATAAATAAAATATCTTCTTAAAATCAGATTAAAATCAAAATTTTTATTATATATAACAAAACATTATAACCATATAAAATATAACGTTTCATGGATATTTTAAGTTATGAAATAACACTGGACATAAAAAATGATCATAAATACACAGGGCATGAGATAATTACATTGGATGGCAACGAGGAAAAGCTAATATTAAATGAGTCTGGCCTTGTCATAGATGAAATAAAAGTGAACAACAAAGAAAAAAATTACAAGTTTTACAGTGAAAATGATGAGCTCGTTGTAGACGGTATAATAACATCAAGATCTGTTGTTGAAATAAGGTTTCATGGTAAGATCCTGGAAAGCCTCGATGGTTTCTACGTGGCAAGGTACGGAGATAATGAGATGTACACAACCCAGTTTGAGGCAAGCAGTGCAAGAAGGATGTTTCCATGCATAGATAATCCATCATACAAGGCCACTTTTAAAATCAGGGTTATAATTGACAAAGATTTAAGTGCAATATCAAACATGCCTGTAAAATCAGAGACCATTGAAAATGGTAGAAAGATCGTTGAATTCCATGAAACCCCGAGGATGTCAACATATCTTATCTATCTTGGTATCGGCAGGTTTGAGGAAAAACATGATAAATACAAAAATATAGATATAATCCTTGCCGCTCCAGAGGGCAGGCTTACAGGTTCTGATTATCCAATGGAGATAGCAAAGAGATCCATAGAATTCTATGAAAATTACTTTGGAATAGATTACGTGCTGCCAAAGATGCATTTAATCTCTGTTCCTGAATTTGCAGCCGGTGCAATGGAGAACTGGGGTGCAATAACCTTTAGGGAGATATATCTTAATGTGGATTCGCACACGGGAAACTCTGTAAAAAAGGCCATAGCAGATGTCATAGCCCATGAGATAGCGCATCAGTGGTTCGGCGACCTTGTTACAATGAAGTGGTGGAACGATCTCTGGCTAAATGAGAGCTTTGCAACCTTCATGTCATACAAGGCCATTGATAGTATGTATCCTGAGTTTGACATGTTTGGTGACTTTGTTATAAGCGAGACGTCAGGCGCACTCTCCGGAGATTCTTTAATAAACTCGCATCCTATAGAGGTTGAGGTAAAGAACTCTGATGAGATATCACAGATCTTCGATGAGATAAGCTATGGAAAGGGCGGTAGCATCCTAAGGATGATAAATAAATACATTGGTGATGAAAACTTTAAAAATGGATTAAACAGGTATTTAACAAATTTTAAGTACAAAAATGCTGAGGGTACAGATCTCTGGGAGTATCTTGCAAAGACCTCAAATGAACCGGTACGTGAGATCATGGAGTCCTTTATAAAGAGGAGCGGCTATCCCATGATAAGGGCATCAGTAAACGGTAAAAAATTGAGTCTAAAACAGGAGCGCTTTCTGCTAAATGGCTCTGATAACAGAATATGGAAGGTTCCGCTGACGATAAAATATAAAAATGGTATAAAGAGCATGCTTTTATCAAAGGATTATGATGAAATTGATTTAAACGGGGATTTCATAAAGATTAATGCTGATGAATCTGGATTCTACAGGGTTTTATACGATGAGGCCTTCTACAATGATCTGGATTTAAAATATCTATCAAACCTTGATGCCTGGGGCATTGTAAACGATGCGTATGCATTTCTTCTGGCAGATAGAATCGATATGAATTTATACAAAATGATAATAGAAAAGTTCTCTGAATTAAAGAATTACCTTGTAATAAACGAGATATCAAATGAACTGTTTAGATTGAAAACGATAATACCTGAGAACAGGTGGCTGCTTGAATACGGAAAGAAATACCACAGAATGATCCTTGATTATCTTGGTGATAAAAAACCGGGCGAGGACTTCAATGTATCCATAATAAGGGGAATTGTATCCTCCAGGCTTGCATTGTTCGATGAAGAATACGCAATGGAACTTGCAGAAAAAATAGATGATTTTGATAACATCGATGGCGATATGAATGCCTCTGTATTAAATGGATATGCCGTTGCATTAAACGATGCTTCAAGATTAAGGGAAATGCTCAAAAAAACAGACAGTGATGAAACAAAGGTAAAGATAATAAATGCAATGGCGCTTACACATGGCGATAGGAATTTTAAAATCATTGAGGATGCAATGGCCACAGGAGATATTAAAAAACAGGACACAATGAGGTACTACATAAACGCAGCAATGAATCCAATGTCCAGAGAATATATTTACGGTAAGCTGGATTACATTGTAAAGGAACTTTCAAGGATATTCGAGGGCTCTGGATACACATCAATGGTCATAGAATCGATAATACCTTACATAGGACTATCAATTGACATAAAGGAAAAGTTAAAATCCATTGAAACAAAAGAAATAAACAGGGGCATTAAAAAGGGTCTCGAGTACCTTGAGGTCTATTCAAGGCTTTATAATAAATATAAAATTTAAAAACCCTTACTTATATTTATATTATTTACAAGTGCGTATGGCATTATCGATGGATGTATTTCATCCCACCATTTTACATTGACCCTTTCCCTTGACACTTCCTGAAGGTTTCCCAGTATGTTTATTATCGAGTCGCTTATTCTTATGCCTGAAACCGAGCCGACGATCTCACCGTATTTTATGTAAAAAACGCCATCCCTTGGAACTGTAGAGAATATGCCGGCACGCTGATCCTGAAACCTTGTGTACCAGGAATTGTTTATAAATATTCCGGTATCAATGTCATTTATAATATCAATATAGCTCCTTGATCCTGGCTCTATTGAGAGCTGCCATGGTACAGGATGTATTATTCCTGCGTTTCCTGTGGTTGCCGTGCCGGCCTTAACAGATGTTGAGTATGAATGAAGATATGTCTTTAATACCCCATGGTCTATAATTTTCTTGTTTGATGTTAATGTTCCCTCATCATCCACGGGCCGGTATCCAATCCCGTTCATGTTCAATGGCTCGTCATTTAATGTTAGATTTTCAGGGCCGACCCTGGAATTTAAAAGATCAATGAATGGGCTGATCCCTGCGTCTATATTATAATATGAAAAAAAATTTGAATTGTACGTCATTATTGTGCCAAGTGCATATGGCGATAATATAATATCATATTTCCCCTCATCTATATCTATTTTTTTACTGGTCTTTCTTGCAGTTTCAGCCGCAAGCTCACCGTACCTGTATGGATCTATATTGAATTTAAAACCTGTATGCACAGATTCCTGACCGCTGAAGCCATCCTTAAATGATCTTATAACGATCTCATAGCCACCGGTGATGTATTTTATATCATTGTAATTTGTAATCACACGATTTTTAAATTTCTTTTTATAAACCAGGCCCGCACTGCTGTCAGCACCGGAAAGTTTTGCGGAATCCACCATCTGTTTCATGATCTCATAGATCTCAAGATCATCCATTTCCATGTCTTTTTGTTCAAACGAGTAGTGCCTGTTGTTTATTCCATTGTAGGATGGATTCTCAACCGCATTTTTCATTAAAAATTCAATGTTATTTATATCATTTTTATTTTGAATCTCGATGTTGACAATCCTCCTGCCACTTGCGGCAAAGATATTATATAAATGATCTGACCAAACATTGTTTAAATCACATTCATTGTTTGAGAATCTTATCTCATCTATATCATAATATGATTCGTTGACGGAGTATTCATCAGCATACTTTTTTATCTCATCAATCATAAAAATCACTTTATGTAAAGGTTCCTCAACCTTAAATGGGGGCCGCCCATCCATACCGGCACCCCCTGCTCCGGATCGCCCTTGCCGCATGTGCCGGCGCTGAACTCAAGATCATTGCCAACGGCATCTATGGATGAATAGAAATTAACAGTGTTCGTTTCAATAACAGGCCTTCTAACCCTGTTTTCTATTCTTCCGTTCTTTATTATATATGCCTCCTTGCCAACGTACTTTTCATTGAATCTTAAATCATCTATGTTCCATTCAGTAAATGATTTTATGTAAACACCATTTTTTATGTCTTCAATAAGCTCGTCAAATTTGTAATCTCCGGGCTCTATGTATGTTGTGCTCATCCTTGCAAGCGGCTCCATATTCCATGATGATGATCTCCCGCCGCCGTTTGATCTCTGAGATAAAATACCGGCACTCTCCCTGTTTAGTATGTATTCATTAACCATGCCATTTTTGTAAAGGTATCTCTTTTTTGCAGGTGAACCCTCATCGTCGTAAAGATAGAAACCATAGCTGTTTTTTATTTCTGGATCATCAACAACGTTAACGTGCTCGCTGCCAATCCTCATTTTTTTATTTATAAATGATTTCCCTGCCTGTGCAGCCTCCCTGCCAATGATTCGATCATATTCCATTGGATGGCCTGCGGATTCATGTGCAACTATGCCTGATATTTCCGGACCAACCATGACATCGTATCTTCCAGGTTCAATCCTGTTCGATTTCAATGACATTTTAAGTGAATTAATATCATTTTTTATTCTTTCATCAAGATTTAAATTATAAATATAATCATAGCCGCCCGTGCAGCCGTACTCCTGAAATGATTCCTCAAAGTCACCTGAATCCTCTATTCCAGCCATATAAAAATAGAATATTCTTGAATATTCAGATTTTATCTCTGATCCGGATGTGTTTAAGTATATTTCATTAACCCTTGTCTCGTTCAGGCCATTTATTCTTACAGATGCATCATTTTCAAGCATTAACCTGTCAAGATCCATTAAAAATGAGATCTTTTCGCTTAAATCAACATCATCGATTTTCCTTTTCCCAAGGCAGTTCCAGGATGATTTTATTCCACCGGATTCGTCAATAATATTCTTTCCAGGCATCATCGATTTTTTTATTGCAACGTCGATTTTGTCTCTATCGAAGTCAGTTATATAGGCCATTGCGATTGAATTGTTTATAACGCGAACAGCGTATCCAGATGATGACGATCTTTCTATTCCCTGGAACTCGCCGTTTCTTACATTAAAATAATCATCGTTCATTGATATGTATCTTACATCGGCATATCTTGACCTCTTTGATGCATAATCCAGGATCTTATCAATCATTTTTCCTTTATCATCTCCTCGTATGTTTCAAAGATTTCCTTGAGGCCCCTTCCGTAGTTGTAATCTGCCTTGTCAACGTTTAAATGGTATCTTCCGGCAATAAGCTTTGATCTTATTGAATATTTACCACGGCCCTCTGTTTTGTACTTCCTTACGTGTATTAAAAGCCTGCCTGATTTACCTATGATCCTTGAGACATTTGAAAGAAAACGGTCTGCCATGAAGTATGTTATATCATAAAGGTCATCATCATAGTCATTTAAACCGGAGATTTCTATAAAGTATCCCTCCTGCTCGCCTGTCTGTATTGCATTTAGTATATCTGATATATCTATTATTCCTGTGACTATGTTTTTATCGTTTACAACCGGAACAACATGAAGATTGTTTTTTATCATTACATCGCATGTTTTTTTTATGCTGTCATCCTCGTAAACCGAGACTGGATTATCCATTATTGATGAGACAATGACCTCTACCTTTGACTTTCCCGAGGTAAATTCACCGTAGCTTATCTTTTCCTTGTCCTGTATAATTGCATTCATTGCATCCTCGATCCTTAGTATGCCCCTGAGCACCTTTTTCTCTGTAACCGGGATCTCGTACTCATCAAAGCCCCTTATCTCGTCTATTGCATCATCAACGGTATCATTAATTTCTATTGTTACAGGATCGCTGTTCATAATCTGAAAATTCTTTATGCTATCCGCGTTGCCTATGATCCTGTCTATATTTTTTATTATGTCTGTTCTTGATAATATGCCTATTAAACTGTCTTTATTAAAAACTGGTATTGCGTTTAAACCGCTTTCCTTTAAAAGTTCTATTGCCTTGTATATATCCATGTTATCTGAGAGCCTTGGCGTGTTTATGGAAAAATTGTAGCATTTTGAGCTTGTTTTTATGCTGCCACGCCTCATGATCTCCCTGTATGTTAACATGCCAACGTATCTCTTACCGTCAAGAACCGGCATCTGCTTTATGCCGGTATCCTTCATTATTGATAGTGCCTTTGATATTGGCTCCTCCTTATCTATCGTATCAACATCCCTTGTCATTATGTCCTTTACTTCCATGATATCACCAGTACATTATTTTAAATTGTCTTACTATATCTTTAATGCTTATACCCATATTTATTTTATTGTAAACAGAATAAAATATCTCTGAGATTTTATACATGTCATCATAACCAAGCCTTGTGATCTCCTGAAGGCCTATTCTGCCAACACGGTCTATTAGTATTCCTGCCCTTTCCATTGAGTATGAAAAGCTTTTAAAATCGTAATCCTTTGCTTTTAAATCATTTATATTTAAAAGAAGCTGGTGGCTCTCGGTCTCCGGTATATTAAATGATCTTTCATTCATGTATTCTCTTAATTTTTTTGAATTTTCTATAACCTTTGATGCGTATTCCACACCGTATCTAAGCATCTCCTCAACGGCAACGCCAAGTGCCGCAAACCTTGATAAATTGTAGTTATCCATGAACTTAAACATTATATTTTTTTCTATTTTTTTATATATTTCATCATTGTTGGTTAATATTATTCCACCCTGTGGTCCAAAGAACGTTTTGTGCGTTGAGCCCAGGAGCACATCAGAATACCTCAATGCGTCGGGCTGGAACCTCCTCCCGGCAATTAAACCAAGAACATGCGACGCATCATATATAATTCTGGAATCTATCTCCCTTGAAAGGTCATAAACCCTTTTAATATCATATGGCATTGTAAATTCAGACTGGCCAAGAATAATGACCGATGGTCTTTCTGACCTTGCAATCTTTTCCATTGCATCATAGTCTATACTTCCAGATTTTACAGGGATGCTTATCAAATTGTAATTTAAAAGATTTTGGAGCGCAACATATCCAGGATAGCCACCGTTGTCCTCATGAACTGCCATGACCTTTCTGTTCTCCATTAATGAGTACAATGAAACAGAAGCAGCTATATGACCGCTCAATGGTCTTGGGTCACAGAATTTTGCCGAGAACAGATCTGAAACGTTCTTATATATATTATCAAGTATCTCATGGAAATATTTATTCCCGGCATAGCCATCATCGCCGTTGAAATCAAGTGAATACCTTGATGCCAGGTCCGATGAAAGCGCGGTCCTTACATTTGGGCTTAGAATATTTTCCGAGGCCTGCATCGGAATAAAAGATGCACGGTACTCATCGTTCTTTTTTATTAAATCAAGAATCATGTATTGTAATATCTATGTTATTAATTATTTTTCAGTTTTGAAGTAAAGTACATCACCGTATGGTACCTCCTGTGAGAATTTTAGTTTATTCATTTTAACCAGGAATAATGAGTAAAGTATAAAATTTGCCCGCTCTGATCTTTCATTTCCCCAGTGATCCTCAAGTTTAAATGGATTCTCAAATGATTCCATGTCTGATATTAACTTTTTTATACCCTCCTCTATCTCATCACGGTTTGATTTTACAATTACCTCTGAAACGGTTTGCCTCTTTTCCTGGACGTCATTTTTCCTTATTTTTTTTATATCCTCTATTATATCGAGTATCGTCACCTTTGCTGTCTCCTTATGTGCTATATTTTCCTCGATCTCGGGTATGTAATAATCATCATTATATACAGGCTCATCATAGTAATCCGGTTCCGGCTCTGGCTGCCTTGGTATAAGCGACTTGCTCTTTTCATATAGTATATGCCATGCCCTTGCAAGTATGATGCCGTGGAGCTCAAAGTCCCTTTTATCGATATGGCTTATTGCCTCGCTCAGCTTTGAGATATCAACGTTCCATGGATCTATCTTTCCAAGTATGCATAATTTAAAAAGTGTGGATATTGTCCTGGATATCTGATCAGGATAGTTTATATCATCATCGAGATTATCCAGTATCCTCGAATAATATTCTATATCATCGCTGTTTACAAGTATCTTTAATATATCATCCTTATTCATCGTCAAGACTCTTTTCTATAATTTCGGTATTCTCCTTATCATAGGTTGTCACACCTATTATATGATCGGCATACTTTGAAACGGCACCCTTCAATGAAACCATAATTATCTGCGCATGCCTTGAATTTTCCTTGAACATTGAACCCATGTGCTCGGCATTGTAACCATCCAGGAACATATCAACCTCATCGAGATAATAAAACGGCGATGGCTTTGCACGCTGAAATGCCATTATAAGCGACAGCGCTGCAAGGCTCTTTTCACCGCCGCTAAGTGATTCTATCTTTATCATATACTTTCCCTTTGGCCTGGCCTTTATAAATACCTCCGAATTCAGCGGATCGTTCTGGTTTGAAAGTTCAAGCGTTGCCTCACCACCATCGCTTAGCCTTGAATATATATCCTTAAACTCATTGTTTATATTATTAAAAAGATCCAAAAATGCCATTTTTTCTTCATTGATGAGCCTGCTTTCTATCTCCCTAAGCTCTGACCTTTCACTCTCAAGCTTTTTGTACTTTTCCATATTCTCGCCGTATCTTTCCAGGGTCTCGTTGTATTCTGAAACGGCCATCTGGTTTATTGGGCCAAGTGCGTTTATCTCTGACTTGTATTTATCAACCAGGGCCTTTATCTCTGAGATGCTTTTATTATACTCCTTTATATCACCATTTAAAGACGAATTTATCTCATTTATTTTCAATGATATATTTTCCATCCTTGATTTCATGTTCACAATGATTATATTATTTTCATTGATTGAATCATCGATCTCCTTCTGCCTTTTCTCAAGTTCATAGTAATACCTCTTTTTGGATTCTATTTGATTAAAAACCTCCTTGAACGATGACTCCAGCCTTGATAGCATTAAATTTTTCTTGTTTAATTCAAATTCCATGGATTCCTTTTTATCATTTAAATTCTTTATGTTGCTGGACTTCGATGCTATTTCATTATTATATGATGATATTCTTGATTTAAGATCATTTATTCTTTCATTTAGATGATCTATATCATTCATTAAAATTGAAATTTCGTTCTTTGCATTGTTATATTCATTGTTTAATTCATCAAGATTCTTCTGCATGGATTTTTCTATTTCAAGATCCTCGGGACTTATCTTTTTCAGCTCGTTAAAGATCTCTGATTTTTCATTGTTTAATTTGTAAAGATCAAGCTTCAGGCTATCCTCATCAAAGGAAAGTTTTTGAATGCCTTTTTCAATTTCATTTATAGCATTTTTTATCTCACCAAGTTTTTTTTCTTTTTCATTTATTGATATTACTGTCTCCTCAATGGATGATTTATAGTTCTTTATATTCTCGACAAGTGCTGTGTTCTTCTTTGTTATATTAATTAATGCTGCAGATATTCTGTTAAGTTCATCACTCTTAACCTTTAGCTCATCATTAAGTATATTATTCTCGTTTTCAAGATTTGATATCTCCTTCGTTATTTTGCTGTATATTAGCTCATCGTTTTTTAGATAACCGCCTGTTATTGCACCTGCCGGCTCAAAGATCTCGCCTGAAAGTGTTACGATCCTTACACCGGTCATGTGCTTCCTTGCAGTTTCCATGGAATCTGCAAGCAGTGTATCAGAAAATACATAGTATATAATATTCTCAAATTCCTTATCGTATGAAACAAAATCCCTTAGAAATCCAAGTATGCCATCACTGTTTATTAAATCAATGGCCTTTGGATGATCCCGGGGCTTCAATATTTTGTTAACTGGCAGAAATGTAAGCCTGCCAAGCTTCTTTTCCTTCAGTGTTTCTATGCATCTCTGGGCTGTCAGATCGCTGTCAACGACAATGTTGTATAGCCTGCTCCCTGCTCCGGCTATTATTGCATTTGAATAATCATCCCTGTAATCTATTAAATCCTTAACCTGGCCGTATATGCCCTTCAAAACATCTTTTAATGCATATATCTCCTTAAGCGCCTCTGAAACAACGGGCCTGTAGTTAAGGTTTCTTAGCTCCCTCTCAAGGCTTTTTATTTTACTGTTATTGTTTTTTATATTCTCTGATATATTATAGGTTTCTGTTCTTAACAGCTCATAGTTTTTATTAGCTGTCTTCATTGAGTTCTCTATATCATTCATCTCAATCTCTGAGTTCTTGATCCTCCATTTAAGGTCGTTTTCTTTTAATCGAAGATTTTTTAATTCCTCCTCAAGTATTGATGATTCCTTTAAAAGCGATGATTTCTTGTTAATATAATCTGATTTTCTTTCATTTATACTGCCTATTTCATCGCTTTTGATTTTTATCTTCTCATCTATGGACTTAAGCTTTAAATTTAGCTCTGAGAGCCTCTTTGACCTGTTTAGATTTTCCTCCCTGAAATGCTCAAGCTCTTTTGCGGCCTTTGAAACATTTGATTCGATTATTGATAGCCTCTTTAATTTTGAATCCCTTTCATCGATCTGCTTTTTCATGTTTTTCTCTGAAAATGCCAGGGCCTCCTCTGCAGTTTTTAATTTCATTTGTATGTTTTTCAGTTCGGTATCCTCTGATGATATAATGGCATCTATTTTTCCAATCTCAACGTTTATTGATGAGATCTCTGATCTTATTTTGTTTATCTCATTGCCTGATAAATCGTTTATCTTTTTCTCGAGCTCATTAATATCATTTCTTGTTTTGTTTAATTCATCATTATTTTCGGAGCCTTTTTTTCTTAGCCCGATTATCTTATTTTCTATATCAGTCACATTCTTCTGAAATATCTCCAATTCTGAAAGCAATCGTTCCTTTTCCTTGAATCTAAGATAATTTTCCATTGAATTAATGCTCTCGCTTAATTCATGGTATTTCTCTGCTGTCTCCTTCTCTATTCTCAGCTTTTCAAGCCTTGATGAGATCTCTGATATCAATGCACTAACGGTATTCATGTTGTTCTCAACACCCTGTATATCCGACCTTGCATTCTCTATCTTTTCCTTAAAGCTTTCTATGCCTGCCAGTGCCTCAAAAAGCTTTCTCTTTTCAGAACCGGACATTGTAATTATATTATTTATATCACCCTGGAGTACAAAGCTGTACGAATCAAGATATATATGAAATGAATCTATAAGATTTGATACATCATTGTACTTTGATTTATTATTATTTATATAATAGTTTGACTTGTATTCACCATTTTCCTTTTTTATCTCACGCTTTATTGAATATAAATTGCCATTATCATTTATGTTTAATTCTACATAGCAGTAGTTCCTTGATGATTTTTCAGATTTATGTATAAGATCTGATAGCCTTTCAATTCTTACTGTTTTATTTGACCTTATTCCAAGAACAAAGAGAATTGCATCGCCTATGTTGCTTTTGCCAGAACCGTTCGGACCTATTATTACGGTAAAACCTGGCTTGAAATATATTTTTGTTTTTTTACCGTATGATTTGAAATTATCTATTTCTATTGATTCTATAAACATGTATGTATGACAATGTCGTAGGAATATAATTATTTTACGCTTCTTTTAAATACACAGTGCATTTTATAAATTTTTAAAGAAATGGAAGTGTGATTTACATTATATCTTACTCTTTTATAAATTTTATGCTTAATTATAATGAAAAATAATTTATTTCGTTAAAATTTTTATTTTAATACATATAATGTATTTTTTAATAAAAAAAATTGCAAAAAAAGAAAAATGTTTTTATATTATCTTTGTAATGACTAATTATGATAACACAAAATGAAAATGAAATTATAAGGCCAAAGGCACAGATAAGATCATATATAGGCAGGCCATGCAAGCTGAGCAAGGAGCAGATTGCAGAGCTTAGGGACTTTATAGTAAGGAAAAAATTCTGCACCGTTAAGGAGATAAGAGATTACATAAAAAATAGATTTGATGTTGATTACTCAACAAAGGAGATAAGGGAGATTCTTAAAAAGCTTGGATTTATGTATTATCCATTGTTAAGGAAATATACATATGAAGAATATTACTACGAAAAGGTAATGAAAAAATTTGAGGCAAATGAAATTTATTAAAAAATTTTTATCTTGCGGATGCTGCAACCCTTTCTATTTCTTCCTTCTTGCTGACGGCGTATGAGTTTCCATCGTTTCTTGACGCAAGTATTATTTCGTTTGCCAGGCATTCCTCTATTGGAACCTTGCTTTTAAATGACTTGCTTGTTGCGCCTATGCATATGTTTCTGAGTGCCTCATCAAGCCTCCTTGAAGGTGAAACATCAACGGACTTCGGCACAGCTATACCGCCATACTTTAATCTTGTTACCTCCTCCCTTGGAGCGCTGTTCTCTATTGCATTTATTAAAACCTGAACAGGATTCTGCTTTGTCTTCTGCTCAACGATCTCAAAGGCCTCCTTTAAAACACGATATGCGGAATACTTTTTACCGGTCCATTTCTCAGTTCTCATCAATTTGTTTAAAAGGCGCTCGATGGTGTTTACGTTTCTCTTTCCCGCGGAGTAATTTGAATATCTGCCGCCTGTATGAAGATTAAAGTATGAATTTAAATTTATATACTTTGCAAGGCCCATATCATGTATCTGTATTCCTGAAACATCATACTTTCCCATTATTAAACGATCCATGCTTACCTCACCGTCTTCTCCTTTCTGCCCTTAACAAGCTCATGCAGTGAAATGCCATTTACCTTTATAACCTTGTATCTGACTCCAGGGATATCACCCTTACTTCTTCCCATTCTTCCGCCTATGCCCTCAACAACGACCTCATCGTGCTCATCTATGTAGTTTATTGCACCATCACCGGGCGCAAATGCTGAAAGCTGCCTGCCGTTCTTTATTAGCTGTATCTTAACGCATTTCCTTATACCCGAGTTGGGCTGCTTTGCCTCTATACCAACCTTTTCTATGACTATACCCTTGGCCTGCGGGGCACCCTCCAGGGGATCACTCTTCTTCTTTAGATTTAATACCCTGCGCTTGTAATCCCTGTCAGACCATCTATACGTTTTTCTTGACTTCATAAGCTTTTTGCCTGCGTTTAATCCATTTGCCATTAGCTCACCTTGAACCTGAAACTATTTTTACAACATCATTATTTATTAATTTATAATCTTTTCCAATAATCCTGTGCGTTCTTCCATTTATTGCTTTTATAAAATTTTCGCCTATCTCGCTGTGAACCTTAAATGCAAGGTCCAGTGCGGTATCACCATCCCTCATTATAAATGCGTCAGGAAGGACGTTTCCATTTTTATCTGTCCATTTCGTCTCATCGTAGACCGGGTATACTATTATATATCCAAGCGAGTTGACAATGCCTGATATAACATCATCGAACATGGTATTTTTCTCGTAGAATTCATGGATACTGTTTAAAACAGCCCTCTGCTGCCCGTTGCACCTATCCGATATTTTAAAATCTCTTGAATACTTATCTATGTAACCATTTCTATATGCCCTGGCCAGTGCAAGCTCGTATCCTGCCGATATAACAGGGTATTCTAGTTTTTTTATATTCGATTCATTTAATAGATCGGCCTTGTTTCCAACATCAAAGACAGGCTTTATGTACTTTAATATTGCATTGGATAGTTCAATAACATCATCCTCTGTCCATACCGAAAGCTGCTGTGGCATGTTAACCTTTGTTATAAGATATTCGACCTGTTTTTCATTAATGCCAAATGTCGCGAGCTTCTTTAATAGTTTTAATGCCAGCCTGTCTCCAGATGCATCCTCCTTTCTTGAAAACTTTTGCCAGTTGTCATAGATCTTTGATGATATCCATTTTATTATTTCATTTCTAACCATTGATATATCATTTTTATAATCAGATGAAGCATCAAACAGGTTTATTATTATATCTGAATCACGTATATTGTCCAGGAACTGGTTTCCCATACCCTTACCCTCGCTTGCACCCTCAATTAATCCCGGAACGTCTATGATCTCAATGGGTATGTATCTTGTACCATCAATGCATTTCCCCTCCCTTGGATTGCATTGTACATTTATCTCTGTATGCGGGCATTTGCTTTTTATATATGATATTCCAACATTTGGCTTTATCGTTGTAAATGGGTAATCTGCTATATCAACATCGATCTGTGTTATTGCTGAGAATAGTGTTGACTTACCGGCGTTAGGTTTTCCAACTATGCCGATTTTTATCATAATATCACGATTCTATCTTTCTCATATCATAGCCCTTCGGGCATTCTATCCTGCCCAGTATCTTTTTTATTACAATCTTTCTTGGCTCCTTAATATGTATTAAATTGCATGTCTCTATATTCGGGCAGGTCAAGTAATCACATTCCATGGACTTTAATTCTATTGATGAGCCCTCCATTATACGCCTGCTGTACTGTACATTAAATGTACTTGTTGCTTCCTCAACCTCTATTGTTGAAACCTTGTTTTTATTGTATATAAAGCATGGATTAATATTCTCACGAACGTTTAAAATTCTGTAATGCCTGCCCTTTTCAAGGTTAAAGCATACGTTCTTCAGGCTACATTCATCACACTTTCCTGATAATGGACCAACGAATGTGAACTCCATACCTGCCTTTGCAAGGTCTGTTCCTATAAGTGTAATTTTGCTCATAATAATGGGATAAAAAGCCTTAACATATTAACATTGTGTTTTTTCAAAATTAACTGTTACAATTGTAAATTATTTTATTATAATATATAAATTTACATTATTATATAATTCCTGTTATTGATAATATTCTTTCTGCAACATTGTATGATAAATCGCTTTCACCAAGTATGGTGTACCTTGATGGCCTTATCCTGTGTGCTATGCTTAATGCCTTTATTGCTATCTCCCTGCCTATTCCATAGGATTCTGCCCTTGTGTTTAAACCTATTTTTCTGTATGTATTTTTTAAAAGCTCCCAGTCCCCGCCGTGAAGGTACATTGATATTAAGGACCCCATGGCACACTGCTCACCATGTATTGAGCTGCCAGGACCAAGTATTTCTATTGCATGCGAGAACAGGTGCTCGCTGCCACTTGCAGGCCTGGAACTGCCTGCTATGGCCATGGCTGCGCCAGAGGCCAGTATCTGCTTTGTTACAAGCCATATGCTTTCCTCAAGCCCGGGCTGGATCATCGATGATCTTTCAATGAGCTCCCTTCCGGCGTATTCAGACATAACGGCAGCTGTGCTGCTGAATTCCTCCCCCTTTAAACGGTTTGCAAGCTTCCAGTCAAGAACCGCTGTTATATTTGATATTACATCTGCCGCGCCTGCGGCAACGTATCTGTAAGGTGCAAGAACCATTATTGATGTGTCCGCAACTATTGCCGAAGGCATCGTTGCCTCCTCGGAGTAAACAGATTTGCCATCATATATTGATGCCCTTGGAGATGCTATGCCATCATGGCTTGGCGTCGTTGGCACACTTATAAAAGGTATGCCCAAATCATATGCTATCTTCTTTGCTATATCTATTTTGGAGCCACCGCCAACGCCAAGCACTATACCTGATCTCCTGTTTTTCAAAGATTCCTCTATGCTTTTTATTGAATCCCTTGTTGCCCTGGATGCTATTATTACATTAACATCAAAATCATTTAAGTTTGATAGAACCTTTTTGCCAGCTATATTATATGTGTTTTCACCGGTTATTAAAAGAACATCGCCTGACTTTAAGAACTTTGAAACAACACTGCCTATATTTAAAATTGCATCGTGACCTATGTAAACATCGCTTGGGAAGTGCATGCTCTTTATCTTGTTGAAATTCATGTGCAACTATCTTTATAATGCATATAAATCTATTCATTAATTTTAAATCCAAAATATGGATATGAACCCATGGATTACATTAAAAACTTTGAGAACTACATGATAGGCGAGAGAAAGAGCCTTAACACGATAAAGGAATATAAATCACTTGTCCGTGATTTTATAAATTATATAAACAAAAAACCCGAGGATATAAATGATTTTGATATAGAGGATTACAAGAGGCATCTTGCCGTTGATAAAAGATACTCAAAGTCCTCACAGTACCTGAGCATGAAGGCAATAAAGCTCTTTTTGCAGTCACGTGACATAAAGATACCAAGAACACTAAATGCACCAAGAAGAAATAAAAAGATACCTGTTTATTTAAACACAAATGAGGCAAAAAACCTTATAAAGGCCTCATCAAATAACAGGAAACACCTTGCCATAGTATCACTGCTGCTTTACTCTGGAATAAGGGTAAGCGAGCTTTGCAATTTAAAAATAGAGGATATAGACCTGAATGAAAACATAATATATGTAAGATCCGGAAAGGGAGGCAAGGATAGAATAGCCATAATACCAGATGAATGCTCTGAGATATTAAGATCATATTACAATGATAGATTAAAGTATCCTGGTGATACGTTTTTTATCAGTAATAAAAAATCAAGATACGATACAAGCACTATTGAAAGATTAATAAAAAAGCTTGCAGTAAAGGCGGGTATAGAAAAGCATGTCACCCCGCATGTGCTAAGACATACCTTTGCAACATCTGTTCTCAGAAACGGCGGTGATATAAGGTTTATACAGCAAATACTTGGACATGCAAGCGTGGCAACAACACAGATATATACACATATAGATGACGGAACACTAAAGGACATGTATAAAAAGCACAGACCAGATTATTAATTTGATCTGTTTAATATATAATCAGATAAATATTCAAGCATGGCCTTTGATTCCTCATTGCCGCTAACCATCTTCAATGCGCTCTTGCCCTTTGATATTAAATCTTCCATGATTTTTAACGAGTAATTATATGAGCCTGTTGAAACAACAATATCCTTAAGCTTTTTAAAATCTATATCACTTATATCGCCGGATGAGAGGCATGTTTTTATGTAATCCTTTATCATACTATTTGATCTTTCATAGGCCTTTATCATTAAAAGGGTTTTTTTGCCCTCGTTTACATCACTTTTTATAGATTTACCTGTTTGTTTTTCATCACCAAAAAGTCCAAGAATATCATCCTTTATCTGAAATGCTATGCCTATGTTCTTACCATAGATTCTTAAATAATCGATGTCCTTTTTATTTCCTGCAAGCATGGCTCCCATCACCAATGGCCCTTCAATTGTGTACCTTGCAGTCTTCATATAATGCAGCTTCATTAACCTTGATTCAGAAAATTCATCGTCAAGTGATGAAAAGATGTCTATCAGCTGCCCCTTTCCGGTATCCTCAATAACCTTTGAAAATTCATAATCAGCAGATATAAGATTTTTTATATCAAAACCAGATGTTAGCAGTGCCTCATGTGAAAATGAATCTATAAGATCTCCTGCAACTATTGCTATGTTCATTGAGTTCCTTGGATCATTTAGTCTTGTCTCCACGGATCTGTGAAAGCTTGGCCTTCCGCGGCGCATGTCGCTTTGATCCATTATATCATCATGTATTAATAAATATGATTGTGCAAGCTCTATTGATATCGATGCCTTTATTATATTATCATCGATATCATGGAATAGCGAGTAGCCGGTTATCATCATTATCGGCCTCAATCGCTTACCGCCATTCATTGTGAATTCCATTAGCTCCTTTATTACATACCTTATGTTTTCGTCGTCACATGCATCCAGCTTTTTCTCGAAAAAGTTTTTTAGCTCTTTTTCTATTTTATCCTTTAATGATGATAAATGTATACTGTATTCGTTCATATTTAGAATGGTGAGTTTTATTTTATATAATTAACTTTCGCTGGCGGATTATAATCGAAAAGAGTTTAAATATTATATAATAATATAAATTGATGGCAGATTATATATATAACAAAAGTGAGCAGGCAGATGACTATAACGAGCGTGGTATATCATACTTTAATGTAATGCAATATGAGGATGCGGTCAAGGAATTCACAAAGGCAATAAAATTGATAAGCGATGACCCGGATCTTTATCATAACAGGGCCCTTGCATATTACTCGCTTAAAATGTACAACGAGGCAATAAAGGACTGCGAAAAGGCCATAAGCCTTGATTCATCAAAGGGTGATTATTATAATATACTTGGATCGATATACGATGACATAAAAAAATTTGACAGGGCACTAGAGGCCTTCACAAACGCAATAAGAATAGAGAGCGATGTCCCTGATTATTATTATAACAGGGGAAACGTATACCTTGAGTTAAAAATGTTCGACAGGGCTCTGGAGGACTACAATATGGCTGTTAAATTGAACAGCATGGAGACAATATTCCTTTACAAGAGGGCGATGCTGCTTGATGATCTAAAAAGATACGATGAGGCGCTAAACGATTTAAACAGCTGCATAAAGATATCACCGAATCCTGAGTACTTTAAATATATGGCAGGTATCTATGAAAAGCAGGGAAGATTCAAGGAGGCGCTAAATACACTTAAGGAGGCTGAAAAGTATTCAAATGACATTGGAATAAAGAGCATGATAAAGGACATTGAAAGCAAAATTAATTAATAAATATCTTTTTCTTTATTGGAAAGGTTTTTTTATTGATTAAATAATATCAATCAATGAGGGCCATAGTTCTTGAAAGATTTGGTATAGAAAATATAAAGATTGAGGATATCAATGATGAATCTCCCGGAATACCGGTGAAAATAACAATGGCCGGATTAAATCCGGTGGATTATTCAACAGTAAACGGAAACATTATGTATGGTGTTAAACCAATGCCGCATGTACCTGGTTCAGAGGCAATAGGCATTGCAATGGCCGATGGAAATTACATAAAAAGGGGCGACAGGGTAATAATATACAACAGGATCTTTGACGGTACCTGTGAGCAGTGCATAACAGGCAATGAACACCTGTGCCTGAATGGTGGAATTCTGGGCGTTGCATCAAATGGCGTTTACCGTGAGATGATAAAATTACCCGAGATGAACCTTTTTAAGATTCCGGATTCAATAGATGATTATGTTGCAGCAAGCATGGGGGTCGGCGCGCTGACCGCATACAGGGCGTTAAAAACCATGAACATAGAGGCTGGTAAAACCATACTTGTCTACGGTGCCGGTAATACAGGAATATTTACAGCACAGCTTGCCAGGATATTCGGCCTTGAAACGTACGTTTTATCAAGAAAAAAGGATCTTGAAAGGTATAATATAAATGTACTTGACAGCGTGCCGGAAGATTTTAAGGCTGATTATATTATAAATCCACTTGGCGGTTCAATATTTGAGGAATCATTGAGGCATATTAAAACGGGTGGCAAGATAGTAACCTTTGGCATTTTAACAGGCCGTGAGGCAAAAATTGACATAGGAAGCCTGTACGCAAATGAGATAAAAATTTACGGTAGCACCGGAGGTACAAGGAAGGATCTACTTGAATTAATAAAAATAATTTCAATGAACAGGATCTATTTACCTGTTGAAAAAACTTTTAGTCTGTGGGATTTAAAGGAGGCCATGAACTATTTTAAGAACAGGAGTACGGGCAGGATACTATTAAAAGCTTAAAAGTTCTTTAATGTTTTTATTGGATTTATAACCCCATTTTTGAATATAAATGACGCTGAAACAAGTATATCAGCACCGGCATTTGCCGCAAGCCTGCCAGTTTCATCATTTATGCCGCCGTCTATCTCAATCCTTGTCTTTAAATTGTTGGCCCTTATAAATTCCCTGGCCTGTGAGACCTTTATTAATGAGTCGTCGATGAATTTCTGGCCTGAAAAACCCGGGTTAACAGACATTATTAATAATATCTCTGCATTTTCAATTAATGATTTTACCCTTTCAAAATTGGTTTCAGGATTTATTACTATGCCATACCTTATATTTTCCCTATGAAATTTTTTAAGAAGCTCCATTGTGTTTACAGGCGATTCATAATGTATTAAAAGAACATCTGCACCGGCATCCAGAAATGATTTATAATATTTATCAGGCCTTTCTATCATCAAATGTGCATCCAGTCTTAGCCCTGTTGATTTTCTTATTGCCCTTATAAGGTCCGGGCCCATTGTAATGTTGTTTACAAAATGACCGTCCATAACATCAAGGTGGAATGATCCTGCACCGGCATCCTCGCATCTTTTTATTTCATCGTAAAGATGTGAAAGATCTGATGATATGATCGATGGTGAAACCTCTACCATGTATGAATATATTTAATGTAAATATTAATATTAACAGTAAAATATGCATATAAATGTGTTTTTTAATATCAAAATATTAGAGTTGATAAAATTTAAATAAAATATAACATTAATGCCACATGGCTGAGGTATCCGTCTCCTATAAAAGGGATTTAAGTCTTGTTAATTTAATAATGCTTAATGCAATGGGCATGATAGGATCGGGCTGGCTCTTTGCCGAACTATATGCAAGCAGCTATGCCGGGTCTCTTGGATCAATTATAGCATGGCTTCTCGGTGGATTTATAGTTCTAATGATAGCACTGACATACATGGAGGTCTCATCTGCATTTCCACTTGCCGGCGGCTCAACCCCGATAGGGGAGATGACCCATGGCAAGCTTGTTGGTTTTATCGCAGGCTGGGGTGCCTGGATCTCTGATATAATGACACCACCAATAGAGGCAATAGCCATGGTTACATACGCATCAGCATTCATACCTGGACTTGTAAACAGGCATGGAATACTTTTAACGGATGGTTATATATTTGCCGTGGCAATAATGATCATAGTCCTTCTGGTAAACCTTCTTTCAGTAAGGGTTTTTGGCAATGCCATGTCAATACTTATGATATGGAAATGGTTAATACCATTGCTTGTCATAGTAACGCTGATACCACTGGCATTTCATCCGGCAAATTTAACAACGTATAATCCGTTCTATGCCGGCTATCATGGTATCTTCTATGCCCTGGTCCTTGGAGGCATAATATTCTCATTTGAGGGGTTCCGCGCTGCCGTGAACATGGCAGGTGAGGCAAGGAGAAAGGATTACATCTGGAAATCCGTGATAATATCACTTCTTCTTGTCATAGCACTGTACACACTTTTACAGGTTGCCTTTGTTGGGGCTGTCAGATGGAGTGTCATAGGAATAAAGCCGGGCGACTGGGGTGCAATAACAAGCACATCATTGACAAACGGGCCCTTTGCAAGGATAGCCTATGACATAGGCTTTGGCTGGCTGGCAGTGATACTCCTTGTTGATGCTGTTATATCACCCGGAGGTGCCGGAATAAGCTATGCAGCTTATCCTGCAAGGATCTTCCAGTCCATGGCAAATTACGGATACGCCCCAAAGTTTTTTTCAAAACTGGATAGAAGGGGAGTGCCATCCAGGGCACTGATCCTTGGATTCTTCCTTGGACTTGCCTTTATATATGAATTTCCTGGCTGGGATCTGCTTGTTGGAATATTAACGTCCACACTTGTAATAGCCTACGTTGTTGGCCCCGCCTCCATAAATATATTAAGAAGAACCGCACCGGATGTGGAGAGGCCATTTACACTGAGGGGTTCATCAGTAATAGCACCAGTTGCCTTTATATTTACATTTCTTGTTATATACTGGTCCGGATGGCCACTGTCAGGTGAGGTTGTTATAGTCACCCTTGCAGGCCTTTTGATGTTCTTTTTCTTATATTTATTATCAGGCAATGAAAAATTTAGCAGGAATGAGAGCTACATGTTCCTTTTAAGCATGGTTGTTCCGTTCCTGTTCTCGTTGATACTTGTTTTGTATTATACTTACTCCTGGCCAGTTTATGTGATTTACATAGATATAGTGCTTTTTATTGTATCAATATATTCATATTTAAGGCTCTCAGGAAAAACCGATATAATCAGTGGTTCATGGTACGTTTACATGCTTCTTGCAGCCATGATATTATCATATATAGGACCGGCAGCATACGGTGGAATAAATATAATAAAATTTCCTTATGATTTCATAGCGGATGGTATAATAGCTTTGATATTCTATATTGTTGCACAGGCCACAGGTCACAGAACAAAATCACTGGAAGATTATGTAAATACATCAAATGAATAAAATTATTCAATATTTTTAAATTCCATAATTTTCACTGGGTATTAAAAATTATTCCCCTGCATAAGTACAATTTAATAATCTATTTTTCAATGTTAAATTAATTATATTAAGAATATGCCATATTCAATTATTTCCAGACCCAAGCCATTATTATTTTCATTTCAACAATAAACTTCAATGCTCTTGATAATTATAAAAACATGCATTGGACTTTTATATTTATGCAGAGGACGGGATTTGAACCCGCGGATCCCTACGGAACTAGACCCTCAATCTAGCGCCTTTGTCCAGTCTCGGCAACCTCTGCTCATACCTGTATTAATTTAAAATATATTAACTTTAACTGGATGATTTAAAATTATATTCTTATAATTTTTATATTTTAATTGTTAATTTTTATGGCATAGGGTTAAATTGCAATAATATATATTTAAAAATTTTTATATTAAACTTTTATTTTGATTTATATTTAATTTTTGTTGTTTAATATTATTTTAGAATAATTTTTTGAAGCTTTGTCTTTCAATAAATGGTAAAACATTATGCTATTATTTATCATAGTAAAAATATTAGGTTAACCTTACCTAAATAATATAAATACTTTCTGCAAAATAATAAAATTAAAATAGAAAAGTTTATTATCTGCTCCTTATTTATAAATTAATGAATGTCACCTACGTACTTTCATATGACAAATGCTTTACATCCGCGATTGTTAGAATGTTTGATGTCAGGCTTAGAATATTAAAAAAGGAAATTACAGAGGACAATCATTTAAAGGAGATAGTGGAGATATTCTCTGTTAATCCAGCGGCCATTGAAAATGCAATAGAGTACCTAAGTGAGTATGATCATATATATAATCTTGAGGTAATATCAAGAAATGACAAGCTTGCCCTTGTAAATATCGTAACTGACCAGTGCCCAATCTTTAATATAATGAAGAATTTCGGCATGCATGGTAATGAATATCCCATGATGGAGCGCGTTGACAGGGACGGAAAGATGTTCTGGAAGATTAAACTTGATAGCATGCATAAGGTGAATCATATCTCAGAGGCATTAAGGGAAAAGCTCTCAATAGATGATATCTCGGTAAAAATAGATAAGGGAAGAACAATAGACACAAGGTCAATTTACATATTAAAAGAGGCATACGAGCTTGGATTTTTCAATGTGCCAAAGAGCATAGGTTTAAATGAGCTTTCAGAGATATTACATATACCGCCAACAACATTGAATTTAATATTGAGAAGGGCGTTAAAAACAGTGCTTGATGAGAGCCTAAAATGAAAAATAAATTCGAATAAGTTTTTATAGAAATATTCTCTTTTCATTTTATGGTAAGTGATGCAATAAAAAACAACAAATCGTATTACATTAAATCGTTAGCGGATGATGATGAGTTTTCTAGACTTGATGCCTGGTATAAGGTTAATTTCTTGATTGAAAATAACATATTAGACAAGGATTATGTGGTAAATCATAAGGATCTATTCCTTGATTTATTAACCACGGATGATGAGATGGTTAAGGTTCATGCCTGGGTTCTTGCCAGGAGATTTGCTGATGCCGGATATATAAGCAAGGAGGACATAGAGAAAAGAAAGGATTATCTATTGCCATACATAAAAGCAGGTGATTTAACGGCATGGTGGAACGCCGATGATTTAATCAACGGAAAATACCTTGAACCGGACTATTTAAGAAAATACAAGGACATATTCATAGAAAAGCTCCATGACAGCGATATAGGCACATTAACGGATGCCTGGCATATGATACCTTTAATGCTCCGTGATAATATAATAAACAGGGATGATTATGTAAAATATAAAAGCCATATACTCTCGGTTCTTGATCAAAAGAACCCGTACATTAGATTGAATGGATGGGAAACAATTATAAATCTAACAGAGGCCGGTGTTCTTTCCAGGGAGGATGTTGCACCATACAAGGATAAGGCAGGTGAGTTATTAAAGGGTGATGACATAATAAAATTGACATCGCTTTTTGATACAACTGTTGAGAAGTTTAAGGAAAGACTCAAAAATATAGGTTTAATTTAAAAATGGAACCACGATTTCTTCTTTTCATTTCTAAATTCTTCTAATAGTTCCTTCTGCCTTGATGTTAAATGCTTTGGAACCTCAATTTTTATTATTACATTAAGATCTCCTGAGCCATGTCCGTTTATTCTTGGCATGCCGGCACCCTTTATCTTAAGGATCTCACCTGGCTGGGTTCCTGCAGGAATCTTGAGATTGTAGCTTTCCCTAAATAATTTTATTTCCTCCTCACCGCCAAGTGCGGCCTCAGGAAAATCAATTGTGTGCTCAACGTATATGTCCTGGCCGGATCTTCTTATGCCAGGCGGATTATTTACAATAAGTACTATGTATAGATCGCCTGTAACACCACCATAGGAGTTGCCCATGTTCTTTAGCCTGAGCTTAAGGTTTGTATCCGCGCCTTTTGGTATGTTAACAGAGATATCCTCGTTCTTTGATACTGTACCTGTTCCATGACAGACGGTGCATGGCTTTTGCGGTATCTTTCCGCGTCCATTACATGTTCTGCACTCTGTTACTGTAACCATTCTGAAAAATCCCTGACCCCTGGTAATCCTCTCCTGTCCGGAGCCGTGACATGTCGGGCATGTGATAAGAACCTTGTTCTCTGCACCTGTACCAGAGCAGTGCTCGCACATTGCATTTCTTCTATATTTTACGTTTTTGGATGCACCGTAGTATGCATCCTCAAGAGATATATTAACCCTTAAATATATGTCAAGATCTGGCTGGTTTGTATAACCGCCGAAGAATGTATCACCGAAATTGCCACCAAAAAATTGGTTGAATATATCATTTATATCATCGAAATGCGTGAAATCCTGCCAGTTGAATCCTGAACCGGCATTGAAATCCGTTGTTCCGGTTTCATCGTACTGTTTTCTCTTCTGCGGGTCTGATAGAACCTCGTAGGCCTCTGCTATCTCCTTGAACTTTTCCTCGGCCTCCTTGTTTCCAGGATTTGCATCAGGATGATATTTCTTTGCAAGCTCCCTGAAGGCTTTTTTTATATCATCCTGCGAAGCGTTTCTGTCAACGCCAAGAATGGCATAGTAATCCTTTGCCATTTATCCCCTCATTTTGATTCCTTGAAATCCGCATCAACGGTATCGCCATTATTATTCTGTGAGTTATTATTCTGTGAGCTGTTCTGGGATGCGCCCTGGGTTGCCTGGCTCTGGTACATCTTTGTTCCTATTTCCTGTATCTCCTTTGTTAATTTTTCAGAGAGTTCTTTTATCTTATTTATATCCTTTGATGATATTGCATCTCTAAGATCCTTTACAATAGATCTGACGCTTTCCTTTGATGATTCATCGATTTTATCCCCGGCATCATTTATTGTTTTCTCTGCCGTGTATGCAAGTGTCTCGGCGTTGTTTATTGTTTCTATCTCCTCCTTTGCCTTTTTGTCCTGTTCAGCGTACTGCTCGGCCTCCTTCTTCATCCTCTCAATCTCGTCCTTTGATAATTTATTCGTGGCCGTTATTGATATGCTCTGCTGCTTTCCTGTTCCAAGATCCTTTGCGGATACGTTTAATATACCGTTTGCATCTATATCGAATGTTACCTCTATCTGCGGCACACCCCTAGGTGCAGGCGGAATTCCATCAAGATTGAACATGCCAAGTGATACATCATCCTTTGCAAGCGGTCTTTCCCCCTGTACAACGTGAATTGTAACAGTGGTCTGCATATCAGCTGCTGTTGTAAATATCTGTGATTTTTTCGTGGGTATCGTCGTGTTGGCAGGTATCAGCGGTGTCATGACGCCGCCCAGGGTCTCTATGCCAAGTGTTAATGGTGTTACATCTAAAAGAACGATATCCTTTACCTCACCTGCAAGAACTGCTCCCTGGATGGCAGCACCCATTGCGACCGCTTCCATTGGATCAACACCGCCCTCTGCCTTTCTGCCAAAGTAATCCTCAACGTACTTTCTTACATATGGTATTCTTGTTGGACCGCCTATTAATATGATCTTATCGATGTCGCCCTTCTTTAGCTTTGCGCCCTCAAGTGCAGTATCCAAAGGTACCTTTGATCTATCAACAATTGGCGCTATAAGCTCCTCAAACTTTGCCCTTGTTAATGTGTACTGAAGATGTTTTGGACCGTCCTGTGTTGCAGTTATGTATGGCAGGTTTATCTCTGTTTCAAGAACCGTTGAAAGCTCTATCTTTGCCTTCTCTGCAGCATCCCTCAAACGTATGTACGCGGAATGATCCTTCCTGAGATCTATGCCGTTTTCCCTCTGGAAGTTATCCGCCAGGAAGTTTACAATGGCCTCATCCATATCCGTTCCGCCGAGATGCGTATCACCGGATGTTGAAAGCACCTGGAAAACGCCCTGACCAAAGTCCATTATGGTAACATCAAGCGTTCCACCGCCAAGGTCATATATAACGATTTTTAATGACTGGTTTAATTTGTCAATACCATAGGCAAGGCATGCCGCTGTAGGCTCATTAATGATTCTTCTTACATTGAGGCCTGCAATTGCACCGGCATCCTTTGTTGCCTGCCTCTGGTTGTCGTTAAAGTATGCAGGCACCGTAATCACAGCATCTGTTACTGGTTCCCCGAGAAATGCCTCTGCATCACGCTTTATTTTCTGCAGTATAAAAGCTGAGATCTGCTGCGGTGTGTACTCCTTTCCAAAGATTTTGTATTTATAATCCGTGCCCATCTTCCTCTTTGCGGCATATACTGTACCCTCGGGGTTTAACAGGGCCTGCCTTCTTGCAGGTTCACCAACAAGCAGCTGACCATCCTTTGTAAAGGCAACATAGCTTGGAAATGCCTTACCGCCAAGTGAAACGCCCTCGGCTGCCGGAATAACAGTTGGCTTTCCTGATATTACAACCGCGGCAGCTGAGTTGCTTGTTCCCAAATCAATTCCTATTATCTTGCTCATTATTACCACCTTTTGAAACTATAACCTTCGAGGTTCTTAAAACCTCATTGTTTAATATATATCCCTTTTGAACTTCCTCAACGACGATGTCATCATCGCCTTTAACTATACCCACTACCTCATTAAGGTATGGGTCAAATTTTTTTCCACGGCTTTCAATCTCCTTTAAACCGTAGTTTGATAGTATTTTAATTAACTGTGATCTAATTGGTTTAAGCTTTTCATCGTGTAGTATTCCGGCATCAAGAGAGTCAAGTACTGGCAGCATTGTTTTAATAAGATCTGCATTTGCATTTGCCTTTATGTTATTAATGGTCTTTTCAATGTATCTTTGATAGTTTTCCATTTCGCTTCTCTGCCTCATGTATAGGTTCTTGTAATCCTCAAGATCGCTCATTGCCTGCTGATATTTTTTTAAGAGCTCCTCGTTTTTTTTGCGCTCCATCATCCACATTCTCTTCCTTGTTTCTATCAGGTCGTATTCCACACTGTCTATATATTTTTTGTTATAGGTCATCATTGGTATATTTGTTCTTCTATATAAATATTTTCTATATAAACATTCCCTAAAACGGCTCCTTTAGGAAATGTTCATAGCCGTGTGATCTCAATTCCTCCCATGAGCCGTCCATGTTTATAATATTGGCGCCATCATAGGTCTCGCCTATGCATGAGACATTAATATTGTTTAAAGACATTGACCTCTCAAAGGCCTCTGATGTATCATATGGAACAGAGAATAATAATTCGTAGTCGCCGCCACCTGAAAGTATTATTTCCTTTTCGTCAACGCCTGATATTTTTGATGCCTCCTTGACATACATGCTCTTTGGTATCCTTTCATAGTATATCTTAAATCCGGTTTTATAGTCATTTCTTATCTGATAAAATGATGCGGCAAGGCCGTCGGAAAGATCCATCATAAACATTGCCCCAGACTGGCTTATTTTTATTGCCTCATTTATTCTGGGCTCGACGTTCATCATTAATGATATGCCAAGATCCCTTTTATAATTATTTTTATAAAATAAAAAGCCCGAGGATGATCTTCCTATATCGTTTGTAACATAGACCTTTTGGCCTGGTTTTATATCACTCCTGCGTCTTACAAGGGATCTCTCCTGGATGCCGATGATTGTACCTGATACCGTGAAATCCTCACCCTCCTTTGTATCACCCCCGAGGATCTTTGCATTAAATCTATTCATCTGCTTTTTTATACCGTCATGGAAGGCCTTTAAATCTCTTATGTCAAGATCCGGGTTTACGGAATATGATACCATTATGCCAATGGGCCTTCCGGCCATGGCGGCTATATCGCTCAGATTTATTGTTGCAAAGAACTTTCCTGCAAGATCATACGATGCACCATCCGGTATGTGCGTCTTCCTTGTTATAAGATCTGATGATATTAAATAATAACTGTTACCGGATTCTATTAATGAGCAGTCGTCCCCGGGTTCAGGTTCAAGCTCTTTTATGATAAGCCTCTCACCAAGCTCGCTGAGCTTCATTGTTGTGTATAAAATAAAAGGATAAAAACATCTTTAAAAATATTTTTATCATCAATGCATAAAAAAAGTGATTAATGACCAATTAAATTTTTATATATGATAGATATAATCTATCAGGGTGGTAGCATTTATAGACGAGATGGAGCTTCTAAGATCAGAGATTATGAAGAATACAAGGGAGATAATAGAATTAATTGAAAAAAGAAGGGAGCTTGCCACGATGATTGGCATATCAAAGATGAGGAATCATTTAAGCCCAAGGGATTCATCAAGGGAAAATTACATAAAAAATAATTTAAAACTTGATGATTTTGGTTTATCCATTCTAAACATGATCTTTGAGTTCACAATACATTATGAAAAAAATATTAGTTTGGATATAAACAAGGATTCAATTATAGAGGTAAACGGTGATTATGCATCAAGGATATTATCAATTGCAAAGATCATATCAAGACCGGGCCGTGAGATCTACATTGAGGATAATAATGATCTCATAGAGGAGGCCTTTTCAAAAGCATTCTGCCATGTTATTATAGGATTGCCTGATAGGGATCATCACATTGTTAATATAAACTCAGGAATAAAAACAGAGGTAATTCTTGACAGCAAACCGGTGCTTGTAAAATGGAAATAATAATTGGCGCCAATGGCAGGTTCGGATCGCTGCTCTGCAGTTTACTTGATGACAGGATATGCATTGATATTGATAATATAAATGAGCTTGGTGTTTACATAAAAAAGGCAGACCATGTTTTTCTTTCAGTTCCTGTTGATGCTGCATTGAATATTATTGATAGTTATGATTATAATAACTTTGTTGAGATATCTTCTGTTAAATGGCCGTTTAAAAAGTATTCCGGTAAGATTACATCAATACATCCATTATTCGGCCCGATGAGCTATAATAAAATAAATGATGTTATATTTATAAATGACATATCAAGGGATAATTCTTTAAATGAATTAAATAAGATTTTTAAAAACTGGCATTTTATAGAGATGACATCGGATGAACACGATTTATTAATGTCTGAAATTATGGTGAAGCCATACATTATATCAATGATGCTTGACTGCAAATCTGATATAAAAACAGGTTCATATAAAAAGCTTTTAGAGGTCTCTGAAATAAAGAATAAAGAGAGCTGGAAGGTCTTTAATGATACGCTAATTTATAATCCTTATACAATGAATGTAATAAATGATTTAATAGAAAGATTGAATAAAACAAGGGATTTAATAGAACATAACAGACTCTGATAGATGACTTACAAGCTTTTTGTAATCGCTTTGAAAGATCATTCTGTCCTCAAGATCGATTTCCATGTAGTATTTTGATTTATCAATTGAATTATAGTATTCATCCAATTCATTGAAGTCCTGGTTTAATGAGGATCTTACAATTAAATCAAGAAGCTTTCCATCGAATTCATCATTATGGACGCCGCGATCCCTGTTCCCTCCTGTTGGATATGATAAAACCTCGGTACCAGAATCCCTTGATTTTAATAATGATTCGGCCAGAGAGAAAAGCCTTGGGGGCCTGTAAAGCCCGCGTTTCCATAATGCCTCAACCATGGTATTTTTCTGTATATTCATGGGATTTATTGAAACATCGTTTGAGTACCCTGCTACCGCCCTTACAGAGGATATCACATCTGAAATTGCCATTTTTTCAGATATAAACGGTGGCTTTAAAATTAGATATGTTCTTAATTCAAGATTGTTCGCCCTCAAAAGTTTTGCCGCCGATAAAAATTTATTAAAATTTGTTCCCTTGTTTACTGAATATTTTATAATGTAATCGTTTGCACTCTCAAGACCTATTGCTATTCTTAGAGGTATTTTATGTCTTTTTATATCATCCAGTGTTTCCTGTTTTATGAACTCTGTCCTTGATTCAATTAAGATTTTATCGACAGAATCCTTAAAACTTTCAAAGAAATAGTCACGGACGTTCTTTGGTATTTCCCTTGGATCAAGAAAGCTCCCTGAGGTAAAGATCTTTAGGACTTTTGCGCCATTGAGTGATGACTTTAAAATATCTATCTGCTTAAATAGATTCTCATCTATTATACCTGATGAAACGTCATTAAAATAACCGCACATTGAGCATGAGCTGAATTTGTACCAGGCACAGCCGTTTGTTCTGAATATGCATACAACGGTCTTTTCAGGAAAACCTCTTAATCTATCAAGTTCCTTCCATATAGATACCGGCTTGTTTGGATCTTTTGAATTTTCGAATTCGGGCATGAGATTTTTAACAAACAGTGCAAGATCTCTGTTAATCATTGATTAAATATTGATTATTGATATATTTAGTTATTTATTGATATTATAGATTAATATAGAATAAAAAAATTCTTGTTTATGGATTATGTTAATCTTGGCCACACAGATCTAAGGGTTTCAAGGCTATGCCTTGGTGGAATGTCCTTTGGCAGCTCTGAATGGATGGTTCGCGGCGGGGATGCAGATAGAATTATTAAAAAGGCAATTGATTCCGGTATAAATTTTATAGATACTGCAAA
Source organism: Picrophilus oshimae DSM 9789 (assembly GCF_900176435.1). Classification (NCBI taxonomy): domain Archaea; kingdom Methanobacteriati; phylum Thermoplasmatota; class Thermoplasmata; order Thermoplasmatales; family Picrophilaceae; genus Picrophilus; species Picrophilus oshimae. The sequence continues at coordinate 124,684 of NZ_FWYE01000001.1, forward strand.
TATATATTCAAATGGCGAGTCTGAAATAATCATAGGTAACACCATAAAGGATTACAGAGATGACCTTGTAATAAGCACAAAGGGCGGCGGCAAACTCTCTGATTTTTACCAGGGCTTCAACAAGAGGGTAATTAAAAGGGAAATTGATATGAGCCTGAAAAATCTAAAAACAGATTATGTTGATGTCTATTTCATGCATACAATATTTTATTCTACTGATCTAAATGATTTAATCAAAACGCTATCAGAATTAATTGATTTGAATAAAACACATTACATAGGATTAAGCAACTTTCCAGGATCATTGCTCGGTGAGTTTTATGCAATATCTGATTTGGTTTATAACTTCAGACCTGTAATAGTTCAAAACCATTACAATGCGGTATACAGGGAGGATGAGCGTGATGTTATACCGTTCTGTTATAAGCATAAAATATCATATTCGCCGTTTTCACCAATGGCCGCAGGCTTTTTATCAGGAAAGTATTCAAGACATGGAAACAATGAAACAGCGAGAACCAGGAGCTATCCAGTCATGAAATCAAGGTATTTCAAGGATTATGACTTTGACGTTCTTGAAACCATGGAGAATATCGCAGAGGAAAAAGATGTCAAGGTATCTCAAATTGCACTGGCCTATGTAATATCAAAGAATTTTATACCCGTTATTGGTGTTACAAAACCGGAGTACCTTGATGATGATCTTGAGGCCCTTGAAATAAAGCTCAGCGATGATGACATTAAAAGAATCGAGGAAAATTATAAGCCACATAACGTTATAAATGGTACCGCTGGTTATTAAAAGTAAAAAATTAAATATTATCTTAAAATTAGGTGGTAAGGGCTCGTAGTCTAGTGGTATGATGTCTCCCTGACACGGAGGAGGTCACCGGTTCGAATCCGGTCGGGCCCATTCAAAATTATAATCAGGCCCTAATTCTTGCGGATAGGTAAAGCGTTGTGTAATTGATTAAGTGTATATGAAAGAGTAATTTGTTCCTTCTCTCTAAATAAGTTCTTTCCAGAGCAGGATGACTTTTATGTCAATCTCATGAGACAGTGGCCTCTGGGCGAATGAGCATATATACTACTTGGTGATCCGACCTGTATCAATTCAAATAATACCATGAATTAATGGCCATTTTCTTCCATTTTTAATTTATTTGTTGTTATCCATACTTTTGTGTGGGCAACTTTGGACAAAATGTATACCCGGAGTGCCCAACAGACGGGCAGGTAGTGTAAACAAAGATTGTTATTGCAGAAATTTCATACATTTTATGTAAAATCCATATTATCTAAGGCTTTTTCGTTGCTATTGCGTTGTGAACCAACATGAAAGTGTGATGACCTCTATTTGTTGGTAATGTAGAAACAGATCTCTCGATGTATATTCGGTCTTTTATCGTTAAGATTTGTACCTTTTTTCCATTACGAAATCATCTCAATAAATATACCTAACATCGAATCCATTCTTTTTATAAAACGATACGCCAATACTGTTTTGTTGGTGAACTTATAATCTGCATTCTACAATACCCTTAGTTCATAATTTTCTCAGCTTCCGACAGCAATAATTTTCCTATTCCTCTGCGTGTGTATTCTGGCTTTAGGTATAGGCGTAGTAATTCAGCTTTGTCAGCAATTATCTTTAATTCTATGAATCCGGTTAGTGCTGAATTTACAAGAGCACCAAGGAAAATTATATCAAAGTTTGATAGAGACCTTATTATTTCATTTAAAATTTTTTCCTTAGAATACTTTTCACTTATCCAGCTCTCGATGAATTCGTTACTGTAAATGTCCCTGTATGTCCATTTCCATGATTCTCTGGCAATTTCAATCAGGGCATCCACATCTTCAGCAGTTAATTTCTTAATCGTTATCACATCTATGGTAATTCGCCTCCAGATAATTATAAAGCTGATTTGTTTTTTATATACACCAAATTTGCTATTTAAATATTTTATATAGATAAATTGAATATAACACTATTAATAATTTAAAGTTAAATTAATTTATTAAACGAAGCCTATCCATAAGAGCACTATTCCTATAAATTCGGCATAGTAAAGAAATACAGGGAATCTTGCTATGTAAAGTGTTCCAGCTATGCTTACTATTATAACACCGGCTATAATGCTTAACAATTTTTTGTTTTTATTTTTTTTATAGCTTATAATTGCTATTAAGACTATAAAAAATGCTGCAGGAAAAGTAACAAATGATGATGAAATTGTTACTGGCAGTGGCAGCGGTCCGTAAACGATGTAATCTGATATTAAATAACCTGGAGGATACAATGCAAGTGTGATTATTAAAAATATCACAGTTATTCCGGAGTAAATATAATAATAGTTCTCAAATTTTTTATTATTGTAAAGTGCAAATGAACCAAGTGAAAGGAAGTTAACAAGCACGGCAACAAGAAACAGGTAAAGTGATATTATAAAAACATTGTAAATGCCCGAGGCCATCAGGGTTTCAAGAAGCACGCTTACAGTAAAAACAAACAGGCCGGCACTCCAGTAAAATAAATGCGTTCTTTTGGTTTTCATGTATGTTTTTGATATCACATAGGTTAATATTGCACTTAATATTAATATCACGATTGTGGATGCAACAACAAATGACCTTGATGTAACAATCATAAAAAGTAATTCAAATGTTGTATATTAATAATGTTTAATAACGCCTTCTAAAGAATAAAAACCTGATTGCATATGATAATATAATCGCTGCAAAGAATATATAAAGCCCATCATTGTAGTTAAGGCCAAGATAACCATAGGATGATAATGATATAAAAACAAGGCCTATTAAAAGTATTAGTAATGGTATGTATCTTGCCGCAGGGCTTACGTTTCTTCTGTAGTACCTGTTATTTAACACCGGTGATGCGTATGGCGATAGAAAGGCAAGGTATATCAGGCCAACATCGGTATTCGATGTATCCACCTTTATCTCACCATTTGACTTTGATATTGTTGCAACCGGTGTGCCCATGGAATCAACTGTAAGCTCTGCCGCAGGTGACTTAACAAACCAGTTCAGATCGCCTATGATGCGGTATTCCTGACCGTAATAATTCAATTTAAGGCCCCTGGTCTCATCGCCCACCGGGGCACCTGATTGCATTATTTCAAAACGGTTTCTATCCCTTCGTTTTATATCTATGTTATAATTCCCGCTTATTATTATTTCATCTGTTCTAAGACCTGAATTTGTCCTGGTAATATCAGCGATCCTTGTCTCGCCATCATAGACAGCGCCATTTCTGTAAACATAAACAGCCATTTTATCACCTGTAAATCAAAGAAACCATTGAATATAAATCTTTATATATTATATAAATTTTTAATATAAAACTATGAGAATATCCTCTTTGATATGATTAATTTCATTATGTTAAGCGCACCTTCTGCACCGACAAGATAGCTGTAAATGCCCCTTGCAGCCCTTTCAAGCCCGGCATCCTTTGTGTAACCGTAGGCACCATACCACATCATAACACTTTTTAATATTTTTAATGCAAGCTGCGGTGCCCTCAGTTTTGCCATTGCACTGTACACTGGTAACTCATCTGAGTTTTTATCAGCCAGGTATGCGGCCTTGTAGGTAAGAAGCTTTGTCATTTCCAGCTCGGTTCTCAGTTCCGCAGCCTCAAATGATATTGATTGAAAATCCATGAGTTTTTTACCAAAGGCTGATCTGTTCTTTATATAATCAATGCCAAGATCGAGTATTTTTTCAGAGAGCCCGTTACATGCTGCTGCAACCGCTATTCTTGCATGGTTAAAACCATCCATTGAATAGTAAAAACCACGGTTCATATCACCTATTATGTAATAATCAGGTATCTCTGTGTTTTCATAGTACATAATGCATGTTGATATGCCCATCCTGCCCATGTTCTCTATCTTCTCTATTTTTAATGCACTGGCAGGTACATATGCCATTGTTATGCCACTATGACCTGTGCCGGATGTTCTGAAAAGGGTTAGATGACCGCCACCATATTTATACGCCTCCATGCCACCGCTTATATACATCTTCTGACCGTTTATAATAACCCTGTTTTTTTCAACTCTTCCCGATGTTTTTATACCTGCAACATCGCTGCCGCCTGATGGCTCTGTTGATGCAACGCCTATGAACTTTTTTCCTGAGGTGACATCGTATAATAACTCATCTTTTATTGAGTCGTTGCCATACTTTTCAATTATGTATGGCCATGCATTGTCCAGCAGGAAATATACGGACGTAGCCATGCTTGTATCAACCTTTGATATCTCCTCTGCTATTATTGCAGATTGCAAAAATGTAAGATTTGAACCATTGTATTTCGATGATACCACAGGCGCTATTATTCCCTGTGATGCCGCCTTTAATATGAAATCATGTGGTATTCCAGAATTATCTATGTTTTTTGATATTGGCCCAAGCTCCCTCTGCAGGAATTCGGATACGTTTTTTCTTATTTCAAGATCCTCCTCAGTGAATGAGAAATCCATGAGATGAATTCTTTAATGCTTATTTAAATCTTTATTTTAAAACCTATGATGAATGATTATAAACATAAAAAAACGATGTAAATATTTAAATATACATAATCAATTACGAAAATGCGGAATGACACCTCCGCGGGCCATGCCCAAACCGCCGAAAGGCTGATGGCGTCTACTCTTGCGGGTGGTGTCATGCTGGTGCTTGAAACATTAATACAGATAATTACGGTAATTTTTATATCGCCTTTAATAGCCGGTATCTACGAGAATTTAAAGAGCAAGGTTGAATTAAAAAAAGGGCCATCGGTATTCCAGCCATATTATGACCTTTTTAAATACATTAAAAAGGAGACCATAGTACCCTACAATGCCGGATTTCTATTTATATACGGCTCATATCTTGTCTTTGCAATACTTGTATTAATATCATTTATAATACCTGTTGTCATTCCTGAGCCGGTATATTTCACGGCATCAGCAGATTTCCTTGGGGGTGCACTGCTATTTTCCCTTGCGTCATTTATAAAGATTCTTGGCTCTGTTGATTCCGGCAGCAACTATTCTGTAATGGGTGCTGCAAGGGCATCGTCTTTTACATACCTTGGTGAGGCAACATTAATAACGGTCTTCTTTGCAGTTGCCTTTATAACAAGAACTGATAATCCTTATGTAACAAACCATTACCTTGTAATGCATCCTTTTAGCTATTTAACGCTTTTACATATCTTCGCAAGCGTTGCATTCTTCATGGTCTTTTTATTCGAAACCGGAAGGATACCTGTCGAAAGCGAGGGCCTAATGGAACTTGGCATGATAGACGGTGCATTTAATTACGAGTACAGCGGCAAGCTACTGGCAATAAACAAATGGTCCGGTTATATGAAAAACTATCTTCTAGGCTCTGTTCTTTTAAACGTTTTTATATTTCCATGGTTTATGTTCTCCGGCAGGTTATTCTTTCTGGATGTTCCGGTGATGATATTAAAATGGCTTCTCTTAATGCTTATACTGTTATTCATAGAAACAACGCTGTCAAAACTGAGGCTTTATAAGGTCCAGGACTTCCTTGCCACGGCCTTCACCCTTTCAATAGCATTCTTAATAGTATCGGTGATATAATGATTTACATTTACATAATCTCGGCATTTATAATGATAGCTGCCCTTTACGTTCAGACACAGCAGTACATAAGGGCAATGATCAGGGGTATTGTCATTGAGGCCATGCTTCTTGGAATTCTATCAATTTACATTGGCATAATTTTAAAGGAGCCTGATTTAATCATTTTAGGTATTTTAATTGTAATACTAAGAGGTTTTTTAATATCATACATGCTTGAGAGAAGAATACCTGGCATTAAGGAGATCTATCGTGAGAAGCACAGCGGTCTTGCATCTTCATTAATATTCTCGATAGTATTCTCTCTTGTGCCGGCATTCTTTATTTATTATTATATTTTTAATATATTATCAAATATCATAGTTTTCCCATTGATAATACTATTTTTGGCACTCTTTCTTTTTATATTCAGAAAGAGCACATTTGCACACGTTATGGCATACATAGAGGAGGAGAATGCCATGATACTCCTTGCAATCTTTATTATACCCGTGCCATTTATAATAGAGGCAAGCGTCCTTCTCGATGTCTTTGCATTTATAATAATAGCATTTATAGTAATAAAAGAAAAGACAAGGCATGAACCAATGGAGGAGCTGCGTGGTTGAGATGATAATAGACATTATATTAATGTTAATGCCACTGATATCGATTATTTTTTATAAATACAATAATTATTCGTCATTTGCATCCGGAATAATAGCGATGTTTTTATTGTTATTTATAAAAAATTCAGAGAATATATTTTTAATAGATTCAACATCGAGAATCTTTATATTTATGATACTTGCGATATACACTGCATCATCGATCTATGGAACAAAATATATAAAAAAATATGCATCATTTATATCATATAATACATATTTTTTGCTTAATTCATTGTTTGCATTCACAATGCTTTTCACAGTCATGATAAACAACTATGGCTTCATGTGGGTTGGCATAGAGGGCACAACCATAAGCTCGGCACTCATGGTTATAACAGAGGGCACTGAAACGGCAAAGGAGGCGACCTGGCGTTATATAATAATCGTTTCGGCCGGCATTTCAATAGCATTTATTGCAATAATATTAATTTATTATTCCTTCCATACATTAACTGTATCATTAATAATCAATGAAAATAAAAAAAGCATACTAATTGCCCTGGCTGTTGCATTATCATTGATAGGCTTCGGCACAAAGGCCGGGATATTTCCAATGCATTCCTGGCTTCCCGATGCGCATAGTGAGGCACCTGCACCAACAAGTGCAATGTTCTCCGGTGTTTTGCTGCCAGTGGCACTTTACGTTGTTTATAGAATCTATGAAATTGATAGATTAAGGATGCTTTTTATAATATTTTCAATTACATCCATGGGATTTGCAGCCATATTTTTATCATACCAGACAAGGTACAAGAGAATGTTTGCATACTCAACGATGGAGAACATGAGCATGGCCCTTCTTGGCATTGCCCTTGGAGGCTATGCATTCCTCGGTGCAATAATACTTTTACTTGCACACAGCTTTGGCAAGGCAGGGGCCTTCTTCTCATCCGGGAATATTCTTTATTACAGCGATAAAAAAAGCATATTTGATATTAATTCAATTTACAAAAACAACAAGGTTCTTGGGATCTCGCTTTTACTATCGTCACTGGCGGTGACAGGAACACCTCCTTTTGGAACCTTCATAGGAGAGTTTCTTATAATCTATGGAATATTTAAATCCGGATTATGGTATCTTGCAATACCTGTTATTATATTTATCTTCATGGCATTTGTTTCGATAAACATGAACGTAACTGGCATGATGCTTGGAGATGAAAACCATGATATTAAGATACCAAAGATCATGCTTTACACATCATTGATCATGCCTGTTATATCACTTATTATAGGACTTTACCTGGTGGTTTATCATGAGATACTATAGCTATGGTGGGAGATCCGGAAGGCTTATAGGTAAGGCTGGCGATCTTACAATTTATGCTAGAACCTACAATTACGATGATATTAATCATGAAAATGAAAAAAGTACTGATTTTTCGTTCAATTTTTCATACGGACCATTGACAGGTGGTATACCAGAACCATTTAGATTTGATATAAACACATCCGGTGAGAAAATAAATTACATAAAATATTACAATTACAAGATAAGAAACATAAAATTAAAGGGAATTAATATAAAAGATGCAATACCATACATTGAAAGAATAAACGGAAACTTTGCAGCATCATACACTATATGCTTCTTAAGTTCTGTTATGGACGCGCTTGAAATTGAAATACCATATGAATTAAAGATGTACTATATTATTGAGATGGAGCTTGAAAGGATAAGAAATCATTTGTATGTACTTGCAAGGATGTGCGAGCCTGCAGGCTTTAACGTTCCGGCAAACATGTTAATGCACATAAAGGAAAGATTTTCAAGGATAATAGATATAACCTTTGGGCACAGGTATTTCTTTGGTGTGAATCAGTTAAAATCAAAAAGACTTGATATCTACAAAATGATAAATGTATATAAAAACGAGATAAATGATATATATTTAAATCTCCTAAATTCAAGGCTTTTCACGGACAGACTTCAGGACAATGGAAGGATTCTTGATGATGATATGACAGGCCCTGCTGCCAGGGCCGCAGGATATAAATATGACTCAAGATACGATTTTGATATATTTTACTATAATGATACAGGCTATGAGATAAAAACAGATGATTCTGGAGATGCTATGTCAAGGTTCAATGTAAGGTTCAATGAGATCCTTAACTCCATTGATATAATAGAAAATGCCGAGAATAAAACAGGGGATTCATGCTATAATATATTAGATGGTTCCGGCACGGGATTAACAAGGGTTGAATCGCCATCTGGTGATGTCGCATTTTATCTTGAATTAAGCAATGGCGTTATAAAAGATTTGAAGATCCATACAGCCCTGGAAAGGAACATGAAAAGCTTTCTGAAATCATCAACCGGAACAATATTTACAGATTTCCATTTTAATTTTGAAAGTTTTGGCCTCTGGGCGGCTGATGAGGTGAATATAATATGAATATATGGTTTTTGAAGGGTATAAAATCCGGTATAAAAACAGAGGATATATACAAAAGTGAATACAAACCACAGTGGTCAACTGAAATAACAGGCTCCGGGGATGTTAAATGCCCGACAAATGCAATATCAAACAATACCTGGGATAGCAGAAGATGCATATACTGCAGGCGGTGCTATCCTGAATATAACATAAATGGAAACGATGATATATCTATAATATCAGGAAGCATAGATAAAAAATTTAGGAAATCGCTTAACATATACAGCATAGATTCAGGAACCTGCGGTGCATGCAATTCAGAGCTATTTTCAATATCAATACCTGAATACGATCTGACAAGGTATCATATATTCTTTACAAACACACCAAGGCATGCCGATGCAATAATATTATCAGGAATATACAATGAATCCATGAAGGATGTAATAGATAATGCATTAGGTGCAATGCCAAAACCAGGGTACCTGATACTGCTTGGTGCCTGCGCCCTATCAGGAGGCATTATTGGTTCCGGGCATGAGATAAAAGCAGTGCTTGAAATACCAGGATGCCCGCCGAATCCATATACAATATTAAAGGGTCTTAGGAGGCTCATGCTATGATGTACATAATTTTATTTTTCATCATTGCGGCGCTGATCTCATTTATATTTAAAAGGACCGGATACATAATTTCAGTGATATCATCATTTTTATTGATAATATATGGCATAATAAATTTTTCATACCTGCACTTTTTTTACATAATATCAGGAACTGTCTGGGCACTGTCATCATGGTATTCAATATCATACGATGATGAAAAAGGGTATTTATCGATACTATACAATATTTCAATACTTGGCATGGTCACGGTCCTAATATCAAATAATTATTTAATGTTCCTTGCAGGCTGGGAAACCATGTCCATTTCAGGCTATTTAATAATAGCATTATACAGCAATAAAAGCTATCCTGCATTTGTTTTTTCTGCGTTCAGCGAGATCAGCACCGTTCTTATAATAACAGGATTTGCATACGCCTATTATATCACGGGCACATTCAACTTCGTTATAATAAAATCAATTGTTCCATTGATAATGGTTTCATTTGGTTTTATGACAAAGATGGGCATGTTCCCTTTTATGATCAGCGAATGGCTGCCCATAGGTCATGGCAATGCACCTGCAAACGCCTCCATAATACTAAGTGCAACCATGACGTTAATGGGTGTCTATGGAATCCTAAAAATGGCCATGTTAAGTCCGTATAATATCTACCTTGGATACATATTAATGCTAATAGGCGCATTTACAGTGCTCTTTGCAGGTTTATATTCATACCTCTCAGACCACGTAAAGTCACTACCGGCATTCAGCACTGTTGAAAACAACGGGGGCATACTTGTGGCCCTTGGACTTTACATATCAGTAGATGATTCATTGATAAGGATCTTCTTCCTATCCACGGTTCTTGTCTTCTCAATGGCACATTCACTTGCAAAGACTGGTATATTCATGGTAAGCGGCAATGTTTCATCCAGGACGCATGAGTATTTATTTAACATAGAGGATAAAAAGAGCAGCATGACCTATATCGGGGCGGTAATCCTTGGAGCATCATTATCAGGATTGTATCCAACCATAGGAGGCGTGGCCACATGGATGCTCCTGGAATCATTATTTATGAATGCAATATATTCTGTTTATGGCGTTTATTCGATAATTATAGGTGCAATGATAGCACTTGGAGAGGGTCTTGTATCTGCTGCATATATAAAATACATAACGTTCTCACAGCTCTTCAGGAAAAAGGGCAGGGTAAAAATCAAAGAGCAACCGGTTATAATAACAGGCGCCCTTGTGATTATACTAAGCCTGCTCAGTGTTTTAATAATAAACAGGAATTTTATATCTGGATTTGAATCGATAGGCATAGCCAATAGTTTTTTAATAGAGTCAAGGTATAGCTCTGGTGACTTTGGCCTCATAGCGCCGGCTTATGCCATTGCAATAATAGCGATCTCATTTTTATTATCTTTAATAATATTCAAAAAGCCCAGAATAAGATATAATATTCCATGGAACAATGGATTATCATACTTTGAAAGATACAATTCCATAGCATTTACATCAAACATAAAGGCAATGCTGAGTAAATTAATAACTGAAAAAATAGATGTTTTCTGGGAGGTTATGATTTTAATATCTGTTGAATACAGGAAGTTTGCAAAAAAATTATTATATAAAATAATGTCCAGTTCAATGTCAATTTACATGCTTTACATGGTTCTCGGGCTTTTCTTTGCAATAATCTTTGTCTATATTTTTTATTAGTTATTTTCTTAGTTTAACACAGACCCAGTTTTCAGGCACAGTGTATTCCTCAAGTTTTATTGAATCGTCGTTGCCAAATGCCGGGTAGACATAATCCTCTTCCTGCTTATTATGTGCCCTTAATATGCTTATAATCTCATTTATGTATTTTTTATTATGTGCATCATTTATATTCCTGTCTATTCGATCCATGAGCATCCATATTGATGCATGCTCCATCTCCAGGCCTGATATTCTTGCAGGTTCAACTCCAAGCTTCAATGCCCGCGGAAACATTACCTCCTCCTCAACGTATATATGCCTTTTAAGTCCTTTCTCTATCTCGCTGTATAAATTAACATCAGGGTTATTTTCCATGGATTCCAAAAGTTTTGACAGCATCTCATCAACGATTACATGGTCATTCTTCATCTCTGATTCGGTGTCCATGATCAAAAATTTTGCTATTTTATATAAATTTTTATTAAGAATATTAAGAAAAATTAACTTTCCAGGGCCATGATGATCATTTATAAAGATATTAAAAGATACATCAATAAAAATACCTTATATTATATCCATGCGATCTTGGTTATTACATTTATGATCTTCATGAATTATGCATTTTAAATGGCCGGGATCTTTTCTTAGTAACATTGATATACATTGAATTTTTTAAATTCCATGTAATTATCATAAAATTTTTTACAGGTTTACCAGGCCTTATTATTTCAAATTATAAATCTTTATGATTGTTCATTTACATTTAATAATTTAAATATTAAGGTATTACAGCATTATTTTAATCTGCTTTTATCATGACATTTGGAATGTTCTTTAAAATTAGTTTGCGTTAATTTACATATGTTAATGATTATTGATATCTTAAATTAACGTCAATAAAAGAATATATAATATTTTTTTATGGATTTTTTACAACATTAATTTTTAAGGTTTTCCAATGAAACATAAATATAATTATCATGTAAATTATGAATTTCTGATCATTTTTTATGGAATTTTTTACGGTTATTAACGAAACAGACATAGACAAAATATAAATAGATGTTATATAATATAATGACAATGGCAAGCATAGAGATAGATGAAAATGTTTATAAATACATATCCTCATCAGGGGATGATGTAAGCCTTTTTGTGAATAAGATGTTAAGGAGCTACGTTGAGGCTATGCAAAGGCCTGACTTCAATGAATACACAGAACATGGAAATGGTGACTGATTTTTTATTTAAATAATTTATAAAATAAAAATTAATTTTACTGTTTGTTTGCCTTTCTTGCCCTTTTGAGCCTTCTTATCTTTTTCTTCCTCCATTTCCAGCGCATCTTGCCTCTCTTTTTCCAGTCTCTTGAACTTCTCTTCAAAATGTCACCTCAGATACTCAGGTATTGTTTTTTAATATAAATATCTATAGGCATTATAAACTGCTATAATAAAAAAACAAATTTTATATTTATCTTTATAATTTATAACCATGAAGATATTAATAGCCTATGATGATACGAACGGTGCAAAGGAGGCCCTTAAATACGGCCTGAAATTTAAAAAGATCGTTGATGAGTACATCATTGTGTATGTTATTCCAGCCATAGTTGGTATAAGTGCATCCTTTGATTCCTATGTTCCGGAAACAGTTTACCAGGGTCAGGACAAGACTGCAGATGAGATATTAAACAATGCCAGGGCCATACTTGATAATGAAAATGTGAAATACAACATTGTAAAGATCAGATCCGAAGGTGATGAGGTTTCAAAGTTAATAGCAGATTATGCAGTCCAGAACGGTGCTGATATGATAATAACCGGTACAAGGAAGCTGCATGGCATAAGCAAGTTAATATTGGGATCCGTTAGCTCAGGAATTATAGCGCATTCAGAGATTCCTGTTCTGGTTGTTCCGCCCAGCTGATTTATATACTAAATTATAATTCAGGAGTGTGATATAATTGGGAAGCATAAGACCATCAAATATAAAGAGGATAGCCGAGGAGATTGTGGATAACAACCCTGGTATATTCAATGAGGATTTCGAAAACAACAAGAAGATATTATCTGAGATGCTGAAGAATTCTGTTACAAAGAAGACAATGAATGCAATAGCGGGCTATGTAACAAGATACATATTAAAAAAGAAGTCCAAGGAAAAAAGCGAGATGGAACAGCTTGGGCTTGCATAAATTATTTTACAACAGGAAAATTTTGTTTTTTCCAGTTATCCATGCCACCTTCGAGGTGTGCAAGATTTTTATAGCCCATTCTTGTTAACCTGTTTGCCGCAGCCCTGCTTCTATGACCTGTCTTGCATATTAATATAATCCTGGTGTTTTTTGGTATTTCCTTTTCTATATCACCCTCATGACCAAGAGGATAGTTTATTGCAGACTTTATATGACCAGAGGAATACTCATATTTTGTTCTAACATCGATGATTATTGCATCCTTATTTTTTAATGATTCTATTACATCCTTTGGACCTAGTATTTCAAGATTTTCTGGATCCTTAAAATAATCTGTTATAAATTCAAACATTATAAAAGCAGCTCCCTTCCATTATAAATGCCAACGAAGATTGGCTCCTCCTTTATGATCCACTTCCTTGCAAGAACCTCTCTTAAATGCTCCGTTACATGGGACCATGCACTTAATGAGTCTGTTTCATACAAAACCACGAATTCCTGGTCACCAAGGCCAAAAGAGTATGTCGTGTATGATAGTATATCCTGACCCTCCTTGTCGCTCCTGGCAGCACCTATATGCCCTGCCATGATCTTTCTTCTTTCATCGTAGTTTAAAAGGTACCATTCACGGTCCTTGCTCATTGGATATGCTATAAAATATTTTTTTGGTTCCGTTTTTAATGTGTCCTCCAGCTTCTGGCCCTCCTTTATGTATGGCGATTCCTCATAAAGTGAGAGCATGCTGTACTGTGGATAACCATAGTTCCCTATTATTGCATTTAATCTTTCCTTTAATTTGACAATGTTCAATGGTTCATTTGATGATGCCCAGAATATAATATCGCTATCATATCTCATTGATTTATAATATTTTACATTAATTAGATTGCCATTTTTTATATTTTCATCTATTTCTGAAATTATTGATGAATTTATATTCTGCTTTTCCTGTACTGGAAGCTGCCAGAATGATCCGTATAATTTGTAATTAAGTATATACATGTATATCATAGCCATCACTTTAATAATTAATAATTCTCTTATAAATTTATTTATCAGTCAAGCCTCTGCTGGTTATTGTTTGAAACACAGTATTTCTTTAAATCATACTGCTGGAATATAAAGTTTTTTAAAAGCGATATTAATTTTAATCGATCTATGTTCTGTGGTTCTATGAGCTGATTGCTCTTTGGTATCTTTAATCCGGCCTCGTCCAGCTTTTTTATATATTCTGATCTGTATGATGATGTAACAATCTTATAATCCCTTGGCTGGCTGACATTGCATTTCTCAAGTTCACGCATGAATACCGGCCTGTCAAAGAGCGAGTATAAAAGCAGTAATGCATTGTTGCCTGATTCCTCCTCGTCATCCATTCTTGCCACCTCACCAACCATTGAATATATATCCTTATCATTCCTTTTTATAATTGAATAGATCTTTGCTGGTTTAATCTCCTTTTCATTTATCATGCCCATCTCTGTTAATGCCCTTAAATAGCCTGTGAGAACCAGCCTGTGTATGTTTAGACCCTTCTTTTCAAGTGATTTCTGTATCCCTGTTATTGATTTTTCCTCGGAGCCGATATCATCGAATATAATATCCATAATCCTCTTTTCATCCAAATTATTCATCTGCGTCTTTCATCACCCTTTCCGCATTATTTATTACGTTATTACATATACTAACGGCCTGCCCTGTGAATTTAACAGGATCCATGGCAGCCTCAAGTATTTTTTCATCAATGTATTTTAATACACCTGCTGAAATTAGAGATGATTTTAAAGATTTATTATTTTTATAGGCCTCCATAGAAGCTTTTCTTACAAATTCATGCGCCTCCTGCCTTGGCATGCCACTCAACGTTAATGCCCTCACTATACTTTCGGACATTATAAACTCATCGGATCTTGCCTTTCTAAGCATCTCCTCTTTGTTTATATATAGATGTGAGAACACATCGTTCATGTTATATAAAACGTAATCAATAAGCACAGAGGCGTATGGTATCGTGAATCTTTCAAGAGCACTGTTTGCAAGATCACGTTCGTGCCATATAACAGCAGCCTCGTATTCTGGTATTATTAATGACCTTATGAATCTGCACAGGCTTGATATATTCTCAGAAACTATTGGATTCCTCTTGCTTGGCATTGAGCTTGAACCAACCTGTGATCGCTCATCGAAGTATTCAGAGACCTCATTTATCTCAGGCCTTTGAAGGTTTCTTATCTCGGTTGCGAACTTTTCAAGTGATGTTGCAATATTATTTATAATTGATAAATACTCTATGTACCTGTCCCTGCAGACGATCTGCGAGGATGCAAGCTCACTTTTTATTCCAAGTATCTCGCATACCCTATTCTGTATCTCTATTGAATCCTTTCCAAGGGATGCACCGGTGCCAACAGGTCCTGATATCTTTCCGGCCACTATTCTATCCTCTGCCTCTGTTAAACGTTTTAAATGCCTGGACATTTCATCAAGGTATACAGATAATTTAAGGCCGAAGGTTATTGGGCTTGCGTGCTGCCCATGCGTTCTTCCAACCATGACCGAGTCCTTGTTCTCATCTATTAGTTTTATCAATGTTTTCATAAGATTTTTTATATCGTCTTTTATTATTTTTACTGCTGATTTTATCTGCATTGCTGTTGCAGTATCAATAATATCATTTGATGTTACACCAAAATGAACAAAATTTTTTCCTGCGCTGCACTGCTCTGTGAGTGCCTCAACAAGTGCCATTGTATCATGATGTATTCTTGACTCTATTTCATGAACCCTTTCAATTCTCACGGAATTTGAATCGACCGCATTTTTAATGTCAAGAAAGGCATCCCTGCTAATTATATTATATTCATACTCGGCCTGTGCAAGTGCGGCCTCAACCCTTAACATAAGTCTCATCCTGTTCTCCTCAGAAAATATGTATTTTACATTATCCCTGCCGTATCTATAATCTATTGGAGAAATAATCATGTAAGCTTATTGCAGCTATATTAAAAATTTTTTGTAATTGTTTGATATTTAATTAATACAATCATATAATTATATAAATATTATTTTTAATACAAAATATTCCTGAACCATTAATATTTAACATTTTATTATGCATAAAATTAATATATATATTGTACATCCTATATAATGTTATCTATAAAACTCTTTAAGGTACTTATTATAATAACCATTTTAATATCATTTATTGCAACATATCTTAATCTGCAGGGCATATTGAGTTACCGGGCAAATGCATATATAACATATAATATAGGTGCCATGGTTGGGCTTGTTTTTACAATAATAAGCGTGCTTCTGGTTCTTATGCTTCCTGAAAAGAAAATTACCAAATAAAGGATTTTATAATGATTGTTATATAGCTTTATTAAAAAGTAAACAAATTTAATATTATGTTTTTCATGGATAAAGATAAACTGTAACTATTTTATATGTTTGAACATATTAATATACAAACAGGCTTTTAACTATAAAAATATTTAATTTTCATTAATTATAAATGCTATTTTTATTGTAAAATTTGAAATTTTATGTATAAAAGTTGAGCCTTTATAATGCGAGGAGTGGGATTTGAACCCACGAACCCCTTCGGGACAGGATCTTAAGTCCTGCACCTTTGGCCAAGCTTAGTTATCCTCGCATTTAGGATATTTATAAGTTATTAATAAGTTTTTTTCATTTTGTGTAATCAGCACTGTATTTTTTATTTTCATTGTATGATTTTCCCTTTATTAGTGCAGCAATGCCTGCAACGATTAGTATAAAGAAGCTTATTAAAAGTGATGTGTCTATTCCTGACAGGAATTTAACTGAAACAGCGCCGTTGAGCTTTCCTATACCGAGGAAAACCTCGAAGGCAACGTACCTTGGAACCGTTATCGATGCGATTGTTATTGCAAGAACATAGCTTATTAATGTTCCTATGTTTGACAATGATCTTAATAGTCCGGATATTGAGCCATAAAGCCTCCTTGGTGCACTTGACATAACCGCGCTGCTGTTTGATGGCCAGAACATTGAGCTGCCTATTCCGGTTATTATTGAGCCTATTATTACAATATATATTGGAGATGAAACCTTCATTGTTAGATATACTATTATGCCAGCGGCCATTATGAATATGCCTATTGATGATAGAATCCTTGGACCGGTTCTGTCTGAAAGCCTGCCCATCCTAGGTGCAAGAAAACTTGCCAGGATATATCCTGGAATCAGTATCAATGACGCATAAAATGGTGTAAATCCACGTATCCCCTGCAGGTACATTATTAATATAAAAAGAACGGCAAGGTATCCAATGGCCTGAAGTGTGGCTGCAATTAATGAGAATGACAGCATGCGCTCCCTAAATGCTGAGATCTCTATAACAGGATACCTTGAGATTTTCTCTATAAATATAAATGGTATTATAAGTATTATGCCGGCCAATATCATTGCAATATATGTTAATTTTATTCCTATGCCGGCTATTTCAACCGCACCGTACGCTATTAATGATAATAATATCAAAAGCAATGCTGTTCCAGGAACGTCTATTTTTGCATCAGGATTTTTGTTGTTATCCTTTATGTATATTAATGCTATAATAAATCCTATGATTCCTATCGGCACGTTTATATAAAATATGTACCTCCAGCCAATGAATGTTGTTATTATGCCGCCAAGTATTATGCCAAGAGAGCCGCCTATGTTCCAGCCCATGCTTGTTATGCCAAAGGCCCTGCCGCGCTCGTTAACCGGAAAGTAATCTGCAACAATTGCATTGCTGTTTGCCTGAAGTAAAACCGCTCCAAAGGCCTGGAATCCCCTGGATATTATTAAATAGTTTATATTTGGCGATGCACCTGCGGCGGCGGAGCCGGCTATGAATATTATAAAGCCTATATAGAATATCCTTGACCTGCCAAAAATATCCCCAAGCCTGCCCATCTGGGTTGTCAGGGCCGCCAGTATTAAAAGGTATATTATAATAATCCAGATTGTCTTTATAAATGGAACCTTAAGATCATCAGTTATTGTTGGAATGGCCAGGAGCACTATTGTTGTATCTATTGCTGACATCAACGTGCCTATAAATACACTTATAAGAACCATGCTTCTTGATTTATACTCCATAATGCTTAATTAATAAATACATAATTAATAAAGCTTTTTGTAAAATAATTTAATCTATATTTAATTTTTTGTAGTTTTTCAGATCATCCATTATTATTTTTATTGCCTCATCAAGCTGTTTGTCGTTGCTGTTTAAAAAGTCCTGCGGCATGTTTTCAATGTATATATCAGGATCGACGCCGTAGTTCTCTATGCCGTACTTTACGCCTTTAAACCATGTTGCGAATTGAGGCTGGGTTACTGTTGTTCCATCTATTAATCTTATGTTTGGATTTATTCCCACAACGCCTCCCCAGGTCCTTGTGCCTATGACCTTTCCAAGCTTATATTCCTTAAAAACAAAGGTTCCTATATCACCGTCTGAACCTGCATACTCATTTGTTATTGCAATCATTGGCCCATCAACCGAGTCCTCCGGATATGGTGTTATAACCCCACGCCTTGGTATATCATAGCCTATGCGCTTTCTTGCAAGCTTTTCCATTAAAAGCTGTGAAACAAAACCACCGCCATTGAACCTCAGATCAACAATTAACCCGTCAAGCTTTGATTCCCTTGAGTAAAGTCTGAAGAACTCGTTGAAGCCGTTCATGCCCATGTCAGGTATATGTATGTATCCTATTCTATTATCCGTCTTTTTATGTACATAGTCGCGGTTTCTTTCAACCCATGCACGGTATCTCAGATACTTTTCATCACGCATTGGCATTACATAGTCGCTGCATAATTTTCCTTCGTGCTCGTATACAATGTTAACCGGATCGGTAATATTAAGAAGTGCCCTGTCTATATTTGTTTTTTCATCAAGCTTAACTCCGTTTATTTCTATTATTGCATCACCCCTGGATATGTTTGTAAACAGCATTGGAGATTTCTCATTCTCGTTTGATACGTCGCCATAGTATATCTCATCCACAATGTATTTACCATTTTTATAGGAATAATCTATGCCGAGTTTGCCAACAGGAACAGATTTAACATCTGTTATGTCTCCGCCAATTTCGTATGAATGGGATGTTTCGTATTCACCCTGCATCTCCCTTATTAAATCAGAGAGCTCAAACCTTGTTCCTATTTTATCTATTAATTTTGCATACTTTTCATATGGTTTTCTTCCAAGGGCCTCTACCTTTTCCGGATTCCAGAAGTTTTCCTGTATCAATTTGAATGCATCATAAAGCATGTTACGCCATTCATCTACAGGATCTATCATTATTGATATGTTCTTTATTTTTATCTCCTCGGTTTTTTTATCGCCTGTATTTTTCTTTATATATGAATCCGGCTTTCTTATTAATAAATATTTCTTGTTCAATGATACTGAAAAGTCCATGACATGATCCTCATAGTCCTCCTCCTTCTTTTTTGCAAGGTCAAAGAATGATATCTTTCCGGTTCTCTTTTCATTGCTGAATAGATAATACTTCATATATCCCTCAACAGGGAAGTGAAACAGTAGAACTCCGTTATCAACGGCAACCAGGGCCTCATAGTTCCTTGAATCCACAGGGAAGGCCGTGCTCTTTTTATCAAGGTTATTTAGATCGTAATCACCAGGATTGTTCTCTGATAATGTTTCGATGAATGGTGGCCTTACACCTGATCTTACTGGAACGGCAAATGGTTTTGTTATATTCTGGTATCCCAGGTCGAATACAAGCTCATCCTGTACAGGATCAAGGGATCTTTTTGATAGATAGAATAAATATGAATTATCGCTGCTAAATGATGGTGAAAAATCTATGTATCCCGGCGTTGTTACCTGGTGTATACTATCATTTACTGTATCATAGATCCTTATGGAGCTGCTGCCAACATCGCTTAAAAAGTACTTTTTCTCAGGATATGAGTATGCAAGCAGCCTTGAGTCTCCTGACCATGAGAAATCAAGGATCGCACCTGATTCACTTTCATCAACCTTCTTTAAATTAAGCTGGTCATCAAGTATGTAAAGCGAGAACCTGTTATTTCCAATTGCTATCTTTTTACCATCCGGGGATATTACCATTGATCTTATGATTCCGTCATTAAAATCCTTTTCATTTATTAATCTTCCATTGAAATCATGGAAAAGTATCTTGCCTTCCTTTTCATTGTAAATATATGATACTATGCAGTCCTTTGAAAATACTGATATCTGGTTCTTCAATTTTTTTATATTAAATACAGGCCCACCGGATATACCAGATGAGTATACCTGCCCTCTGGAAACGGCAAGAAAACGCTTCCCATCCGGGCTTATATCATACGATGTGATGAAATCATCCATGGATATCGATTTCTGAAGGGATTTTAGCTTTGGTGCCTTTATATTTATATCAAGCTTTTTTATACCATTGCCCATTAAATAGAGATCACCGGCCATCTGAAATACTATGTTTTTACCGTCTGATCTTGCATTTCTTACATAGTATTCATTGAAATCTGTTTCCTTTTTAATGTTTTTACCGTTTAAATCGCATGAATAAATATTGGCGGTGCCCTCATGATCCGATATAAAGTATATTCTATTTGATACAATCATTGGTGAGTTTACATTTGAGTTAAGATCCACTATAATTTTAAAATCCCTGCCATTCTCAGAATAAAGTATCTTTCCCCTGGTGCCGCCCCTGTAATGCTTCCAGTGTGGCATGTCAACAGTGTTCCTGCCTATTAAGATACCATCACCGTTGTATATTATCTCCATGGCCGGTCCGAGGTTCATTGGATACAGATTATTATTTTTTAATTCATATAGCATCGGGGAGCTAAATGGATAGTATGCATCTGTTGATATAACA
The DNA here is from genome assembly GCF_900176435.1 of Picrophilus oshimae DSM 9789. Lineage (NCBI taxonomy): Archaea > Methanobacteriati > Thermoplasmatota > Thermoplasmata > Thermoplasmatales > Picrophilaceae > Picrophilus > Picrophilus oshimae. The sequence goes on from NZ_FWYE01000001.1 coordinate 145,778, forward strand.
GGGTTACCATCCTTTGTAAAACCTGCAACGGATGTGTACATCCTGCGGCTCGTGCTTCTTCCCTGTAAATATGTTACACGGCTTATCTCACCGGTATTTAATGATACATAATATATATCAGAAGAATCCGCGCTTTTTCCTGTCATGACGCGGAAGTAAACGCCCCTCTTATCAGGTGATATTCTCGGCATTGTAACAACACCCATGTTATATGTAAGCCTTGAAATCTCCTTTGTTGAAATATTATATTCCCAGAGGTCATCATCATTGACAAAAACAAGCAGATCATCTCTTATATCCGGATACATAAAATAACGCTGCATAATCAGATAAGTTAAGATTTTATTTAAATCTATGTTGCATGAATTTTACATTAACTAAAGCTTACTGTCTTTAATTAAAAAACATTTTAAATATATATTGCATTAACTTAAAATGGGTCATGGCGGCAACGTACTGGAGGCTGCATCAAAATCGGGCATGTCAATAAGAGATATTATTGACTTTTCAGCCAGCATAAATGATTTCATGGAGATCAATGACATAATTATAAAAAAGGATCAGATAAAAATGTACCCGCAGGGGCTTAAAATAAAAAATAAAAGTTTATGTGAATTTAATGATGCCCTGCCGGTTCCTGGATTAACATTCTTCATACACAGGCTATTATCGTATATAAATGGAAATATTATAATTGTTGAACCAACGTTCAATGAGTATAAATATGCTTTTACACATGGAACAAGGATAAATCTGCCATTTAATTTAATTAATAATAATCCTGAAATACTAAATAATTACAATTTCTCGCTGATAATTATTGTTTATCCTGATAACCCACTGGGAAATCTAATATCAAGGGATTCTCTATTGACAATATCCGAGATATGCAGAAAAAAATCCGCCCTGCTATTTATTGATGAATCATTTATCTTTTTTTTAAAAAACAGATACAATGAAAATGATCTTTTAAATGGAAGCACGATAATAGGCAGGTCATTAACAAAGATCCTTGGAGTTCCATCCCTTAGGATTGGATACATAGCCACCGATGATTATAACATGGAAATATCTAAAAAGATAACAGGTCCATGGAGCGTGCCGGATTATGTTATAGATTACATAAATAGCATCAAATTAGATTATGATTTTTTGGATATAATGGAAAATGAAAAGTCCTTTATGATAAATAATATGGAGGCCATGGGCTTCAGGGCCGCAGGCGATCACAGTGCAAACTTTATAACATTTATGATTCCTGATTTTATAGATGCCCATGATTTTTATTCCTATCTTATAAAAAACGGCATTCTTGTAAGGCTTTTGGATGATTATGAATGCCTTGGAGAACAATACATTAGAATAGGCATTAGAAGGCACGAATTTAATATAAAACTTGTTAATGCCATCCGGGGGTTTTTAAATGAAAATGATTCAGGTTCTCGGGACCTCTTCTGATTCTGGTAAATCTACGCTGGCAACCGCGTTTTGCAGGATCCTAAAAGACCTTGGATACAGGGTCTCGCCATTCAAGGCTGTGAACATGTCACTGAATTCCATTGCGATAAAGGATGGTTCTGAGATTGCAAGGGCCCAGTGGGTCCAGGCCATGGCTGCTGGAACCGAGCCCTCGGCCTATATGAATCCCGTCCTGTTAAAACCAGAAGGCCATCATAAATCACAGGTAATAGTACTTGGAAGATCCATTGGTTCTATGAGCATAAATGATTATTATAATTACATAAATAAAAATGCAAAAATAATAAAGGAGAGCATAGATTTTCTTTCAAATAAATATGATGTAATAATATCCGAGGGTGCAGGATCGCCAGCAGAGATAAATCTTGCCGGCAGGGATTTTGCAAATATTTATGTATCGTCGCTATATAATACACCGGCCATTCTTGTTGCTGATATAGACCGCGGTGGAGTGTTTGCATCAATATACGGAACAATAAATTTAATGCAGAGAAGTGATCTTCTAAAATATTATATAATAAATAAGATGCGTGGTGATCAATCACTTCTTTACCCTGGCATAGAGAGGATTGAAGAGCTAACTGGTAGGAAATGCCTTGGCATAGTACCTTACATTGATTTAAAGCTTCCCGGAGAGGACTCCCTTGATTACAATTTTTCAGGCTCTGGAAGCATAGGCATAGTTAGATACCCTTACATGGAGAATTACAGCGATTTTGATCCTTTGATATTCAATGAAAAGGCGTTTTATATAAAAAATAAGGAAGATTTAAAAAGATGCGATGTTATAATATTGCCAGGATCAAAGGATGTCTTTCATGACCTTGAATACATAAATAGTAATGGCATTGCAGATTCAATAAAAAGATGCAGTGAAAAGAAGATGATAATAGGCATATGCGGCGGCTATCAGATGCTTGGAAAAAGGATAAACGATGCATCCGGTGTTGAGTCAGATGGTGTTTCTATTCCAGGTCTTGGCCTGCTAGATATAGAAACATATTATAATAAAACAAAAACAACCGGATCCGTAAAATATAGATTTGCAGAGAACCAATTGAAAATCAATGGCTCAGGAACAGGCTATGAGATACATTATGGTAGCATAGTAAAAAACAATGAGATGCCGCTTTTAATAACGGATCACGGCCCTGAGGGATCCGTTTCAAGCAATGGCATGGTCATAGGAACAAATGTCCATGGAATTTTAGAGAACAATGAGTTTTATAGGTACATAACTGGAGAATACCTAGACTATGATAATATAATTGAAAACAGCATTGAAACGCTTGCAGGGATTGTTAAAAAGAGCATAAATATTCAAGAATTCCTGGAACTTTTAAATGATGCTTGAGCTTATAGTTTTGCCTGCTGCATATGTATACGATGTTTTACGAGGTGAGCCTTACCTGCATCCTGTGGTTTTTATTGGTAAAACAATATCGTTTTTCAAAAAATACTTTTATAAAGATAGTATTATAAATGGGCTTCTTTTCGAGCTTTTTATTATAATAATAAATTTAATACCATTGATAATAATCTTAATATTATTAAAAGATGTTCTGTTCTTAATCTATATTATCTTTTCGATTTACATTGCAAAATCAACATTTGCTGTAAAATCCATGAATCAGCATATAAAAAGAATAATAAATAGCTATAAAAACAATGACCCTGATGCGGCCAGGCATTACCTTTCATATGTTGTTAGAAGGGATACTAAAATAGATGATGTTTTAATGTTTTCAGCCGCAATAGAGACCATAGCAGAGGGCTTTGTTGACGGCTTCCTTTCCGAGATCATGATCTTTCCATTTCTTGGAATGGCCGGGGCCTATGCATTTAGAATAATAAACACAATGGATTCAAACATAGCTTATAAGAATGATGATTACAAGAATTTTGGCAGGGCCGCTGCCATATTTGATACGGTAATAAATTACATACCTGCAAGGATATCACCATACCTTTTCTACATTGCCGCGATTAAATATTCCAATTCTGGATTTAAATGGCCTGATAATACAACGGATAGTTACAATGCTGGTTATCCAATGTCCTTTATGGCACATGTATTAAATGTAAGGCTGGAAAAGCCCGGGGAGTATATAATAAACGATGGTGCCAGGAATCCAAGCATAGGAGATGTTGAGACTGCATTGAAAATATATAATAGGGCATCTTTTATTGCATTTTTAATATCATTTATGATCTCAATATTATTGTTTTATCTTAATATATACTCTGTAATTTTAATATAAAGATAGGTTAAATTTAACTACAATTAAATGATAAGCCATTATGTTTAAGGTTTACAGCCTGGATAAAAACTCCAGGGAGGATCTTGATAAAATATTAAATGACGATGTTATAGGAAGGCAGACGGTAATATACAGGGATGGCGATAATTATGGTTTCCCTGGCAAATACATAATTATAATAGAGGGTTCAAGCGGGATCTTCGATTCACTGGATAAAATCTCAACAAATCTTAAAATCATTGAGAACGGAGAGGATATCTACAAAAAAATAAAGGATGAGGAGAACAGCTCCCAGGATGGTATGGGATATATTTTTGGTTAATATGATAATTATAACCGGTATGCCCGGTGCGGGCAAGGACGAATTCGTTAAGGTCGCAAAGTCCATGGGCTTTCTGGATGTTCATATGGGAAACACCGTTAAAAAATACGCATATGAAAATAATATAAAAATTGATGATACAAACATAGGTAAATTTGCCAGTGATGAGAGGAAAAAGTATGGCATGGACATATGGGCGAAAAGAACATCAAAGTACATACTGGACGAGGACATAACAATAGTTGATGGACTTAGAAATTACGAGGAGCTCGAATATTTTAAAAACAACTATGATGATATAATTGTCATAGCAATATTCGCCAATGAGGAGCAGCGCTTTGAAAGAATAATAAAAAGAAACAGGGAGGACGATATAAAGAGCTACAATGAGATGAAGAGCAGGGATGACAGGGAATTGACATGGGGAATAGGCAAGGTTATATCACTTGCAGATTACATGATTGTGAACAACAAAAGCCTTGAGGAATACAAAAGCGATGTGAAAAGCCTTTTAAAGACGATCATTGATTCGAGGCCAAAAATTAGGGAAAAGCTTGGTTTATGATTATGTGCTATTGTATAAAATCCTGAAGAAGATCTCTCCTGTGCCCTTATCTGAATTACGCTCATTTCCTGACATCTGGTATGGATAGTAAACACGTTCAGGATGTGGCATCATGCCTATGACATTTCCTGAATCATTTGTTATTCCAGCTATGTTCATTATGGAACCATTTGGATTCCATGGGTATCCTGAATAATTGCCATTGTTATCAACGTATCTAAATATAATCTGATCGTTTTCTATTAATTCATCAAGTGTTTTATTATCACAGTAAACACGGCCCTCAAGATGTGCAACAGGAACCTGAAACGGTCTGTTTCCAAGATCGGAAAGAACCTTTTTTGTTGATAATCTTATGTATGTGAACCTGCATTCAAATCTGTTTGACTCATTTACAGTTAATGCTATTTTCCTGTCTCCATTGAAGAACAGGCCGAGCTCTGTAAGAACCTGAAAACCGTTGCAGACGCCTATAATAAATCTTCCAGAATCTATGAATTTATTTATATCGCTTAAAAATGGCCTCAGCCTGGCGGCAAATATAGCACCGGCCCTTATATAATCACCTGCAGAAAAGCCGCCAGGTATGAACATTAAATTATAATCGTCAATAAACTTTCTTTTTCTGGCAAGATCATTTATATGAACATACTCAGGCTCAAATCCGGCTCTTTTAAGGGAAAGGAAGGCCTCCTCCTCGTTGTTTGTGCCCTCCATCCTAAGAACCATGGCCCTTTTACTGTCCACTCTTTCTCTCCTTGGCCTTTAACCTAAGACCTGTGTAACCGCACTTTCTGCATCTTGTGGCGCTAACAGCGTTCCTTGCATAGCAACGCATGCATATCTTTTTATTAAGTCTCCTCTCAATTGCTTCTGGAAAAGGCATAGTATCACTTTCACTTAATATTTAAAAAATATTTTAATTTTGTTATTGCACTTCCTTTAATTCATTTAAATCGCTTAACTTTTCGAATTTCGATGAAAGCTTTTCAAGTATCTTTGGAAGCGCGGTGTACTCCATATCATCATCAGGAAGCCTGTGTGGTTCGAAAACACCCATGCGCCTCAGATAATCTGCCATTTCGAGTGCCTTTGTTCTGGCATAGTCAAATGCTATATCATCAAACATATCAACCGGTCCTGCAAGCCTGCCATCCTTCAAAACGAAGCCAAGCGCAGCAACCCTGGGCGGGCCATCGAACCTTGTCATTCTGGAGTTTTTTATTCCAACCGGCATTAACGGACCGTTGAATGAGCCACGCATCCATCCTGAAACAAGGTAAGAATTTGCAAATGGTTCCAGTGCCTCACCTGCCGCAGGAAGACCTGACTGTATTCTAACAACCGCAGCCGGATCGTCCTTTCCGACATATTCTCCTGCTATGAATGATAGTTTATCCGTTGATATTACAGCAACGTTTTCTGCAGGCAGTTTTGTGTGCTCTTCCTTTGTATAAACCCTTTTTATTACGTATCTTCCCTTCGAGCCTATCAGGGCAAGCAGATCATAGGTCTGCTCGGGCAATGATAGCATTATGCGCTTTCCCTCAATTATGTCCCAGACCTCAAATTTGAATCCGGCATGCATGTTTGGATCTATTACCAGGCCGGGCGTGTTGAATGGATCTCCAAACATTTTATATATTGGATAATTAAAGGATCCTGGCTCTGTTTTATCCATCATGTAAACAATAAACGGCTCTGACTTTCTCGGTGTTATCTCCATTTCAGCAACGCCAGGACCCATGCCCTTGACGTTTCCCGAAAACGCATCCTTTAAAAGATCCTGACCGGCACCGTAAAGCCCGTACTTCTTTGCAACCTCGGTGCCTGCCTTAAATGCATTCCAGGCAAGCCCATGAACATCCGGGTTGTCCACACCATGATTATGAACCATTGTTATCTGTATATCATCACCTATATGTGATATTCTGTAATCACTTATTATATTCTTACCATTTGATTTTATATAATCCTCAACAGCATCAACAACAGGCTCGAAAACTGTGGTATGTCCTGGCAGGCTGCCTATATCTGCCTTTATATGGCTTATTGTAACCTTCATGCATATGTATTACAAAGTATAGTATTAAATTTTTTTATATTTATACTTTATTATTTTTTACCATGCATAAATCGTTTCAAAACACATAATTTATTGATTTGAAAAATCATATTTAAAGAATTTTACCATTACATTAATCATTTTAAAAAATTCAATGTATAAACTTATTAATTATGATTTCATTATTTGATCTAGATGAACGGTTATTTAATAGCTGCACTGGTAGTATTCGCATGGATAATTATAATCATAGGGCTGGCCCCATCAATAAGAAAATCAAAGTATTTTTCACTGCTTGGCCCCGCCCTCATGGTAAAATCCACAAAAAATTTTGGAATTATCGACTGGATATCAAAACATTTTCCTGGAAAGATTTTTTCAAGGATTTCTGTTGTTATTGTTATTCTTGGTGCAATATCGGCCCTTGGTATGCTTCTTTATGAATCGTATCTTGCCTTTTTTATACCTCCATCAAGGGCACCCGCACTTAATTTATATCTTGCAATACCCGGTATAAATCCGTACATACCAATAGGCTACGGTATATTTGCCCTTGTATTCGCCGTTGTTATACATGAGATGTTCCACGGTATCGTTGCAAGACGCCATGGCATCAAGGTTAACAGCGTCGGTGCACTGTTCTTTATAGTGCCTGTTGGCGCCTTCGTTGAACCGGATGAGGATGAGGTCACAAAGGCAGATCCGGTAATAAGAAGGAGAATCTTTGCCGCAGGACCGGGTATAAACATAGTCATAGCTGTTATATGCATAGTGCTTCTAATATTTGTTATGATGCCTGCATCCGCGCCGGTGCACAATGGAATTTATATAGAGGATTCCGCGGTATCCAGTATACCAACCGGAACCGAAATCATAGGTATTAATAATTACACTGGATCAATGCTATGCAACATAGAGTATACATCAATGATAAAGCCAGGAACCATTGCACATGCCGAGATATACAATGGTAAAAATGTATACAATGAAAGCATATACGCAGGTGTTTACATAGAGAATTTAATCTCAGGCTATCCAAGTGAAAAGGCCGGTGTTAAACCGGATTCAATAATAATGTCAATAGACAATAAAACAATATACAATGTCAATACCCTTGGAAACGTTCTGGATCATATAAGACCTGGATCTTTAATAAATATGACTGTTTTTTACCCCGCAAGCCATATAACAAAGACATACACAATGAGAACGGTGTCAACATATTCATATTATGCAAAGGCAGATCCTATACAGAATTCGAATGCATACAAAAATCAGAGTTTTATCGGTGTTGAGATAGGATACTCCGGTCTTGGATACGAGCCGATAAATTATATACACAAACTTGTCTTTGGCGGTTATTTGTTTGGGCCGGGTTTCTTTGATGAGATAGGCCTTCCTTTATTAGGGCTTTCACCAATACCGGCATCAATGACGCATCTTTTTAAATCGCCTTTTGATCCTTATATATTCTTTGGGATTGCAAACGTGCTTTACTGGCTTTTCTGGATAGACTTTCTGCTTGGTATAACAAATGCCCTGCCACTATCAATACTTGATGGCGGCCAGTTCTTCAAGGATAGTTTAACAATAGGTTCCAGAAGGTTCAGGTTCCTCAAGGATGAAAAAAATGTTAACAGAATATACTACGGCGCCAGTGTTCTTGTCTTTCTTATACTGATCTGGGTTATAATAGCACCCAGAATTTTTTAAATTTTTATGAGTAGAAGAGGCTGCTTAAATGATAAAGCGCCTTTCCTGCATTTGTATTATCAATCATTATCCATATCTCTGTATCAAGTCTGTATATGTTTGTGAACTTTATATCATATGTCATTAGATAATCAGTTATTAGGAGTGTTAATCCTGGTGTAAATGCGCTTTCCTTTGGAAGCAGTATCTTTATTAATGCAAAATCGCTCTTCTCATCGTTTACGTTTGCTATGCATGTATAGTAGTTTGATTCCTTCATTACAAGTATTGAATTCTCAGGGATTTCCCTTATATTATTGCAGTAAACCTTGTTGTATTTATATTCAATGGTCATTGAAGATTTTTTAAAGATGTCAAGGCTCTGATCATAGCTCTTTGCATTTTCCTTCATGCCTGCAAGAACCTTTACTATTGTATTCACCTTTACATCCTTGCCGGTCATTGTTTCAACCTTTGATTTTATGGCCTGTGCAAGCTTTGTGTAATTGCACATGCCGCTTGATATAGAAAGTGAGTATACAAGATTGTTTTCAACTATTACCTTGACTGCATCGGATATCTTAGTCATATTTATGAATAATGAAATTGTATATATAAATTTCTGATGTAAATATTCACAAAAAATGCAAAGTTAATATATTTTAAAATATTTTTAATTCAAATATTTTGAGACTTCCTCTGATGTAAAGACGTGGAAAGTCTCACCCATCTTTATTGAGGCTATTTCAGGTTCCTTCATTGATGATTCATCTGCAACTGCGGATTTTAAGGCTGCAATGCCCATCCTTATTGCCTCATCCTCGCTAAGATTCTCCTTGTATTCCTTTTCAAGGTATGCCGTGACCTGATCCTTTCCGGCACCAATTGAAACACATTTGTACTCATTTATTGTGCCTGCTGGATCGCAATCAAATAACCTTGGTCCAATTGAATCCAGGCCTGCAAATATTATGGAAACGCCATATGGCCTGACACCACCGTACTGTGTGTACTGCTGCATCTGATCTGCAACCCTCTTAACAAGGTTTTCTATGTTCATTAATGATCCGTATGTCACCTTTTCCTGCTGATCGCTTATCCTGGCAAAATCAATTAAAACCCTTGCATCGGCAACAAGGCCTGATGTTACCGCTGCAACCCTGTCATCTATTAATTGTATCTTTTCAAGTGATGTTTTCTCAACAAGTCTGCTCCTTACCTTTTTTTCTGATATTAAGGCAACGCCATCCTTGAATTTTATACCGAGAGCTGTCGAACCTTTTTTTACGGCCTCCCTTGCGTACTCAACCTGAAACAGTCTGCCATCAGGAGAGAACACGGTTATAGCCCTATCATAAGCCATTTGACCTTGCTGCATGTATTCACCCTCTATTCCTTTATTATAAATGTGTTATAAATATTTCCCATAAAGAATGTCAATTTAAATTATTAACTTTTCTTTAAATATTTTCATAAAAAACTGTTAATAACCAGACAGAATCATAAACATTGATAGGATAACAGAAAACGAGGCATCCATCATTGCGGCTGCCGATATTATAAATGGTTTTGGTACATCCTTTATAAGATGCATAAATGGATTATACCTTGGATCGTATTTATCCAGATGCACTTCATATTTATCATAGTATTCCTTTATATGAATTGAAAAACCATTAATGCTCCCCCTGTAATCCGCAATCTGGCCGCAGGGCAGGCCTATGCTTTTTCTAAATTTCCTTTTTATCAAATCACTTAAATCATCACTTTTTTTAAATGATATTATACGCCCGGCCAGTAATTCATGCATGTATTTTTCAATTTCCATAAAAATACATCGTATATCAATATAAAAATATTGGCAATGTTTATAAGAATAGATAATATAATAAATGCATGATTTCATATGATAAATCTTTAAACTATTTTTCATTGTATTACAGATCAAATCACCTAATAATGCCTGATCTTATATCAAAAAGGGAGATTGGTTACATACCATTCTCCGGAACAATGATAAGGCATTTATCATTCAGGAATCATAGAGAAATAGAAAGCTTTGTTAAAAGAAATACACCAAGGCATCTTTACTATTCATCGGCGTATTATGTTAAACCTGATGAAAAACGTATGGAAAAAAAGATCTGGGAGGGTGCTGAGCTAATCTTTGATCTTGATGCTGATCATATTCCTGGATCAGATAAAATGACATATGAGGAGATACTCCTGGAGGTAAAAAAGCACGTCTTAAGGCTTTTAAATTACCTTATAAACGACTTTGGATTTGATGATGACAGCATAAAATTATACTTTTCAGGTGGCCGTGGTTACCATGTTCATGTTGTCTCTGACAGGGTTTACTCCCTTGATTCAGATGCGAGGCGTGAGATAGGAAATTACATAAAAATGGAGGATTTTACCATTGATAACATAATAAAAGCATCAAGGGAGAGACCTGAAAGCGGACCTGTAAAAAGATTCAATGAATATATTTCAGAGATTTACAGCAATGAGAATTATTTAAAAAGATTTTATAATGGTGATTTTGGCAGTTACTATAAATCCCTGGATGTTTATAAAGATGGTAAAAAAAAGATTGATATAATGAGGGAAAATAATTATGAAAAATTTAAGATTGTTTCAAAAAGGGATTTGGATGTCCTGAACAATATATTAAATGATTTTAAGGATAAATATTCCGCAGAGATTGATGAACCTGTAACCACAGATATCCATCGTTTGATAAGATTCCCTGGAAGTCTTCATGGCAAAACCGGTTTGGCGGTTACGCCTGTAAATATTAATGAACTTGATGATTTTGATCCATTAAGCTCGGCAGTTCCAGAGGTTTTTAAAGATAAATATGAGCATGTTTATTTAAACAGCGATTATGTGATAACAATGATGAATGAAAAATTTTCTTTAAATGCAGGCGAAAATAAAGTTCCACTTTACCTAGCACTGTTTTTAACAGGCATGAAAATTGGAAATTTTATAGAAAAAAAATAAATTTACTGGTTTAGGTACTCTCTCCAGCTTGTGCCTTCCATCATTGGGTTTAATAATCTTATGTATGGTCCTTTTATCAATGTATCAAGAACCTTGTCGTGTAAAACCCTTGTCTCGTGCTTGAATAAAACCCTTGCTATTCCGAACTGTGCATCCTGTGGTGTTGCCCATTCCATGTGGACAAAGTATTCTGGTGGTGTTGGCCTTGCCTCCTCGTATGAGAATGCTCCCTCCTGGTGCTGCGGTACCTCGCCGTTTGATTCAAGTGCCTCGTGTATACCCTGTGATTTCAGCTGGAAGCTTCCAACAGCAGATACACCGACTTCCTTTAATATCATGTATCCAAGGAATCCTGGTGCATTGCTAAAGTCCTTCATAACCTCAACTATGTTTGACTCAAAGTCCTTTTCCATTCCCTTCTTAACTGTGTGCTCTGAAAGAGCTATTGTCCTCCTGCCATATGGCTGTGATATTGGCGGTACACCACTTGGGTCTCCTGCTGCAAACTTCTTTCCAAACATTACAGTGAAATCCATCATATCTGTGTTCAATGGCATGTCTGCATCGACTATTTCGAATAATGGCTCCCATGGTCCATATACAACCTGGCTCAGGCATGATGAGCATAATCTGAATATTGATGAGAAGTTCTCCCTGTGCATGTCCTCATGATCCTTTATATTCTTCCACATTGTGTACTGGTAAACATTCATTGTGCTCATTTTTGTCATATCCATGCTTGCACCGCCGTATCTTGTTCCAAGAGGTATAACACCGAACTGCACATGGTTCTGGAATCCAACAAATCCTGGATGGCGTGCTGTAACCATGCAGACCTTTGGACCGACCTGCTGGAACATGTTCATTGTTGTTTCATTATTCAGCATTTCTACAATATTTATGGCAACGTATGGTTTTGGCATTTTTTCACCATATGATGTATCATTAATTCATATATAAGCCTTTTTTTTCATAAAAAAAGAAATAAGCGAAATATAATCTTTTATAACGAAATAGATTATTTTTAATATGAAAATTTAAAAATTTATACAAAAATAGCCATGAATATATCATAAATATATAAATATATAAAAGTAAAAACATAGATTTACATTTAATATAAAAAATATAATATTTCTTCTTAGAACTTTTATGTAATTCCTGCATCTTCCATTAAATTAATCATAAATATGATATTTATTCATAAAAAAATCCTTTAAAATCCTGTATGTCATGCCAAAGACCACGTGGTTTTTAATAATATAGGTATTGCCGAGTTCCTTTAGATCATTGTACGATGCCCAGAAACATTCAGAGACCTCATTGTCAATCTTTATGTTTAATGTTAGCGGCCTTGCAATGAATGCGGCAACGTTTAGATCGGTTCTATTTCCAGGTACATAAATGCCAAGAAAATCAATTATTTTTATTTTTAAACCAACCTCCTCATAAGTCTCCCTAACTGCCGCCTGCTCGCATGTTTCATGGTTTAATCTATGTCCGCCTGGAAGGGCCATGTGACCCGACCATGGGTCATTTAAATTTATCTGCCTTTTTATTAAAAGTATACTTTTATCGTTTATTATTATTGAAACAGAGGCCTGGCAGTCCATTTAATAAAAATATCAATTATTATAAAAAATTTCTTAAAGGAATGAAATGCCCGGAGTAAGCCCCCTTCTGTTCACCTTTAAGGCTGGCAACATTCGACTATGCGTCTTACCTGGGCCTCGGGATGGTGCTCACGGGCCCATCTTAGACTTGCTCCATGCGGGGAGAGTTCTCATCGGCTGCCGGGGAACGTCATCTTTTCGAATCATGCTTTTACCCGGACCGTTTATTTCTTTTCTCTTTACCATCCCTCTCGGGACTCCGCCTTTCGACGGACGCATTCCATCCAGGAGGGGGGACTTTCCTCACCTTTGCGGCGTCGGTTGCCCTCGGGCTTTTCATAACTGTATACAAAATTTTTAGATAATCTTTTTGTAACGGTCTATTAATTCATTAATACTTTTTATAAAGTCATCTTCAGGAATCCTGTTTTTCTTTAACCTAAAAATGATTCTTATAATGTTTATTATTATGTCTATGTGATTGTCTACAACATCTTTTAATATATAAAAATCATCGCGGCTTGATAAAACCTCTAGGAATGGGGCATCCTCACTTAAAGAGTTTTTTATAACGTTTGATTTTATTTCAAGACTTAAAGATTTGAGATTTTCTATGTATTCCCTGCCACGTTCTGTTATTTTATAAACCTTTTTTCTGCCGTTTATCTCGAATTCTATTAAACCCATGGATATCAATTTATTTAAGGCAGGTATTAGTGTCCCGTTTGAAATGTTCCTACCCGTTGATTCATTAATTAATAATTTTGATAATGAATATCCGGTCATATCCTGAAGGCTGAGATAATATAATATTCTGAGCTGGTAACCCCTTAAATTTATCATAAAAATCATTTAAAAATATTTTAATTAAATTTATTCTTTTTTATTTTCACTTTTTGATTCCTTTTTGCCCTTCCTGGATCTTGCTGCCACGATTCCAATAAGTATCAGAACTATTACGATCAGAACGATTATAATTATGTACAGTGGATCTGTAAATGTCTTTACAACCTTCTGCGATATTGTTGGTGATATCTTTGCATTGAAATTGTATGTTTTTGTAAATAATTCCTGTGTGTTGTTAAAATGCCAGGTAACTAGAATCTGTGATGGATAGGTTCCGTTCGCTACAGCAGGGCTTGTGTCAACTATAAATGTAACCTTTATTGACTGGCCAGGCCTGATCTCTGAAAATGTAACATTGTTTACATCGAGTGCGCTAAGTGGATTTGATGATGATACGTGTATTGAAATCACACTGGGCGTAAGTAAATGAATTTCAACATCACGGAATGTTTTGTTTCCAGTATTGTTTAAATAAAATGTCATGAGCTGCTTCTTTGTATTTGATAGTAATTTAACTGTTCCTGAGCTTATCTTAAGGTCATTGTAACCGCTTGAGTGTATTCTTTCATTTATTGTATAGTTCATTGAATCTATACTTAGATATACCTTATGATATCCTGTTATGTTCATTGCATTGACATAAAATGTAACGTTTATTACCCCGGGCTCAAAGTATTTTAAATGATAATAGTCTGGTGATACGACCTTAAAGTATTTTGAATATAATGAAACGTTTAAATCCTTTTTAAATGAATTACCGGAATTCTCAAGAACAAACGTCATTTTTATGAATTTTTCGTTCTGATATATTACAGGAGGATTTGAGTAATAGCTTACAAGTGATATGTTTGAATAACCCGTAACCGGAACCATAAAGCTGGTGTTATGACATGCACCATTGTAGTAAAGTGTTAGGTTCTGCCTGTAAAATGAATCATTAACATTCTTTATTGATGCAATGAATGTTAAATTGACAACACCAAATGAATTCAATGCAGATATATTCTCATACTGTTTATAACCTGTTAATGGATTTGAAGGCTTATACATAACAGTAATGTTTGAAACTGGCATATTGCCAAGGTTTTCAAGAATTACCGTTAATGGTATATTTTTCATTCCAGGGGTTCCGTTTATATGTTCTGATGCCTCGCCGAAGTATGATGTCAGCACTGAAAGCCTGACATTGCCAAGTAATGGTATTATAAATGTTGTGTTGCCACTGTAAAAGGTTCCGTTGATCGTGTAATTATAAACAAGTGCCTCCTCGTAGTATCCAGTACCTGCCACAGGGCTTATGTTAACGAACTGGTATATTAGACCGGGTTCTCCTGCCTGGAATATTTTGTATGAAACATTGTTTTTTACCATTTTGTCAGGACCATTTATGTAGCTGCATGAAAATGGAGAGTCCTTAAAGTACTTTAAATTCAGTGTAACATTAAGATTATCAACTGTCTTTACCGAGGTAAAGTTCACAAACAATGGTACATTGTTCATTCCAGGAGAGACCAACTTATCTGATTCCGGGGAATACCAGTGGGTACCTGTTACCGTTATCAAAGAACTGCTGTTCGAAACTGCCGGCTGGTTATTATGAACCACTGGCACGGCAGATGCCAGAAGCATTAAAACGATTACTGCAGGAATAAAATACTTTATTTTCATTTTAACACCTGTCTATTTCGACATATCTATTTAATATAAAAGATTTTTTTGTCACCGTTTATTCTAAAATATGTTAAATTAAAAATGTATTTATTTAACATATTATTAAATTAATATTTATTTTTTTAATATTATTGACATTGTTTTAATATGCATGGATCAAAAATTATTTATGTATATTTAAAAAAGTATTTAAATAATAAAAATTTTTAAGTATGATTTTAATATTTTATACTATAGGTAATGTAATAGATGACATAGATAATGCAAGAACGTCATCATTGCATTTGAAATGGACAGTAATAACAACGCTTGGTGATTTTCTTGATGGTGCAATGTTCGGGATAACAGGAATAACATTGATACCATTAATACCTTACCTTCATTTGAATTCTTTTGAGCAGGGAATACCGGCATTTTTAACGCTTCTCGGAACAGCAGCCGGTGCAATAAGCGTAAGCAGGCTTGGCGACAAGTTTGGAAGGAAGCATATTTATTCATTTGATGCAATAATATACGGAATAGCTGCAATAATGCTTTCAATAACGTTTAATCTCTACTGGGCAATGGTATTCTTCTTTATGGTTGGCTTCGGTGTTGGTGGAGATGTGCCAAATTCATGGTCTTTGTTAATAGAATTTGCACCAAAGGATAAACGTGGCAGTCTTTTTTCATTTACATACATACTATGGTTCCTTGGAGGTATTATAGGAACGCTGCTTGCAGTTCTTCTGGTTCCCTATGGCATGCTTCTTTTCAGGATAGAGTGGGCCTTTTTTGGTATTATAGCATTCTTTGTCTGGTTCCTTAGGAAACAGCTACCTGAATCGCCAAGGTACAATGCATTAAACAATAATGAAAAGGAATTAATAAGCACGGCAAACATGGTTGGCAGCAATGAAAAAAATATAAAGAGCTATAAAAGGCATGCTTACAGGGAACTATTTAATAACTATGGAAGGTACATGCTGCTTGCATTTCTATTATACATGATGTGCGGAATACCTGAATCAACAAATGGTGAGTTCTATCCTTATATATTCAGGTTACTTGGTCTCTCACTTGCACAGTCTTATGAGCTTGAGGCCATGATATTCATAATTACATTGCTATCAGTCTTTGTGTTTAGATACATTGTTGATCTTATAGGCAGGGTAAAAACCTATATAATAAGTGGATCGATCTACGCAGCAGGCATGTACATGCTTGGCAGCAGGTTTGTTTACCATAGTATATATCTATTGATATTCACGGCCATTCTTCTTGCAGTTGGTCTTGGTCTTGGCTTTGATATAATAAATAGATTATACTCAACAGTGCATCTACCGGTTAGCATAAGGGCAAGTGGCCAGGGTTTAATCTGGTTTTCACTTAGAATTGAGGTTGCATTCTTTGGACTTTACACACCTTATTTAATCTCAGTTTACGGTTTACCGGTGCTTTACACAATCTTTGGATTCATGATACTTTTAGATGTAATAACAATTATTGTTCTGAACTTTAAGTCCCCGGGAATGGTGAATACAGAGAAAAGGAGCATAGATGAGCTTGCAGGGGAATGATTTATATTTAAAAACAATAAATTATTTAATATTCCATGCCAGAGAAATTCTTAAGAAATTTTATTAAAATTGCCATTATAAACATTGGTATGCTTAAAATCATAAAAGAACGGAAACCAGAATAATCGTAAAGCAGACCGCCTATTACGCTTGATAGTGCCGTAACTGCTATTGTAAATGTATTAAAATTCCCCTGGATTCTTGACATCATATTTATTGGTATTATCCTTATCAATGATGTGTTAATTGCAACGTTTTCGATCCCTATTGAAATGCCGGCAATGAGGACTGGAAATACATCGAAAATAATATTGTTCAATATTGATATAATAAAGAGTGCCGATGCTATAACAGCAAAGATAATAACACTTATTACTCCAATGTTACCTTTAATTTTCTGGCCTGTAAATGATCCTATTGAAACACCAAATATGAATAATCCAAAAACTATTGAAACATAAATTGCAGGGAGTCCAAAACCCACCTGTATCATTGATATAAAAAGTATTCCAAACATTCCAAGTATAAAATTCACTATTAGACCTATTAATATAATTTCTTTTATCCTTTTATCATTAACAACAAATTTTATTCCATTCTTAATGTATTCATTTATTGACCCGGTACCACCGTACCCTGTATGTTTTATAATTATAACAGGTATCAACGACGCAATAAATATTATGTTAATTATTATAAATGATTTAATATCACCAAGTGCTATTATTATGCCGGATATTACAAAACCAAGCCCCTCCCCAAACATGGATGAAAATGACATAAGTGATAATCCTGATTTATACTGCGCTTCACCCAGGAATGCCTTTGTCCATGAAGCCCTTACAGAGTCAACGATGTCTGATGTAAAACCAAGCATGAAGGTTGATATAAATATAGATAAAACGATGTAAGCATCAACATTATAATATAATGAAGATATTATTAATATCAGGGATATTCTAATAATCATTGCGGCCATTGCAAGCTCCTTTTTTATCATCGTTCTATCAACAAATGATCCAACTATTATGCTTAGCATCAATGGGAGTGTCATCATGCTGTCTGATAAACCTGCCAGAACCGGGCTTCTTGTAATATCAAGTATTACCCAGATGATTACGAGATTATATGCAGAAAGGCCAAGCCTGGAAAAGGATGAGTTTAATATCATTAGTTTAAAATTATCACTTATACGTAGATTATTATCATATATAAAAATATGGTGCCATGGACGGTTTAATAAAAAACATTGATGTTCTTTTAAATAATTTCTCAAACAAAACCAGGCTTATGATAATAACATTGATAATAAACAACGGTCCAATGACTGTAACACAGCTATCAAAGGTTATAAAGACGAGCAGATCCAACCTTTACCAGATAATTAAGGGCATGCTGCGAGATAATGTACTAATCCAGGACAGGGTCGAAACAAATAAAAATTACGTTGAAAAATACTATAATATAAATGAGAAGCTCTTTTCAAGTGTAAGATCCAAGGACATCATAAATGCCATATCAAATATGAATGATGAAAGGCTCAGGGATTTCATGGTATCATTTCTTACAACTGCCTCTGCAGTAATATCAATGATCGCAGGCCAGGTTGCAATGGCAGATACAGATGATATGAAACGCTATCATGAAGAGATAAAAAACAGGTTTATTACAATGTCATTTTCATCCATTTCAAAGGAGATGGCTTCAAGATATTATGATATTCACAGAAAATTCATGGAGGATGTTGATAGCGATGAGGATCAGAACTATGATCATTTACTTTATGTTATATCCTTTCCGGTAACGCCATACTCAATGTTTTTAAATAGAAGGAATCACCATTGATAGATTATAAAATTATTAAAAGAATTTCTATCCATTAAAAATTAATCCCTGGACATGATCGTTTTGCTCAATGCAGCCTGCCGGCTATGATTTTTAACAATCTTTTAGATTTTTCAGGGGAAATTTTTGAAACTGCCCCCTGTGTGGATATTACACAGTCGTTTTCACGCATTTCAGAGAATGATATTATGTTTTTTGTAAGGTTGTATATATCTTTCATAATATAGCCAATGCCCTTCTTTTTCTTTTCTGCTATGCTTTCATTTATAATTTTATCTGTGTCGCCAAAGAACCAGACATCTAAAAAATAGATCTTTAGCGGCCTGTAACCCTCTGGCGTGAATGCACCGTCATATGGCTCATTATCAATTATTTTTTTGCATGAAAGGATTCCGATACCTATTATACCTGTTTTTACGCCCGGATCAGCAGGCAAATATTCCTGTTTCATTGAGTGGAATACAAAGATATCGCCTTTTTTAAATGATGCATAGGCCCTCTCGGTTTTATCATAACGCCTGAAACCCCAGGATTTTAGGTTGTATGTTTTTAACCAGTCGCATGGTGGTCCTGTAATCTTCATAATATCCTTTGTGTATGCATACTCAAGAAATTTATCTCTGTCAATGTTATTCCCAAACATGTTAAAATCGAATTATAGAATTATATATTTATATTTAAACTTCAGTATTTATTATTTACTAAATATATATCTGGATAAAATTAACTGCAGCTCATAACAGTAAATAATATTATCAATGATGGATTTCCTCATTGATTATCAACAAAAATAGAAAATTTATTTTTAATAAACACAACAAAACTTACATAAAATTTAATATATAAAAATAGACCCTTTCCTGAAACGGCCCCGGATGATTTAAATGTTATTGATTTACCAAGGTGCTGTTAAATGTTGAACAGAATTTTGATTTCAGAGCCTGATGTGCCAGGGTCCATATATAAATTTACCAGGTTTGTAATGGATAATAATTATAAATCCTGATAAAGGATAGGTAGGGATTTGAACCCTAGTAAATGGGATCTGCAGTCCCACGCATGACCTCTCTGCCACCTATCCACATAGCCATTATTGTTTTTTGATATATATTTTTAGCCCTGATGTTTTAAATTAATTTTTATCATTTAATTATTTTTTTAAGCAATATTATTATACAAGATTTATGAAGGTAAAGGATTCAATGGTTGAGATTAGTAGACTTGTCCTTCCTGAGGATACAAACGTTGTAAATGCACTTTATGGTGGCAGGCTTGTGGGATGGATGGATAATATAGCAAGCATAACCGCATACAAGCATTCAAGGAAAAACATAGTAACAGGAAGCATAGACAGCCTGTTTTTTATATCACCGATAAGACTTGGAGATATCGTTACAATAAGATCATTCGTTACATACACAACAAGATCTACAATGGAGATCGAGATAGATGTTTTTTCAGAAAATGCAATAACAGGAGATAAAAAGATAACAACCCAGGCATTCTTTACATATGTTGCAATAGACGGCGATGGAAAGCCTGTTGAGATAAACCAGATTGAGCCGGAAAACGATGAGGAGATGAAAAGGTATAAGGAAGGTGAAATAAGAAGCGCCGAAAGGCTTAAAAGGCTTGCAGAGACAAAGGAAAGGATTAAAGCCACTCTTAAAATATAAGTCCATGAACGGCAGCATCTACGAAAGGGAGCTTTTAAATATACTATCAGGTGATGAAAGATCCATAGAAAGGATCTCCAGAAGCAGGGATCCATATTATAAATACGTTTTATCATCGCTTATTGAGAGGCCATTCTATGTTACAAGGGCTGCTGGCTCCCTTGGTGCGGATCTTGTTGCAATCCGTGATGATTACTCAATGGTTATAGAGGTGAAATCTTCAGAGAGAGATAAATTAATCTTCAGTGAGAACTCCGGCACAAAGCAGGAACAGGCCCTTAGGCTTCATAACAAATGCCTTAAATCCGGATTGTTTATAACATATGCATACAGGTTAAAAAAGGCATCCGGTGATCCCTGGCATTTTTTCACAATAAAAAGCGATGTTGAATATAAAGGAAATCTTTCCGGTCTTTATAATATTCTCCCAAAGCAGGAGGTTACAAAAAATGGTAATTTTATACTGCAGTGGAGTTCTGGCCTGCCACTGCTTAAACTTGTTTCATATCTAAATAATATTATTTAAGCTCCCTGTTTATTGATTCATCAATGATCTCCATTGCATTATCAATCTCTTCCTCTGTTATTATCAATGGTGGTATCAGCCTTATTGCGCTCTCACCAGCACCGAGAAGTAAAAGACCGTTTTTGAATGATCTTTCTATAACCCTGTCCCTGAGCCCTACATTAAAGTCCCTCCTTGACCTGTCATTCACAAAATCAATGGCCTGCATTAATCCAAGACCACGTACATCACCGATCTCCTCGTATTTGTCCTTTAGTTCGTTTAACCTCTTGTTAAGGTATTTTCCCATCTTTCTTGAATTTTCAAGCATCTTCTTTTCCTTTATTTCATTTATTGTGGCAGTGCAGGCCACTGATGCAAGCAAATTCCCGCCAAAGGTGTTTGAATGTAATCCCTCCTTATCAAAGTCGAATTTTTCATTGAATATTGATGCACCCATTGGTATTCCAGATGCTATAGACTTTGCAACAGATATTATATCAGGCTCAACCTTAAAGTATTCCGATGCAAAGAAGTATCCTGTTCTGCCAAAGCCAGTCTGAACCTCATCCATTATTAAAAGTATGTTGTTTTCATGCGCAAGCTTTATCAGTTCCCTGTGAAAGTTCTCAGGTGGTACTATGTATCCGCCCTCGCCCTGTATTGGTTCAACCATTATTGCCGCAACATCGTCTGCAGGCAGATATGTTTCAAGTGTGTACTTTTCTATGAAATCAATGGTTCTGTTAACAAGCTCGTCAGGGTTTTCATATCCATCTATGTTAAATGGATTCCTGTAAGGATTTGGATATGGCACATGGACAACGCCAGGCATTTCAGGAAAATACATTGAATGCTGCACCGGTTTTGATGCTGTAAATGCAAGTGCACCCATTGTCCTGCCATGAAATGCACCGATAAAGCCTATGAACTGCCTCTTCTTTGTATAATTCTTTGCAACCTTTAATGATGCCTCATTGCTTTCAGCACCGCTGTTTGCAAAAAACACCTTTTTGTTAAAATTGCCAGGGGTAACCTCGCCTAATGCCTTTGCGGCGTTCACCTGTGCCTCGTAATAAAAGTCAGTTCCTGCAAAGTGCCAGAGCTGATGAAGCTGTTCCTCAACGGCATCAAGGACGTTCTTATTCATGTATCCTATGTTTGTTGTGCTTATACCTGTTGTAAAATCCAGGAAAACGTTTCCATCAACATCCTCTATGTATGAATTATAGCCACGTTTTGCAACAATTGGCAGTGATTTTGTGCTCCTTGCGAGATATTTTTCATCCATTTCTATAATCTTTTTTGCTATTGGTCCAGGGGGTTCAACCTTTATATTTATACCTTTCAAAGCTTCCATGATATATTAAATAGAAATAATATTATATATTTTTCTAAAAGAATCTCGTATTTTTTCTTCATTTTTCGATAATTAGGTTAAGTGAACATAATTTTTTTAATATTTATATAACAATAATAATTAACTTATAATGAATTACGATCAAAAAATGCGTTTAAGTTTTCTAAGGGATGAATTAACAGATATGACATTTTACATCTACCTTTCAAATAGATTCAATGATATGAGGGAAACAATGATAAAACTTTCAAAAATAGAGAGAAAACACTCTGAATTCTGGAGAAAGAGCCTGGAAAGCGAGGGTATAGAAACAAAGAATGTAACTCCAAGGCGGCTAAAAATAATTTTTTTGAAGATTATAATACTTTTTATAGGCAGATCATTAACAATAAATCTGCTTGAGCATGGTGAGTACTCATCGATAATAAAATACAAGAACTACATGGAATCAAGCAATGGGAATATTAAAGGATTAAGGGAGCTTATAACAGAGGAGATGCAGCATGAGGACATCTTTGAAAGTGATATAGACAGAAGTGCACAGAAAATTGATAGAAGCCGTGATTTTTTGTATGGCATGAGCGATGGCCTTGTTGAGGTTCTTGCCGCACTGGCAGGGCTTACAGCAATAATAGATAATCATATTTTAATAGCCCTGAGCGGCGTTGTGATAGGAATATCTGGAACGTTCAGCATGACACTTGGCGCCTATTTATCACAGAAAACCGAATCGGATTATAAGATAACAAGGATAAAGAAGATCAACATTTTTAACATAAAAAACGAATCCAAAAGGATAGATGAGTATAAAAAGGAGGCAAACAGCTCAGCACTTGCCACGGCCATATCCTATGTAATAGGTGCTGTTATACCGATATTGCCCTTTGTCTTCCTTTATAAATACTATGCAATTATGTTATCAGTTTTTCTTGTTGCCATGGCACAGGGGATATCAAATTCAATAATATCATTATCAATGGGAATAGCAATAATAAAAAATGCGATAAGAGCGTCAATGCTTGCCCTTGGGGCGGCACTTGTAACATTCTTAATCGGTTACATGTTCCACATCGTTTTCCATATATCAGTTATTTAAAAAAAATTAAATAAAATTATAATATCACTCAAAAATGGATGACAGATTACCTTACTACGTGGGCTTCTCTGCCTTCTTTGCAGATCTGGGATACCAGGGGGCCATGGCCATTCTACCGGTGTTTTTGATCTTTGCGTTGAAACTCAATTTTCTTGAATTTGGTATTGTTGAGGCTTTTATATATGGCCTTGGATCATTATTCTCTTATATTGGTGGTAGATTATCAGATATCTATGGAAGCAAAAAAACCTGGATTCTTGGTAATTCATTGATACCGCTGTTATCGTTTACTGCATTTACATTAATACCTGTTCTATCCATATCACTGTTCTCTGCAGGCTGGTGGATGAGAAATTTAAGATCCCCGGCAAGGAGGGCGTACCTGGCCGAGAACACTGAAGATGAAAAAAGAACCAGGAGCTTCGGCATACTTCATGGCCTTGATGTTGGTGGCGGTCTTTTTTCAATAGTTATTTTAATAATACTTGTTCTGGAAAGGTTTCCATATAAAATACTGTTCTTATATTCAATTATTCCTTTAATAATATCGACACTGATAATAATACCATTGAGGCTTGGAAGGCCTGTAAAAAGGGAAAAAATATCCAAAAAGAACATATTTAATGGTATAATAATAGCAACAGCCTTCTTTGGATTCAGTTCATACAGCATGGGCTTTCCAATAATAACGGTGTCCGAATCAACACACTATGGTTTATATTTAAGAATAGCCACTGGTGTTGCAATATACGGTATATTTCTTGGATTCTCTTCATTAACAGGCTTTCTGTTAAGCAGATTCAAATCAAGGAATGAGGCTTTATCACTTAGCATCTTTGGATACATACTTTACGGCCTTGGTACATTTGGCTTTGTTCTATCGATAATATACAGAATGGGCATAGCCGGATTTTATACATCTGCAATAATCCTTGCTGTTGCCTTTGGCTTTGTTGAAACATATGAACCTTCCATAATATCAAGGCTTGCCAGGACACAGGGTTCTTCACAGGGTATATTATCCGCATCGAGATCAATTGGGTTCTTTGCGGCAAATATTATAATGGGTGCACTTTACAGTGTAAGTGCCGTTTACTCTTATACATACGGTGCGTTGATTGGTATTGTTGCAGGTATAATACTAATTTCAGCAATGTACCTATCCAGAAATAAATAATTTTCATTTTTAAAAACAAAAAACATTTAAGCAATAATATAATTTATATATTAGATGGTTCGAATTGGAGTTTATACCACAGATTTCAAATTCTACCATGATGTGGTAAAGGACTTAAAAAGATGGAGGCTGCCATTTGTAAGCCTTGCCAGTCTGAATGTGCCTGATGATGTGACCGTTGTTTTAAGCTCAAGAAAGGATGACTTTGATATACCAAGACAGATTAAGGCAGAGAATTCCATGCAGGCAATAAGGATGTCATTATCATACCTTGTGGCAGGCGAGAGATTCTACAGGGTTATAATAGGCATAGATCCAGGTCCAAGACCCGGAATAGCAGTAATGGCAGATAATATATTAATGGAGGCCTTTGAATGCCCATCAATTGATAAGATTAGGGATCTTTTAAGCGATATTATAAATGGTTATATCTATGAAAATATATTAATAAAAATAGGAAATGGTGATAAACCAAACAGGGAATTAATAATAAAGGAGATAAAGGGCATAGCGCCAATTATCATTGTCAATGAAAAAAATACAAGCACACCCCATAAAATCCATGATAATGCACTCTCGGCTGCAAGAATATCACTAATAGAGGATCACTATGACTGCACAAGAGTTCCTGAAAAATTCAGCAGGAAGAACGTTTATGAAAAGGAATTTATAACATTAAAAAGCGTAATAAAGTGATTTTATAATTATTTCTTTTTGCCTTTATTTCTCTTCCACTTTGGAACCTTTAGCCTTGTCCTTCTGCCAGAGGATATTATTAAAATTGCTGCAAAGACTATTGCTATGCCTGCTATGTAATATATCCAGTCATAGTTGGGCGGCTTTCCATAGTAGAATTTGACCGAATCCTGGCCTGCAATGCCAAGTTCTACGGAGTTTGTCCTTATTGAGAGGGTGTTCTCACCATGGGGTACAATGGATGATGGTACCGTTATATTTGCGGTGTAATTTGAATTTGCGTTTATTTCCTTGACCAGTGTGCTTCCGACCATGGTTCCATCAAGATAAAAGTAAACTGTTACGTTGTTAACAGGTGTTTTATTTACATTCTTTATTGTTGCACTTAGAACTATTGGCTTTTGAACAGATACCGTGTATGTCCTTTCATATGTGTAATTCTGATTTGTTTTGTTGTCATATGCATATTCATAGAACATAAAGTAAAGATTTTCTATTATATCCGGTGCTGTTATCCTTTCACTGAAGTTCCCATTTGATCTTGAAAATCCATGGTAATACGTTGTGATGCCTGTAAGATTATCCCCGGCAATGTACAGTGCAAATGTATAATTTGAAAGACCGGGCTCTGTACCGTTTATATAAAGGGTGAAGTTCTCACCCTCATAGACAATGCCCGGGATGCTAACAGTGGCGTTTAAATTGGTGCCAGTACTGTTGTAAGAATCATGATTCACCGGCACCGCAATCGAAAGTATCAATGGTATTAATATAAAAAATACCTTATAATTCATTTAAATTTCACCTTTTCTTCCTTGATCTATAAGTCGATACTGCAAGACCAACTATTAATGCTATTAGTATTATCATTACGCCATAGTATATTGTTGTGTATGGATCCTTATCGTAGTTTACAATAACGTTGTTCCCCCTGCCGGTAACGCTTACAGTTACGTTCTGGAATACAGGTTTAAGTGATTCATTCTGGTATATATTATTATAATATGATTCGACGTTCACAGTTATATCAGGATCTGGATGTGATGTTACCGGCACAAGCTTAACATAAAATGTTACATTTGAATTATATGGCACTGTAATATTTCTTACATACTTTCCATTGTATATTATGTACGCATGCCATTCATCTATGCTAAATAATGTATTATTATTCGTTATATTCAATGTAACATTTATCGGAGTGTTTCCAGTATTTGATATTGTCACTGGCATTAAGGTCACATTGCCGTTTGCTATTGTGTTAACCAGTGTGCTTCCTATTAGGAGCCTGAAGCCATAGTGCTTTGAAACGTTGAACTC
Organism: Picrophilus oshimae DSM 9789; assembly: GCF_900176435.1. Lineage (NCBI taxonomy): Archaea > Methanobacteriati > Thermoplasmatota > Thermoplasmata > Thermoplasmatales > Picrophilaceae > Picrophilus > Picrophilus oshimae. The sequence continues at coordinate 172,535 of NZ_FWYE01000001.1, forward strand.
AAGGTATCCGGCAGTCATGTTTCCTGATGTATAGTTTACATTCACCGGTACATAGTTTGTTCCTGCCGGTGCATTCTCTGGAACTGTTACGTTTATATCTATTGTTTTGTTCATTCCAGGCGCCAGTGTGAAGTTATTATCACTAAACCTCATTGCCCAGGTTGAATTTCCTGAGTAAAGATATAATGTACTGTTTGTGTTTCCAAGGTTTGTCAGCCTAACCCTGTAAGTAACATTTTCATCTACAGTTACATTCTTTACATTATTTATCTGCTTTAGTTGATAATCATAGACGTTTATCTTTGTTAGATACAAATTAACGTACTGTGTTTTGTTCAAGAACAATGACTGTGATGCGGAGTATGTTACATTTATAGTTATGTTTGTGCTGCTTAAATGCTCTGATGTTAAATTCGATGATACATTGTATTTTCCCTGTGGAAGGACATAGATCTGCTTTGATGAATTTACATTTATGTATGCATTGTTCTCTGTGATGTTTACATTGTTATATATTGTTTTATTATCGAGGTATGTAAATACATAGAGATCGTATGCGTTAACAAGGTATGCACTGTAGCTTGTGTTTTTAAATGGATTCAATTCAAATGTTGACATGTATGCGTACTTCATCGATGGTGACAATATGTATATTGTATAGTTGCCAGGCGCTCCTGCAAATTTGAAGCTACCGTTCGAGTTTGCTATCTCTGTTCCAACAAGCTTTCCGTCCTTATATATGTAAACTATGGACTTTGCTATCCTGGTCGTGTTGTAATAATCAACACCTGATAGCACACTCTTTACCTCAATGGTTTTTACAGGCATTGTTATATTTTTATTATTGTTAAGATCGACTTTTAAGATACCCATTGTAATATATGCACCTGTTGAGTTTACGTATTTATCATTGTTAATGCTTACCGTGTAGTTGCCCTCCGGAAGATAAAGAGATTTTGATGTGCTTATTGTTTCGTTGTTTCTTGATATATAATATGTTAACGTTGTGTTCAATGTATTGTTTAATGATAATTTATATGATTTTACAAAGACCGGTTTTATTGTCAGGTTTGAATTTACATAAACGCTTGACATGTAGCTTTCATTGTTCTTCTGGGCATATAATGTGTATGTTCCTGGTGCCAGGTAATCTATGTTTACCCTTGAGCCGTTTTTGAATGCATTTAATGTAACATTAGATTTTATTGCAAAGTGTAGCTCAGAGTTGCTTGTGAAGCTGTTATCGTATGGTATTACAAGTGATGTGTTTAATAGACTAACATAGGATTCATTGCTGTAAACACCAACATGGTAAACGCCAGCTGCAACGTTAAATGATGCGGAGCCATTCTTTAATGTTACATTGTACGTATTATTTGATGATGTTAATATAACATCCCCGTGAACTGGCATGGTGCCGTTGTATATATAAACATTCAGCGGGAATGTTATCTGCTTCATTGAATATACAATACTTGTATTATTTAATAGAACCATCCTTCCTGAGAGGTATGGAGCCATTACCTTTACGTATGAATTGTTTCCAGGATAGCCTAAATATGTCCTGCTTGATGAAACGTCGTTGAATGTTACCGGGTTTCCATTGTAGTACACCACTGCTATTCCGTACTCAACCTCCTGATTAACATCATTATTTGATGTTAACAGCAGCGTGCTGTTATATTTGTAGGTTAAATTCAGTTTAATGCTCATATTTGATGTCAGGTCTATCCTTGAATAGTTGAACATCGCTGCACCAACATATTTGCCTATGCCTGATATATAGTATTCCCCTGCCGGAAGGCTTATATTGTATTTAGATGAATTTGAGTAATTATTCTTTATATATATGTCATTTCCAATTATTGAATAGTAACCTGTATAGTTATCATGGTTTTCTATCTTTGATGATATATTTAATTTATATGCGGCCACAGGCACTATGTTTACATTCATATTTGATGTTAGGTTAACAGTTTTTGCAAATGCCTGGCCGGAATTGTTATAATATATTGTATAGACTGCGGGTGGCAGTGAAACATTATATGTCCTATTTGATGTTACATTTATAACGTGATCAAATGAGCCGTCCTTTAATATTTCTATGCTTGCATTTTTTGGTGCTGAACCAGATATATAGTATTCCAGCCCCGGGCTTAATGTAACTGATCTTGATTCGTTCCATGCATTTATTGTTAATGTTTCATTGATTATTGATGGGCCCTTTACAGCTTTTATATTGTATTTTCCTGGTATTAATTCAAATGATACAGTCCCATTGTATGATGTTGTCTTTGATTTAAAGTATGATCCGGAACTTACCATAACATTGTAGCCGCTTAAAGGACCGTTTCTATTAACAGTTACATTTAATGTATCATATACGATATTTATATTGTTAACACCATTGTAGCCGTCTGTTATGTTTACCTGTGTTACATTGTAATAGCTGTATCCATTGTAATTTACGCTGACATTGTATAGGTACGGTGGCAGATCATTTAATATGTATTCTCCGTCAATGATCCTTGCCTTGAACAATGCATTGTATGTGCTGTTATAGAAATATATCGTTCCATATGGCACTGTATGATTCTCAAGCGAGATCGTTCCGCTTACATGGCTTTTATTTAATGTGTAATTAACCGTTATATCATATATCGGCCTTCCTGTTGTTGCGTTGTACATTGGTAATCTCTCTGCCTGGTCATATGATATTGTTATGTTCTTTGAACCGAGCTCGTTTGTGCCACCGAGCAAAAGATTGTTAAATTTGCCTGTGCTGAATACTATTGTGTCATTTCCAGGAAGTCCTGTTAGATTGTAATAGCCATCACTGTTTGTTCTTGTGTATTCATGGGGTATTCCATACTGATCATATATTGTTACATAGGCACCGGCAACCGGCTGGCCGTTAGGAAGCGTTAATCTTCCGGTTATGTTTGCCCCCGGGAAGTACTCTATTATTGGATCCTCATCCTGGAGAACCTCGCTGCTTGGTGGTAATAGTACTGTTGTTCCCTTATTCTCCTGTTCATAGGTGTATGCCTGCTGTATCGGTATTATCCTCCAGGCACTTGGATGTGCGGAGTAATCCTTGTATGGATTCCATAATGAACCGTAATAAACAAGTTCAAAGTTGCTCATGTTGAATGCTGGCATTGGTGTGTAGTCCGTTCCATATGATATGCCTGGAACACCATTTGTTTCATTTACAGCCTCTGGTGGATATCCAACTACTGTTCTGTATATTGTTGTGTTATAGAACTGCGATGTGTAAACTATCTGATAGCCTGTTATTGTTGCCGTTGCTGGTGTTTCATTTAATGGATATATTGAACCATTGCTTGTTTCTGCAAATATGTCATAGTACTCGGTTGGAACCACCTCACCAAATGCAGTATAGCTTGGTGTGTATGTAAGATAGGCCGGTGCATAGAATATTCCAGGATCAGATCCTGAGAATGGGAACAGGCCATGATCAACGCCTATGTATGCTATGTTCACACCTGTTGCATTTTCCAGGGCTGAGTAAAGGTTTATCAATGTTGGCAGTGAGTACTTCGTTGATAGCTGTCCCATTATCAATGCATGGTAAACAGAGCTCTTTGCACTGTAAACATTGTTTAATATTGCCTTTGAATGGTTTCCATAGATGCTTGGCTCATTTAGAACAAGATTTTTATATTTCTCAGGATCATTGTACATCTTCTCAAGGAGTAATGTTTCATTTGCACCTAGGTATTTATCAAGTATTAACGTTACCTTATTATTGAAATGCCCATTTACAACAACACCAGGAGCCTGGAAGACCCTTGATATGAATACCCCAAGGATCTGGCTCTCATTCTGTGCCAGCAGAACATCACCTGCAGTGACGTATCCCTGCTGGAAGTCATCTGCCACGGTTGGATGCTTCCCCTCCTCTGCCTCCTGGAAGCCGTAATCCCACCATGAAACGTATGCAGGCCTGTCCTGCGGAGGCACATTTGTATTCTGTGTTGCAAGCCATGCGAATGACTCTGCCAGAGGCTGTGATGAATTATCTATTGCAAAATCATAATCACCAAGTATTGATGTGTCATTTGGCCTCAATGGAGTCGGTATTGATGATATTAACTGGTTGTTAACGGCACTTGCATTGTTAACAGGCACTGCTGCTGATATTGCACCCATGCCTGAAGGAACTATAATTGCTATAACTATTATAACCGCAAAGGCAACGTGTGTCCATTTAATATTTCCCTTAAGATTGCGCTTTAATGAGTTGTATGATATCCTCTTCTTTATATCTGATGTCTTTATTAAATCTGCAAAGTACATTATTAGGCCGCCGCCAAGTATTGCATATGCAGGCGCTGCTGTTATATTGAACCTTGCAGCCTCAAAACTCATGTATATAGATACCAATGAAAATACCGTTACCAATAAGAATAGATCCCTTCTGTTTTTAAGGAATCTGTATATTATATATGGAACGCCGGCTATTCCAAGGAGGAATGCACCCGGGCCAAAACCTGCTATGTAAAATCCAAGTGGAGGTGCTGCCGCCTCTGCTATTGTGCTATAGACCCTGGTCTTTATAAAATAGCCATCTCCGGATACAATTTCCCTTAGAATGCTCGGGTCTATCTTATCTAGTGCTATAATGGCAACGGCGACGATCACTGCCATTATTGGTATTGTTATTATCCATGGTTTCTTTGCTATTAGATTTATTAATATTCCAAAGCCTATTATTAAGACACCCATCAGCAATGGCGGATAGTACCATGGCATTAACATCTTTGTAATATCGTAGTAATAATATCCAATCGGGAATGAGAATAATATCATTAATGTTGTGAAGTATGTTAGGTAACCTGTTGGCCTCTTCATGAAGAGATTATACAAAAGCTGTACAACAACGTAAATTAAAACTATTGCCTCTATGTAAGGATATCCCTGCCATGCAACTATCAGGGCGCCAAGTGATACCCCGGATAATATTCCATAAATTGTGGCAACACGGTTCTCATTGAAGTATGCTTTTATTGAGCCTAAATATGACCTGAAATCATAGAAATTTGATATTATCTGTGTTTTCCTTGCCTTTGAGATTGCCATCTCAAAGAAGTAAACTGTTAAGAAGACGAACAAAAGCTCTGGCGTGTGCATTCTGCCGTCTGTTATTATTCCTGCCGTTAAATTGCTTGGCATTAATGTGTACAGCAGTGCGGCAAACAATGCAGCCTTTTTGCCAAATATCTCCTTTGTTATTAAATAAACTGGAATTATTAACATGGCACCGAATACGGCGTCAAACTCCATGAATGAATAGTATCCTGCAAGGTGAAGCCCGAATATCGGTGATAAAACATACGCCGAGAATACTATCACCCAGTGGAAGAATGGCGGCCTGTAATTGAACGTGCCTATAGGATAATCTAACATATTTGTGTGAACCAGCTGCGCCTTGTACTGTAATATATACTGTATAATCTCATAATTAAAATACGGATCACTACCTCCTGAGAAGTTTAAATAGTCCTTTGCAAATGCAAGATTCCATGCAAAGAAGTTCGATAAGAATAGGTAGATGATCACGAGCGCAGCAAGTCCTGGTACCTCTGGATACCTCTTAATTTTTTCTTTAATTGAAGCCGTCAATGACATAGCTAAGGAAGTGTAATTCAATCTTTATATAAAAATCTAATTGATAATTATATTCATGGAATTTAATTTTAATTGATGTAAAAATTTATTGATTTGTAATAATCCGATGACCTTATTATTAAAACAATTATTATTGATATTATTAGATAAATAATAAATGCATAGTTTATCGATGGTATTAAGGCCATGTTTCCAGAAAATGACAGTATCATGCTTATTATAAGGAAAATTCCTGAAAGCACAGGTACAAAGGATCTATTTATCCTGATCAATGATATGTTTGTTATAATATGAACAACGATGTATAGAAAGCTTATTAGACCTGCAATGAAGACAAAGGCATTAAAAAATCCAAGGAGGCTTATTGATAAAAATGATATTAAAATTGAAATTAAAAACAGTAAGATGATATAATTACCACGATTTTTTATTTTAAGATCGTTTAGCATCCTTGGCATCATGTGAACAAAGGCATTTAAATATGAAACACTGAGATTGAAGGCGCTTAGAATTGCAAAGAATGCAAAGACCATCATGAAATATATCCCGAATCTGTCTGAAATGTATGAAACAATATAGTAGGGATCTATTGAATATGAATAAATGCCATTTACACCAACGAAGAATAAAAGTGCAAATGCCGAGAACACCATTATTGAGCCTGATAATGTATATGATATCAGGAGCGCCCTTGGTGTCGTCCTCTTTGAGCTCCTTGTGTTCTCGGATAGAAAGATGCTTGAACCGCCACCAGAGAATGCCAGTATTCCAAATATTACACCAAGGAAGAATGCATTGAAGCTGTATTTATATTCAATTGGATAATGCCTGTAACCAAGGAATAGAATGCTCATTATTATTATAAAGGACATCTCCATTAATCCGGCAATTAATGTGTATTTTATTGATATCCTTGAACCTGAGGCTATAACAGAATAAACAAGTATTATAAAAATTATCAATATTACATATTCAATGGCCTTATAATCTATTCCAAAAATTATTAATATATTATAAATAAAGGATGAAACAAAGATTGATAGGTTTGGCACAGTTAATATTGAATACATAATATAAAAAAGCATCACAAAAAGCCCAAGCGATTTGCCCATGGTGTTTCCAACATATGAGTAATAGCCACCATTTGTTGTAAATCTCCTTGAAAATTGATAAACGGTGTATAATGTTGAGTATGAAAGTATAAATGAGAATAAAACAACAAATGGAAGCATGGTTCCAGAGTATGATGCAATAATTGAGAATAATGCAACGAAGTCCAGCATCGGGCCTATTGATGTGAATGACTGCATTACAGACTGGGAGAGCCTGATCATGTAAAGCCCATTTAATAAAAATATAAATATATTTTGTAAAATCATTGAAAAAGAATAAATCCATATTAAATATTTTAAGCCATGGATCTAAAATCAATAATATTAAGGGCGCTTAGATCGAGGAAATATACCGGCATGGCACAGTACGAAATAGAGATATTATACAACTTCTCAAGGTCACATATATCAGAGGTTTTATCATCAATGGAATCTGAAAACATTATTATAAGAACCGGTGATGGAAGATTAATAAAGAGGGTATGGCTGCGTGATTATTACCCGGGCCATATAGATAAATTTATAAGGATAGGCATACTAAGATCCAGTGAGTACATACCATTAATATCCGGGATATACTCAATGTTCAATGATTATAATATTAAGATAATACCATTTGATGACACGGTTTCATTGATGGATGCATTGAAGTACGAGGCCCTCGAATTTGCGATGGCACCTTCACTATCCCAAATAATGTATGCAATGACCTCTGATAATATAAAGATCATAGGCGCGGTTGCCTCAGGTGGTTCGAGTATTATTAAAAACAGCAATGATAACAAAAGGCTTTTATCATCTGCGCTTTCATCAATGATGATCATGAGCAGGGAGTTTGCCAGGGGTAAAAATCTTGAAATTGAGTTCTTTAAGAATCCTTTAAGGGCAGTAAAGGAATTTAAGAATTCAGGATATATATCAATATGGGAGCCATATTCAACATTTTTAATAAATAATGGATATAAAAAGGTATCATCCTATGAGGATTACCTTGACAGCATGCCATGCTGCATGGTTGCCTCGAATCCTGATTTCATAGCAAGGAATCCTGGGGTTTTAAGGATAAAAAATGGGGATTACAATAATGACATATTAAAAATGTTCTATAAAATAACCGGTATAGGCATTAAAAATATAAAGGAATCATTAAAAAACTATGATTTCAAGACAGATATATCAATGGAAACAGTATATGGAATTATTGAAAAAACAGGTATATTAATGGATAAAAACAAGATAAAGAACGTATTTTATTTAAATAAGTGATTCAACATCTATCTCAAGGAATGCAATTGGATTGTATATATCGAATTTTGTGTATATCTCAGGGTCCATCTCACCTATTATACCGGCATCGACCCCGTTTATTTTTATTACCCCGGATCTTCCCGGTATTAATGTTTCTATATCCATTGGCTCAACGTGAAAATCAATTGATAATCTTAATGATAGATATCTTAGTATTTTATATATTGATGTGTAATCGGTTTCAGAATCGCATATCATTGCACAGAGATGTGTTTTCTCCTCGGTTTTGGAAATTACATTACCTATCTCAAAGATCTTCTGCGGTAGTGGATTTCTTTTATTTATATTAAGAAAATTTAAAAAGTTAAGATAGAGTCTATCCCTTATTACAGAGAAGTCAATGCTCTTTGGGTTTTCAATTTTAAAACCGCCATCGTATTTTATATTATTATAATAATTCGATGATAAAACAAAGGTCATGATCTCCTGAAAGCCTGATGATATCATAATGTCCCTAATTATATTCTTAAAATCGTTGATTTTATAATGCCTTGCAATGCCGGATGTTTCAGGAACGTTCTCATCTATGTTGTTATATCCATAGGCCTTTGCAATATCCTCTATTATATCGACATCGCCCATGACATCGATCCTGTTCCCTGGTACAAGTACATTATAGCCATATGATGATACCTCGGCACGGTACCCCATCCTTCTTAATGATTCTATTGTATTCTCCCTGCCAATGCTTATACCAAGGTACCTTTTTATAATATTATCATTTAATTTCAATGGTCTGAAATCGTATTTTAAAACACCTTTTAATCCTGGAAAATTGGCGTATGAAACCTTATAGTTAAGGTAATGCATCTCGTACATAAAAAGCATCAGTGCGCTTCTAACAGCATTGAAATCACTGCCTGTTATATCAAAGAAGAGATTTTTTGTATCCTCCGTAACAATGGACTTTTTGCCGTTTATAACAGGAGGCATGGATAAAACATCATTTTCATCATCGATAATAACGATTGGCCTCTTAACAAGGCTTCCGTATTCAATACCCTTTGGGTGACCTGATATAATTTCATTCACGCTGCCTTTAAATCCATCATAGGTTTCAAATGAAATATCATCAGCGTATTTTAATAAAAACGGCGGTTTTATCTTATCAAGGTCATGAATGCCTATTGCCATCTTCTTTCTGTTTTTGCCTATTGTTTCATGAAGCCTTTCCTGGTATTCTATTATATGTTTAAAGAGATTGCCAAGCCTGTGTCCGCTGGCTGTAAATCCCATTATGTATCTATCATTTAATTTTGATGTGAATTTTACATTTGATCTATCAAACGGGCTTTTTACAATAAAATTGTTGTGATAATATGTTTTTATTGCATTGTTTATTGCATAAAATGAAAAAAGATCGGGCCTGTCTGGATTCAGCTCCACCTTTATATCATCATCGCATTCTATAGAGAATCCTATAATATCAGAAAATTTATTTAAATAATCAATAAAGGATTCACCAAATGAGGTCCTAAGATATGATCTATCAGCCCTGATTACAACCATAGATGCGTAATTGTATATCTTATTTAACGTTTGTTTTGTATGCTCTTTGCCTTTTCCTTAACGTATTCCTTTAGTATTTCACGTATTAGCTCCTCAATGGATACTGCCTCTCCCGAGGATACTTTTTCCTCAAGCTCCTTGTATACCTTTCCCGGTATTTTTAAATCCAGATCGCTTACATTGCTTGTTTCGTTCTTTGCTATGAACTCCTCTATTGCACGTCTTATAACCTCAGAGACCCCATTATAATGATATTTTTTCACCAGTTTCTCAAGTTTTTCCATCACATCGGAGGATATCCTTATTGTTATCCTATAAGATAATGACATAATACACCAGTTTTTTTGATAATAAGATTATTGAAATATAAACCTTTTGATTTATACATCGATTGATCTTAAAAAAACTCTGTAAATGATTGATTCTATAAATAATGAATTATATTTATTTTTTATATATCTGTTATCAAAACGGTATTTTATAAATGAAATATTATCATAAATTATGTCGTATAAAATTAATGGCTCTGGTTCAGCAAGGAACCTGTTATGGTATTTTATTGAAAATGGATCCTCATCGGAGTGCATTGCAAAGCCCATTATGCTCCTCAGCTGATGCCATACAAAGCTTTTTCCGTAGAAGTTTACAACGGTAAAATCATTATATTCCTCAAATTCTATTTTGTTTATTGTCCTTACAGGATTTCTGTAATCATTTTTTGAGAAGTTTGTAAAATCGTGTGTCCCAAGAAACCTTGCTATATTATTCTTTAATCTGGAATCTATTCTGTATGGTATTATATATTTATATATCTTCATTGAATTATACCTTGGATTTATATAACTGTTTGATAAATAATATGAATGAAAGAACATGTTTTTTATGTTTCCATTTAATATGCCAAGGATTTTTTCAGGCCTTTCCTCTGTTTTTATATAAAATACATTTCCGGCGGCCGAAACGTTTTTATCTGTTCTTGCTGCAGATTCAATGTTTTTTGTTATATTATATTCAGAAAGAACATTTATTATAACAGATTCAACGCTATTTTTTGAGTTTGAACGGTCAAAGCCCTCAAACTTTGTACCATCATAGCCGTATTTAATAAGCAGATGCATTTCTCTTTGAGAGGCCATGCTTTACCATATATATAAGTGGTATAAATACGATTGAAATTATGCCCATGGACGTCCATGCATATTCATAATTATAGAAATGAACGATACCAGAGAATATAACAGGTAATATAAATGCTATGAGCAGCTGGAAAAGATTTATAATTGAGAGTGTAACTGAAACCATATCCCTTCTTGATATATACCTTCCAAATGTATATGAAATTGAAAAGCCGTAGACAGTGAGCATGCCAAGTATGATTATTATAAAAGTCAATAATAAATAGTTATAAACGAAGGATATTAAAATTAAAAGGAATCCTGTTATCATATTGACCAGGGCAAACGTCATAAATTTTTTTGACGTCCTTGAAAAGTGGAGGCCGCCAAGAATGCCGCCGACAAAACCTATAAAAAGGTAAATTGATGATATTGAGCTTGCATTTATCGGTGGTATTCCCCTGGATTCAAGGTAATAAACAAAGAACTGCCCCATGATTGTTTCAGAGACCATGCTTGCTATGCTTGCCAGTGCTATTATAAATATTAATGGTGATAGAATAACATGCGTCATATCTTTTAATATCATGGATCTGTTGCTTTTTATATTCTCCGTTTCCCTGTTTATAAAAACATTGAAAAACAGTATAACAAAGGTTATTATTCCGGCTATGATAAACGCCGTCCTGTAATTTAAATACATATCAAGATAGCCCCAGCCTATAACGCCTATGCCGGCGCCTAGATTAAAGGAGCCATTGTATGCTCCAATATGAAATGTGTACCTGTCCTCCGGGACTATTGATGCAAGGACACTGAGCGCAGGCGAGAAAAACAGCGCTGCAGAGAATCCGGCAAAGAACCTTGATAAGATTAATTCCGGAAAATTTGATGACAGGCCTGATGCTATTGCAAAGAAACCTACAAGGAAAAGCCCGATAAAGCTTATGTTCTTATCACCAATTCTTGATGACAGGTATCCACCAAGGATCTGAAAAACAGAGATGCCAAGATAGAATGCAGATACAAGGAATCCAATGTATACAATGTTTATATTTAAATAGGATTTTATATAACTAAGAGCTGGGGCCATATCCATCCAGTTTAAGGCATATATGGCCCTGGCGGCATGTATACCTGCAGCCCTTGCCCTGTAATCCATTGCCATGTATGTAATATAATTAAATAACCTTTACTAATAAATAAAAAGCAAATAAATGAAAAAAGTAATAAAGAATTAAATATCGAAATGTGTTTAAGCATTAATGAAGACAAGGGAATTATTTCTTGATGACCAGTACATGAAGGAATGTGACTCAAAGGTTACAATGGTTGAGTTTACAGATATGACCGTTGACCAGAGCGTTTTCTTTCCAACAAGAGCAGGGGAGCCAAATGACAAGGGTACTGTAACAATAAATGGTAAGGACTACGTAATCGTTGATGTCTGGGAGGACGGTGAAAACATCCATTTGATCTCTCTTGATACCTATCCACAGGACATAGCAGGTCAAACAGTTCATCAAAAAATAGACTGGGATGTAAGATATAATCATATGAGGTACAGATCAGCACTGTTTTTAATATCAGGAATAGCATATAAATTTTACAATGCAAGGTGCCGCATGAACCAGACCTATGAGGATAATGCATGGATAGATGTTTACGTTGACGAGATGAACGAGGAAAAGCTTGAAAAGATAAAAACAGAGATGAAAAAGATCATAGAATCTGGAATTGACATTAATGCATCATACATATCAAGGGATGAGTTTACAAAGAACAGCCAGCTTATGAATCTATCAAAGGATAAAATGCCAGAGGGCGATAATATAAGAATAATAAATATATCAGGGTTACCAATGCAGCCAGACAACGGCGTTCATGTAAAGAACACAAGGGAGATCGGTGATTTCGAGATAACAACAACGATGGCAAAGGGCAAAATGGAGAGACGCCTTACAGTAAAGTTAAAGTAAAAGTTTTAAAATAATTAATTTATGAGTGAGAAAAGTATAATAGAGTCATTTAGTAAATTCATGTCATTTGTTGGCATATTTATAGCCATGGTTTCATTCTTTTATTATTTGCCGTTTATTTCAAAGTATTATTATGTGCTAGAAAACATTCCATTAAGTTCATATATTTATATAGGTTCAAGACCTGGTTCAACTGATATATTAATAATTGCCGCAATCACATTGATATTTGTGATTCTTGGATTATCATCAGTGTTTTATAAAAATAATAAGATAATGAGCTTTAAACCAAAGAATTCATTTTACACATTTTTCTCACTTTACACGGCAATAATAATCTTTGCCTCTGTTATATTGGATACAATTGATCCTGAAATAGTATTACAGAGCGTCTTTCATTTCAGACCGGCCGTTGAAAATATAATATATTCTGCAAATTCAGTGTTTCAGATGCTTTTACTTGTCCTTGTACCCGGATTCATATTAATATTTATAACGCTTCTTGCAAAAAGGGAGCTTACATTGAGTAATATTTTAAATCCGGAGAATTCAATAAAGAGCCTGCGCTGGGTCTACTCTGTTATAATAGCCGGTATTTCGGTTCTATTAACAAATTATGGTTTTTACAACACATTAATGCTTTACATAGATATACTTTTCATTTCATATATCTTCTTTTCATTCGGCTTTCTAAGGGCACTTTTAATAAATTTTACACTCTCGGAGATGGATTTTGTGGCAGTGCTTTTCCAGCACAATGTTTTTATCTATCCTGTTCTTTCAATATATTTATTCTTATGGGCCTTTGCCGGCCTTTATGCCATAACCGCATACTATATTGAGAGATCTAAGAATAAAAAGGAAAAAAGTGAAAAAAATGATGATAATATAAATGATATGAATAATAATTATAACGAGGTAAATAATTACCAGAGAAGCTTTAATGCAAAAATGCCGGATCCAGATACATTATGGATAAGGAGCTCATGCCCTGAATGCAATGGTGTTGATTTTAAAATTAATGATGATATGAGCCTGGAATGCCTGAGATGCCATTACAAAATTGATAAGGATGCGCATGGAATATATAATATAAGATACAGCGATAATTTAAAACGTTTGAACAGATATTAAATTTCTATATTTATACCATAGTTTATGGCTTTTACAATATTTATTAGTTCATCGAATTTATATACGGTAAAATCAGCGTTTTTTATAACATTATAATCAAATGGATTAAATGCCACGAAGTATTTTGATGATTTTTTCATTGATGCGTCGAATACTGTGTCGCCAACTGATAATGCCTCATCCTTTTTTATTTTATAGAGCCTCAGGAACCTGTCAAGGTTTAGATTCTTTTTCGATGGATCGACATTTTTTATGAAATTTATATATCCATTTTTAATTATTATATCGTTTCCTATGTAATCATCAAAGCCGTATATGTTTGCTATCTTCTCCGCGAATGAATGCACTCCGGCTGATATTATAACCATCTTTATGTTTGTTCTCTCCCTGAAATCATATAATTTATAAAGATCGTTGTTTATGTCATTCACATCGAAGCTTTTTGATATATGTCTTCTTATGTTTATTTCCTCTGGAATTTTTATACGTTTTTTTGAAAGCCCCTGAAATGTGTACTCCTTGAAATCAAAAAGGTTTGAAAAAACCCTTTCCCAGGAGTTCCTGTGTTTTAAAAGAACCCCGTCCATATCAAATGCTATTAATTTTATCATTCTATTACCTCTATATTTCTCATTTCATTTAGCTCTCCGGACGTCTTTTCAAGAGAACCTTTTGTTTCAGGTATTATTACCCATGTTAGTATCCCGGCTATTATTGCAAGTGCTGTTAAATAGTAAAATGCAAAGCTTTCCCCAAAGGCTATGAACATGTACGGGAAAACAAAAGATGACAATGATGCACCTGTTCTTCCAGCTGCAACTGTATATGACTGTATCTGTGATCTTATCTTTGTGGGTGCCAGCTCAACACCAAGCATACCCGAGGCGCTTATTGATCCTGGACCATACTGGTTTGCAAAGTTCTGCATGCCGTATAGCATTAATCCAAGGAATGCCGGAAGCAGTGAAAAGTCCTTTAGTATTCCAAATGATAACAGGAATACGCCCATTAATATAAAGCCTGAAACCTGCAATGGCTTTCTTCCAACACGGTCTATCAATGATACTGCAACTATGCCGCCTGGTATTGTAAATGCAAGCTCCATTACAAACTGAAAGATATCTGATGGTATTCCAAGACCTGATGCTATTAAACTTGGGCCAAAAAGTATGCTTGAATATGCTATCTGGTCGTATAAAAACCAGAGTATCATGGCCGTTATGTAAAATCCGGCATATCTTTTAAAGTAGTGCATGAATGTATTATTATCTTTTATCTCGCCGTTTATTTTTATTTCCCTGTTTGCTATGTACTTTACCTCGTTAATGAATTTGTCCTTATCGCCAACGATCCTTGCTATGAACCTTGGTGTCTCAGGCATCCTCCTTCTTAAATAAACAACGGCAAGTGCTGGCATTGCACCGGCTGATAGAACAATTCTCCATAGAAGGTCTGGTGATACCAAAGGTGCAATTAATAGATAAACAACGGCTGCCAGTGTTGCACCGAAGCCCCACATTAAACCAAAGCCGAATGCTATTGTCTTTCCGCGATCCCTTGAATTGGAATGCTCTGCCATTATCATTGGTGATAGAACATAATCTGCACCAACACCGAGACCAAGAATGAACCTTATTACTATTAAAAATGTTATGTTTGGTGAAAGTGCCTGTAATAAAGCACCGATTCCAAGTATTGCAACATCAATACCGTAGAACCTCTTTCTTCCGCGCCTGGCAAGCTCGCCAAAGACTATTGCACCAACTGCAGCACCAATAAGTGCAGAGCCTGCAAGAAGGCTTGTAACAATTGTATAATCAGGTGAGCTCTTTCCTATACCGTAAAATGAAAGCACAAGCAAAAGCACAAGGCCAATCGATGAAAGATCATAGCCATCAGTGAAGACACCCATGCCGGTCGTTATCATTGATTTGAGGTGAAACCACCCAAATCTTTTTTCATCAAGATCCCTGTATATATCTGACATCAAGATGATTATATTCGCAATATTTATAGAGTTAATCCAAATAATATATATAAGTATATATATTGATACATATGTATATAGTAAATCCTAAATAATTTTTATATCTTAATATTTTAATTATGAAATTCTTAACTTTAATCTTAACATTAATTATAATATCATCGTTAATTTATACAGGTAATATTTATAAAAATAATGGCCCAGATGATTACAGGACAACCTTTATTGAGCATGGTCTGCCAGAGGGAACAGAATGGTATGTAAATATTACATGTTTTGTTTATGATTCTGGAAATGTATCAATAAAAAATTTTACGATTTACAGCATTAACAGCACAATAATTTATTATAGTCTGAATGGCAGCCTGAATTATTACAACGCATACGCTGAAGATTCAAGATACATATCATCAGGCGGTTCATATTTTGCAACAAAAAATATAACGGAGAACATAACTTTCAATTATGGCTACAGCGTAACTTTTAGTGAGCATGGACTGCCACCATGGGATAAATGGTACGTCTCCGGTTCTTTTGGAATGACCTTTCCAACATCATGCAGTTCCATTAGCTTTTTGTACGTAAAAAACGGTAGCTACAGCTATCATGTTTCATGGGCTGGCAAAAATTACAGGCCGGTCAATGAAAACGGCAATTTTACTGTTAACGGTTCAAATGCAACCGTAAATATATTTTTTAATCTTATAAAATATAATGTTACATTCATTGAAATAGGACTTGCCAGGAATTATACATGGCACGTTGATTTTAAACTTTCCTGCAGCAATTATATATTCACATCAACCGGCAATAAAATAACGGTAAAGCTTGCAAACGGCGTTTATAATTATAATATAACTTCTAAAAACTATATAGCATTTCCTGCCATGGGCCATGTCAATGTAAATGGAGGCAATATAAATATAATATTGATCTTTATTCCGGATAATGCCCCTGATCTTTATAATTACATTATTATTTTTAATATAATATCTTATATAATGAATTTAAATAAATAGAAACAGAACTGTTATGCCAAGTATTATTGAAACAATATAATCTATGTGCTGTGGCTTTAGTTTATTAATGTATTTTGATATAATCCTGCTTAATGATACTGTTACTGCAAGAAGTGCAAGTGCTGATGCAAGAATAAAAACAATCATTGCAAAGTAAACAAAGTTTATACCGTATATCAATGCTATTAATATTATCGGCACAAATGCAGGATCAGGTATTACGCTTACAAGCAGTATCGAATCATTGATACCTGTTTTTTCTGATTCATAATGCGCATTTATAATTATATAAAAAATAACAAGGATTAGTATGACCGCGGCAAGGATTTTTACATACCTTTCAGGGAATATGTAAAAGCCAAGAACTGCTATACCAAAGGATAATAACGATGAGAATATACCATGAAGCATACCCAGTGAAAATGAGATGCCTGCAACCCTCTCTTTTTTGATTCTTTTTTGAAGCGAGTATGATAGTATTGGCTTCCAGTGGTCAGGTGCAACCATGTGAAGCACCGCTATAATAATTGATATTGATATTATTGTAATTGGCATTAATAAATAGAGTATCATGGAATTTTATAATATTATTATATAAATATCTTTTTGATTTTTGAATAAAAATTTAATATTTGTTAAATGATAACATGGCATGGATATAAACGATTATTTAATAGAAACAAGGAGATATTTCCATAGAAATCCTGAGCTCAGCTTTAAGGAATACAAAACCGCAGGTAAAATAGAGGAGGAATTAAAAAGCATGGGTTTAAGGCCTGAAAGGATAACAGAAACTGGAATTATAGCAGACATAATAAATGATAAAAACAAGAAGACTGTTGCAATAAGGGCCGATATCGATGCGCTGCCCGTAACCGAGGAAAACGACGTTGATTATAGATCATTAAATGATGGAATTATGCATGCCTGCGGCCATGACACACATATAACAATGCTTCTTGGGGCCGCCAAAATGATAATAAATGATTTAAAAAATTTCAATGGTAATGTAAGGTTAATATTCCAGCCTGCAGAGGAATCACCGCCTGGGGGTGCCATTGAAATGATAAAGAACGGTGCGCTGGAAAACGTTGATTATATAATAGGCCAGCACATATGGGGCTCCCTTGATGCAGGAAAGATAGGAATATATTACCATGAAATGATGGCAAATGCCGATCAGTTTAACATAAAAATACATGGAAAAGGCGGCCATGGATCGGCACCGCATGAGGCAATAGATACAATTTACATATCATCACATTTAATAAACATGTTAAATAATATAATATCAAGGGAGATAGATCCACAGGAGCCAGCAGTTTTAACCGTTGGAAAGATCAATGCAGGTTACAGATACAATGTAATAGCAGCGCATTCAGAACTATCAGGTACGGTGAGGACGTTTAGCAGGGATGTTCAGGAAAAGATTAAAAAAAGGATTGGTGAGATACTTGAAGGATTAAAAATGATATATAATATAAATTACGAATATGACTATGAATATGGTTATCCTGTTCTTGTAAACAATGAAAATATATCAAAAATAATCGAGGAAACAGCATCAAGCATCCTTGGAAATGAAAATATAGTGCATCCAAAACCAAACATGGGAGGCGAGGATTTTGCCTATTATCTTGAAAAGGTTCCAGGGGCATACTATGTTCTTGGCGGCGCATTTCCAGGAAAACATATAGGAAATCATTCACCATTGTTTAACATAGATGAGTCTGTGCTTTACAATGGTGCATTGATATTAAAGGAATCTGCAAGAAATATTCTTTTAAAAAATCCATAATTTTGGTAATTTTTTTTCCAATTTTGATCATAAAATTTAAGTATTTGCATGTTAATTACTTTCATGGAAAACACTGTCATAGCTAACATAAGGCGGAGCAGGGCAAGGCTGATACTATTGGCCGGAATTGTTGTCTTTGGCATGTTCCTTGATGGCTTTGATGCTGATCTATTCTTTTTCGGCGGAACCTTTATATTAAAAATCATACACATAAATGGATTCTTACTTGGTGTTGCAGCAACTGGCTTCGCTGGTGGAATAGCGGTTTTCAGCTTTATAGGAGGCTACGTCTTTGACAAGATGTCAGTTAAATACGGATTAATAACAGCATTAATATTATTTTCCATATTTTCCGCATTAACAGGCTTTGTTACAAACGAATACGAGCTAGTGGCATTCAGGTTCATAACCGGTTTCGGCGTCGGCATGGTGCAGCCATTGATATATACATTCATGGGGGATTTAATACCATCATCCAGGGGGAGATTTCTTGCAATGCCTGCGGTGCTATTCGGGCTTGGGCTCTTTGTCGCACCATACGTTTTCAATATATTCAGTTCCAAGACAACCTTTGATGTGCCATTTATAATATCCGGCATACTTGGCATGATTTTAATAATACTTACATTCTCTGTAATGCCAAAATATTATATGGCAAAACAGAGGCCAAGAAAGGGCTTTTACAGGTATCTTAAGATGGATTTAATGCTTGCGGTGCTATCAATGTTTGCCTGGGGCATTGGTTATTTTGCATATAATAGTTACTACTCATCATTCCTTGTCAGCATTGGATTAAGTGCAACACAAGATACATTGGTTTTCTCTCTCTTTGGCATAGGTTTAATAATCAGTGCCATACCGGGTGCATTCATTGGTGATAAGATCTCAAGGAAGTATGCACTTTTACTTGCAGCATTTTTATATGTTCTATCCACGGGTCTAATGTTTTTAACGCACATGACCTACATTGAGGCGATAATTGCAACCCTGATCTTTGGCCTTGGCTACGGAATCTATGGCGTGAATATCTCTGCAATAGTGCAGGAATTTGTTGAGGTTTCATGGACCGGATCTGCAACCGGGTTTTTGCTTGGCATATTTAATATAGGTGCACTGCTTGGCGGGCCATTATTTGGAACGGTTCTTGGTTTAACACATAGCTATTTCAAATCCGGTGAGATTACAATATTTATACCAATGATGGCTCTAATGATAATGCTTATAATTATGAAATCACCTGATTACAAAAGCATCGATGCCGAGGACGAGAGAATGGAGCTTGGTGAAAACGCATAGGTTTAATTTATAAGCAAAAATATTTTTATTAATTATAATTGTTTTTAAAATTTGTAAATATATTTTTATATTTTAAAATTCTATTATAATGAATGATAAATTCTTATTATGGTAATTTTGATTATATTAGGTTCAATCCTTAATTGATTTTTTCGTTACCTTCTGATAAAGATCCTCGTTTATAACATGCAGTGTATATACATCTGCCCATGGCTTTATGAGCTGTAAATATGTTAAATATGCTTCCTCTGAATCATCATCTCCCCTAAGATATGTTATTGTATCATAGATACCATATGTATGGTGAACCTCTATTTTTAAACCCTTTTTAACACTTTCATCCACAATCTTATTGGCTTCCTCAAGTTCTTTCTTCGTTGGCATTCTTTTAAATTTAAATAACATTATTAGCTCCATAAAATTACATAATATCAATATATATAAATATTTTCGTATATAAATATTATTATATTATATTATATAAATATTCGTATTTGATAAAATATATTTTATAGATTTAGATTAATTTATTAGTAAATTTAAAAAATTTGAGCGCAATATTTAATAAATATAATTATTATACATATAATTATATTACATATTTATAATAATATAAATCACAGAATTATAATTAACTGCCATACATTATAAGATCTTCTATAAATAATGTTTAAAGTAAATCAATTAAGAAATTGTAAAAATTTCAAACATAACAAAATGGCCATTAAATGTTTTTATTCTGTTTTATTATATTTATTGACTCAATTAATATTGTATTCGCATCCCAGTTATGATTTATAAAATCCTTTATATTTATTGGAATATCCGGCCTAATGGTATAAAACATGGGCTTATCAGGATATTTTAACATCAGTTTTGATGATACATTTCCTTTAAGCCCGGAATTATCAAGTGAAAATGCTATGGTATTTATAAATGCATTTGCTGCCTGGGATGGCTCAATCCCGATAACAATGGCACCACACCTTTTTAGCATGTCCAGAAGATCGAAACCAGCGCTGAAGGTCCTTGCAGAGCATAGTGCATAAACATTGATGTTATCTTGAACGTGATATTTTTTATAATAAGCACTGAACGTTTTTGATATGTTAACAGTTTCCACCCAGTCATCATGATCTATTTTTCTATTTCCGGATAGCCATTCATGCATTTCCTGAAAATTGTAACCACCTAAAAACCATATATCATTAACCTTGCTGTATTGATTTTTATACCATGATGAATATCTTTCTATGTCATATCCCGATTCCATTTCATATATTTTATTTCCATACAAAAAATATGTTAGTATATAGGCAAGATATGAATTACCGCCACGGTTATTGCGCAGATCTATAATTATATCATTTATATTGTTTTTATTCATTGTGCTAAGCAGTTCTATTATCGATTCAGAAGCAGATGGTATTTTTGATATTATTTTATCAATATCCCCAGAAGATTCAAATCCATTGGCCGCAAGCATTTCTCTTATAAATGATTCATCAGCACCGAAGTTTAATATTGATTCATAGGCCTCCCTGTATCTTGTCATTGAATCTATTCTTAAATAACCTGTATTATTAATTATACCGTATGAAATATCCAATTTTGATTTAACATTAAAAACTGTGTTATTTTCTATTAAAGCACCAGGTGGATCAATGCTAAATGATAATTTAACATCTTTTAATGAATTATCTTCAATGGACATTAATGTAAGATTTACATAATTAATACCATCCTGGCCTGTTATGTATGACATTGTGTATTTATCGTAAAAGGCATTAATAAGATGGGCAAGAGCATCATAAATGCTGTTTGAGGCTCTTATTTCATGCATTTTGGATAATAATTCTTTAACATTTATGCCATTAACGGCAATCAGCTCATGACCGATAATGTCATTCAAATTTTTTTCATAGACACCAAGAACTATAATTTTTTCATCTATGATCTCAAATTCAATCCAGATTCTGCTATTATCAAATCCTGGATTTTGCATAAACGTGTGTGAATCACCTATTAATGCCGTGATTTTTCTTGTGATATTGTATAATTCAATAATATCAATATTTTCATTTATTTTGCCAATAATTTCATCAATCATCATATAAAATTTTATTTGGGACCCAAGATTCATGAATGGATCAGGATGGGTTTCAGTGATTATTTTAACAAGTTTGTATAAATCAGAAAGAGCCTCTTCCTTTGTAAATCTTTTTAATTCTTCTTGCATGGTTTAAATTACATTATTAATATTTAAACATTGCCTGATTTATATATTATTATCGATGCTGAATTATTTTTCATTTTAAGAATAATAAGCTTTATAATAATTATGGATTTTAATGCCGGGCTCATCTTTTTGGAATTAACATAATAACCACAATTGTAATTGATAAATCACATGTTTAGAAATATATCCTTTAAGGCAACAATTAATGTATAGAAATGTTTTCTATATTCTAATTGATGGCTTAATATTTAAATTTATTGAAATAAATAAAATTTTACTGTATAAAAATAAATTATATAAGTTCTACTGTGCAATGGCCTCAAGCTGCTGCATTAATTCCTTTTCAACGTGCTCGTTCCATACCATTTCAGGTACATCAACGAATATAAAAAGCTCAGAAAGGAATATTACCTCAAGTGCCGTAACTCCAAGATCCATAAGCCATTTTGAGACACCAACGTTTACCTTTAATTTTCCATTGTCGTCCTCCATTGTAAATGTCAATGCGCGCTCCGCTGCGACTATGTCTCTAAGTATGCCGGCCTTCTGTGCCTGGACTATTGCCTTATTGCCCTCAACCTTGCTCTGTGTTTTCCATCCATTTTCCTTTAAAAAGTTCTCAAAGCTTGATGTAACAGTCTGTAGATCCTTGGATGTTGTTATTTCTATTTCCTTTTTAAATACTCCCATGAAAAAACAAAGGTAATTATTATATATAAATGGTTTGTTATATTATAATATAAAAGCGTAAAAAGTAAAATTTATACGTTATAGATTAATACGTGTATTAGGGCCGATAGATCAGAGGTAGATCGCTTCCTTGGCATGGAAGAGGGCGGGGGTTCAAATCCCCCTCGGTCCATTTAACCAAATATTTTTTATATCTTAAATAACGTTCTTTACAGGAATTAATTTTTATTTTTGTCCTTAAAAATAAGCATATTGTCCGACCTTTTATTATTAATTAATAGGAATATGTATGGATTATAATATATATCATAATTCACCTTTATAGAGAGCTGAAAAGCCCTCATAAAATGGACGTAAGTTTTAATATTAATTTTAATAATATTTTTAAAAGTATATTATATACATGGATTAATTAAAAATTACTATAAAAAGGCGGAAAATAGAAAAAATTTAAAAATAAGAATGCAATTACTAATAACAGTGCCGCTATAGCTCAGTAGGTAGAGCACTCGGCTGTTAACCGAGCGGTCGTCGGTTCAAACCCGACTGGCGGCGCTCATTGAAAAAATTTAAAAAGAAAGAAATAATTAGGTGCAAGGGGGTTGTAGCTCAGCTAGGTAGAGCGCCTGGCTCATAACCAGGTGGTCGTCGGTTCAAACCCGGCCAGCCCCATTAAGTATATATGTATGTTTTTCCATTTTTGGCTTTTTTCATTCATACCTTTCAACTCACAAAAAGACTATGAGGTTTTGTTCTAAGACCTTTTGGTATATCCGTTAACCATGCATGAGAAGACTTATTTTCAATGAAATTTATTTAAAGTATGTTGGAAATTATGTTTATAAATATATCACCTGTGGGCCAAGACATGGATTATGCTGGAGCCCTTGTATTTAATTCCGGCTATTAGTTTTTGATTTCATCATTATTTTTATATCATGAAACGAGTCATATTTATAAAGAATAAAATATTTAATTCATATTTAAATGTATAAATAATAAAAATCTGGATATAATTTAAAGATCTAAAATAGTTATATTTAAAAAATTTATTCATACAGGAAACATTTATCATTAATAATGAAATTCATAAAGATGTCTTTGAATCGATTATAACAACATTTATTTGTTTTTAATAACTTAAAAATGTTAAATGATAGAACATTAAATGATTTTTCAAACGAAAACTTTTATATATTTTAGTATAATACTCATTTCATATGGATATTGCTAATAAAGAGAAGATTGATGGTTTATACAAGCTAAAAAGGGGCGAGGTAAGCACATGGGGTGCCATTGCGGAGGAGATTGCTGCCATGGCACCTGCATGCGATTCCATAGCCTTTGTCGTATCATCCGCCGCATTTGCATTAATATTAACGCCTCTTGCATTTATAGTTGCAACATTAACAATGTTCCTTGAGGTAAATACTTTATATCATTTATCAAAGAGGCATGCAAGTGCAGGTGGCTATTATGGATATATAGCAAATGCCTATGGACCTGTACCTGCGGTTACCGCAGGTTTGATGTACCCAATGTATCAAATAGTAAGCACTGCTGCAATACCGGTCTTTGTTGCTGGCGTGTTCCTGCCAGGTGTTGTTAAATATTTCACTGGATATGCAATGCCTGCATGGATCTGGATTCCTTTTATATTAATAGTTATAATAGTTCCGATAGTAATAGCAATAGTTGGCATAAGGCCGCAGATGAAATACATAAAATACGCTTCATTCTTTGAATTAATCTTCCTTGTGGTTCTATCTGCAATAGAGATAATAAGGGCACCTGACAACACACTAAATGTCTTTAATCCATTTGCATGGCCACAGTTCAATTTAATGTTTAACGAGCATGGAGGTGTCTTTGCAGGCCTGGGCCTTGGCATGGTCTTTGGCTTAACCAGCTTCATAGGCTATGGTGGTTCGGCACCTCTTGGAGAGGAGGTAAACCATCCAAGGGCAATTACCAGGTCACTTTCAGTTGGATTGCTAATGGTGGGCCTTGTGCTAACGGAGGTTGCATATGCCCAGATCGTGGGCTGGGGAACATCGGTACCATTAATAAAGAGCTTTTTAAACCAGTCAATACCAGGAGTCATAGTTGCTGTAATTTATACCGGTGTTATAGGCGGTGTTATGTTCACCTTAATAGCATTTAATTCTGCTTTTTCAGATGCCGTTGCCATGCAGGCAAATGCAGGCAGGGTCTATTTTGCAATGGGCCGTGATGGAATACTTCCGGAATTCTTTGGAAGGATCAATAAAAAGTATGCAACACCGTCAAATGCACTCTGGTTCGTTGCAATAATGTCCTCGATTATATCAATAGCCGTAACCTTTATAATAGGCATGGCCTCAAATGTAAGCATAAATGATTTGATCTTTGACAGGGCCACGAATCCTGCTGTTGTACAAACACTTGAAAACTCATTCGATTTCTTAACAACAATGGCCCTTGGTGGTTTAATAATAACGCATATACTGCTTAACACAAGTGTTATGACACTGTTTAGAAGATTAAAGGAAAGGCACACCAGTATAACGGACTTTGTTGTACATGGAATATCACATTATGTATTTCCAATAATAGCAACAATCATATTTGCATTCGTTCTTTATGAATCTGTTGTTCCACCGGTTTTCCCAATAACAGAGGCCTTAATTGTCATTGCACTTTACACCTCATTTTCAATTTACTACGCATTAAGAATGAAGTATAAAAAACCAGAATTAATGGCAAGGGCCGGAAAATCAGTTAACCTTGTGGACGAGGAGCATTAATGTTAACGGTTAAAAACCTGGGCTCTGGCTATAAAACCACTGATGGGTACATTAAAATATTAAATGATATAAATTTTTATTTAAACAAAAATGAAATAGTTGGTATAATTGGAGAGATAGGCTCAGGAAAAACAACACTTTTAAGGGCCATAAGGGGAGATTTATACATAGACAGTGGTGATATTCTATACAATGGAGAGAGCATATTCTCAAGGGAGGTTTATAAACGCTACAGGGAAAAGGTTATCTATGCAAGGCAGGACTCATTAAATATATTAAAACCGGGTTATTCTGTTGATTTTCAGATAAAAAAGCTTTTTGGCCATGGCAAATACGATTTAAATTATGTAAAAAGGATCTTTGATTATCTTGACCTGCCCATGGAAACTTTAAATAATATTCCTTCAAGGCTGAGTGACGGTACAAGGCATAGAGTTGTAATCGCCATGTCTTTAATGATCAGGCCCGAGATACTTTTACTGGATGAGCCGTTCACCGGTCTTGATATTGATGCAATCACCGGACTCCTAAAACTTTTAAAGGAGATTAAGGATTACACATCAATAATAATTGTGAGCAGCGATGTTGTACCATTATTTAGAATATGCGACAGGATCTATGCAATGAGGAATGGAATGATCCTTGAGGATGGAAAATGGTCTGAAATTCTTTATAAACCACACCACCCATACGTTTACGATATTATAAATGCGATACCTTCATTTGAAAACAGGAATAGAGAATTTACCTTTACAAATAATATGGTAAACAATGGCTGTGTTTACATAAAAAGATGCAGGTTCATGAATGAATCGTGCAAATCTGAAATTTTATATAGATATGATAATGACCATGGATACAGATGCATAAGATATCCGGACTGGTACAATGATAGAGATAAAGAACGTTGATAAATATTATATAAAAAAGGGAATTCTAAAAAGGGATGTATTCTACGCATTGAAGGATGTTAACATTTCATTTTATCCTGGTAAGATATACTCCATTTTTGGAAAGTCTGGTTCCGGAAAGACAACACTGGCAAATATAATATCAGGATATAAAAAACCTGATAAAGGCTCGGTTTTATACAAGAACGGTATTAAGATAAGATATGTATTCCAGGATCCTTATATATCTTTAAACATAACAAAGGATGTTAAATGGCATATAGAGACATCAGCAGGATTAAATAATATAGATTTAAATTATGCCTGGTATATTTTTAATTCAACAGGTCTGGACAAAGATTTATACGAGTACCGGAGCGTCGAATCCCTATCAGGTGGTGAGAGGCAGCTTCTGGCCTTTGCCATGGCATATCTTCAAAAGCCTGATGTTATTGTCCTTGATGAGGCCTTTTCATACCTTGACACATTAAACCTTAGAAGGGTCTTCGAGGTATTAAAAAGAACAAAAAATAATATACTTTACATATATTTTGACAATGATATTAACAGATGCCTTTTCCTGTCTGATTTCATCTACGTTTTAAACAATGGATCATTAGTCGAATCCGGAACGCCGGATATGATGATAAAAAATCCAGGAGCATTTATGAGGAATATTATTGAAAAAATGCCTGATTATAGAAAAAGGATTTAATTCAATGATTTTTCCATTATTATTATATCCTTCCATGATGAATCATAATAATTTTTACCGGTGCTCCTGTATCCCAGGGATTCATAGTAATCCTCAAGCTCTTTAATTGCCTCTATCTCTATCTTTTTTATCCCGAGCTGAGACGCTATGGATTCAACGGCC
Source organism: Picrophilus oshimae DSM 9789 (assembly GCF_900176435.1). Lineage (NCBI taxonomy): Archaea > Methanobacteriati > Thermoplasmatota > Thermoplasmata > Thermoplasmatales > Picrophilaceae > Picrophilus > Picrophilus oshimae. The sequence goes on from NZ_FWYE01000001.1 coordinate 199,929, forward strand.
CTTAATAAAAGGTAACCGGATCCTGGATTATTTGCTGCAAAGTTCCTGGCAAGCATCTCTATTACAATTCTATCAGGATCTTTTATATCCGGCTCAAATCTGAACATTATAATGCCATCTATGTTTCCCCTTGATTCCTTTATTAAAACAACATTGTTTTTTTCAAGGCCCCATTCATAGAAGTATTTTAATTTATAATCACGCATGTTTTTATCATTTGATTGAAATCTTTTGTTTACATCGTATTTATTAATTAATCTGTAACCCCGTGGCAGGTTAACATAGATATCATTTTTAAGATTTATCACTGGCATAATATATAAAAAATCATGAATGAATTGATAAAGCTTTTGGATTATACATTTTTTATTATAAATAATAAAAATATTTTATAAACCTAAAAGAAACAGCAGTAACAGCCATCTCCCGTATAATAGACCTTGAAGCTGCCGTTGTTTATTATATTTCCAGGCTCTGCAATTATACCAGAATTTGAGACCATTGTTATGTTTTCATATTGAAACGACGATATTGGGGCGGTCTGGCCATTTACAGTTGCATAATCACTCATTGATAATCCTGTATAATATCCACCATAGTAGGCCGTGCCAAAATCCGAAAGGCAGCTGAGCTGACCGTTTATCTCAGGCCTTTCCTCAATCCATTCTGCGGAGAGCATTGATGAATTATAGTAAACCTCTTTGAAGAATCTTTCATTTTCTGAAGTATCATTTAGATATATATACCAGAGATCCGGCGATTTTGCAAGGAATATATGAACATTTATAATGTTTCCTGGATATACAGTCATGTTTATTGGTGTTTCAGCGGCAGGGAGTATTTCATACCAGGCTGAAAATGAGGCGCCACAGTCATACTGTGATGTTGTTCCTGCCTGTATTAATGATGAATCACCATTAAAGAAGCCACCAATACCAACCCACTGCGCCGAGTATGTGCATGAACATGATGTATTAACATTCTGTACAATCCAGGAACCGCTGACACCTGTAACCTCTGGCTTTGGGCTGCCAAAACCTGTTGCGACAACGTAGCCGGCCCAGTTTGATGAATCCACTCCATTTCTTTCAACGTTTGTTCTCTTAATGTTATTATGCAATGGCATTATTGAAAATGCAAGGATTAAAATCAATATAATTATTATAATCCTGTTTGCCATGACATTATAAATCATGGAGATATTTTAATTTTTTGAAATTAATTTATAGGGACTAATTTATAGAAACTGGCAGAAGAACTCAATTTCAAGATTTACAGTATTGCCAAATACATTAATGACATCATCGTTTATCACAGAATTATCAATAATATTCCTCATGAAATCAACAAATCTTTTAAGATCGTTTGAATCTTTTCCCATTCACCTATGTAAATATTTTTTGAATTTTTTCCTGAAAAGGTTTCAAGATAGATCCATTCGCCTGCAAGCAGCATGGATAAAATTAATATAAAATCATCCTTTTCAATGATGCTTTCCATGTAATCTATGTATTTCCTGGTTGTTTTTGATATCTCTATTTTTTTTATATCTATATTATTTTCATAAAAGAATCTATTAAAGAAGTTCAGTTCATCGTTGTTTATTAATGACATGAACCATGAAAACATATTTTTATCTTCAGATAATTCAATAAGTTTTTTTAAAACCTTTAAATCCTCAAGAACAAAGAAATAATCCTGTTCAAAATAATCGATTAATGACCTTTCAGTGATTCTGTTTTCAATAAATAATCTTGAAAATTCAGTGTTTAAGGCCCTTTTAAAATCAGATTTATTAACAAGAAAATCTGAGTTGTTCATATTCTTATATTTAAAAACATGATTTATATTTTATTTTAAAAATTATGATCTTTCAAGCAGTTCTTTGTAATCCATCATTGCAGAGATTATTTTATCCTCGTTTATCATTGTTTCATTATTGTTCAGTTCCATGCAGGCCCTTGATATGTTTCCTATGATCCTTTCAGGGTTCAGCCATGATTTGTACTCGCCAAGATCAATTGACCTTGCAGCAGCAATGACATCATCACTGGAGTTTAAAATTTTTGATGCCTCTGATTGAACGAATTTAAAATATTTTAACGCTGCATCGATTTTTTCTGTTCCGTATGAAACAGGACCGTGTCCTGGAACATATACTCTTGCCCTTAGACTCTTTAAAAACTCCAGGGCCATGATGCTTCCGCGGATGCTGCCTGTCATTGCGAAGGGTGTGCATGGTTTTGAAAATAGAATGTCGCCGGTAAAAACTATCTTATTATCAGGTATGTATGCTATTAAATCCCCGGATGTATGCGCATTTGGCAAATGCATGACCTTTATCTCCTTTTCATCGATGTATAATGAGATGCCATGGCTCACGGTTATATCAGGAACACTGTACCTTGACCTTGAAAAATCAAAATCTGGAAAGTATTTTGAATAAAGCTTTTCCGTTGGGTCATTTATAGATTCCAGGTAATTTGATTGTGCTATATTTATTGCGTTCTCAAACATGTAATTTGTCCATGCATGATCCCCATGGGCATGCGTATTTACTATGATTCTTACAGGCACATTTGATATCCTTGATATCTCATTTATGTAATTTTTTGCCATGTCCTCGGTTGCAAGTGAGTCTATAACGATGTTCATTTTATTGCCTTTTATAAAGCCACTGTTGCCGCGGAACCATGTGCCAGGCTCATTTATGTACGCATAAATATTATCATCAATGTTTATCATTTCCATTTTATCAAATAATATAATTTTTAAAGGTTATTATCCTTTTTGTTTTTTATAAATCTATTTTTCATAGAGCCATTTAAAGACATCGCCATAGCCTATAAAACCTGAATCACCAAGAACCTTTCTTATAATAAAAAGTCCGGCATCCTGGCCCTTATCACCGTATATTGAGTAAACAAGATCCGGGCATATTAAAACATGTATTCCAAGATCAAATAATTCCATGGCTGCAAGAAGTACAGATGCATCTGTTTCAACGCCTGTTATTAAAAATTCGTTTATATTGTATTTTTCTATTTCGTTTAGAAAATCATCGTTGATTATTGAGTATCTGTTATGGTAATATGTTTTATATCCATTTATGTCAATGTTTTGAATTACATCTGTATCTGGCGATCCATGAAAGGCATTCCACCATTCCATGTTCCTTCTAAATGGAGATTTTTCGTCATTTAAAAATAGAAATATGTATACCTTTAAATATTTTGAATAGCCGTTCCTTAAAATGTCAAAGATTCTATAAAATGTTTTTAATGTGCCCGGGTTCTCGAATCCCTTTTGTGGATCTATTACTATTATTCCCTTCATATGGCATCAAGAGGTTTCTTCTTGGTTTCTGGTGCATATCTTACTGTAACAATAAGACCAATAATCTCAAAAACTGCAAAGAAGAGCATTGAGTATTTAAAACCAAAGCTGTACATTATTATTGGAAATGCAACAACACCAAGAATTGCACCTATTCTTGATGATAGTGTTGCAAAGCCCATGGCAGTTGACCTTATTCTTGTTGGAAAGATCTCAACAGGGTATGTAAATGTTAATTCTCCAGGACCAAGATTATGTGAAAAATGCATAAATCCGAACATAAAAAATAGTATTAAAAAGCCCATGTTGCCGGTGAAATAAAGTAATAGCATTGGTATTAAAGGCAGAAGAAAACCAATGATCTCCATTCTTCTTCTGCCGGCACGCTCTATCAAATACCATAGAACGATGAAACCGAGTATGACAGGAACCTCCTCAAGAAGAGAACCAAGAACGCTGATTATATATGATGATGTGTCAGAAAACAGAGATGGTGTATAAGTCCATATTCCATAGCTTGCAACGTCGTATGAGAACCATGCAATTGAAACAAAGATTGTGTATTTTAGATACTTTTTGCTGAACAATTCCCTTATTTCCGTTCTGCCACCGTTTACATATGGATTTTTTACGTTTTTATAAAATTCATTTTCTACTTTAATTGCAGATTCATAATGGCCTGATTTTATTAAATAGTATGGTGACTCTGGCATTGATCTCCTTAAAAGCACAACGATCAACGGTATTGCCGCAGCACTTATGTACATGTACCTCCAGGCATTTAATCCTGTATAAAGCACAAAGAATATTGAAACGATGTAAAAGGCTATAAAGCCAATATTCCAGTTGAATATATTGTATATAAGATATTTACCCCTGACGTTTCTCGGTGAGAACTCTGCCTGTATCGATGAGCTTATAGGATAATCCGCGCCTATGCCTATTCCTGCAAGTACCTCAAAGATTATGAATTCAATAACGTTCCTTGATAACCCTGTTAAGAATAAAAATACCGATGTTATTAAAAGGTCGTATTCATATATTTTTTTCCGCCCAAATCTGTCAGATAAATAACCAAACGTTAGTGATCCAAAGAACATTCCAAGAAGCGCGGAAGATGCCATTAATGATATTTGATACGGCAATGGCATAAAATAGTTTTTTAAATACAATAAGGCTACTGCATATATGCTTAAAACATAGCCATCCATTATAACACCGGCTGATGATAACAGCGTTATCTTTAACAATTTTCTGCTGGCCGGTATCTCGTCAAAGGAAACGCTTTCCATATACGAACAGAAGTTCGGTATTATTTATAAATTTTTCTTTTATTTCAATGTTAATTATTTATTACTAGAATTAATTAAAAATTATGTATAATATTTATAATATATTAAATATATTTTTATAAACAAAAATAATTTGTTTACAATGAAGGCTGCATTATTATATAAAAATGAGAAAAAACTGAGAATAGAGGATGTTCCTGTTCCAGAGATAAACGACGATGAGGTTCTAATCAAGGTAAAGGCTGCAGGGATATGCCATACAGAGTTACATTTCATTGATAATGTTTTAAATGCCGGTAAATATCCGATTATACCAGGGCATGAGGTTGCCGGAATAGTATACAAAAAAGGTAAAAATGTGAAGAGTCTTGATTTAAATGATAAGGTGCTTTTATATTATTACCGTGGCTGCGGTAAATGTGATTTCTGCATTAATGGCCAGGAGAACCTATGCACAAATCCGGAAATGGAGTATGGATTTATAAATGACGGCGGCTTTTCAGAATATATAAAGGCCAGGGAGACTGACCTTGTAAAGCTCAACGATGATATCGATATATATTCAATTGCCCCAATAGCATGCAGCATAAGCACCGGAATACACGCATTAAACATGGCCAAACCGGAATTGAATGACAGGGTTCTTGTTTACGGTGTTGGAGGCGTTGGCTTTGGATTGATACAGCTTAATAAATTAAGGGGCTGCAGGGTTTTTTCTGCATCAAGAAATGATAAAAAACTGGACATTGCAAAGAAGCTCGGCTCTGATTATAATATAAATACATACAATGAGAATATAGTAAATAAAGTAAAAAGCATGGGCGGTGTTGATATTATATACGATCTTGTTGGTTCAAATGAAACAATAAAGAATGATATAGAAATGTTAAATAAGGCTGGTAAACTGGTATTAATAGGCTATGACGGCAGTAATGTAAATATAAATCCGCTGGATCTGATAATAAATGAAATAAAAATAATATCATGCGTTGGCAATACAAGATACGAGCTGGAAGAAGCTGTAAGATTATTTAACGAGAACAGGATAAAAATTGTAATAGACAGATTTGATGAATTAAAAAATATAAACAATGACCTTGAGATAATAAGAAATGGCCAGGCCATGGGCAGAATCGTAATAAAATTTGATTAAATTAGATTTATTGTGTATGAACAGTGAAACGATTCCCCTTTATTTAATTCTATGAGACCTATTTTATTGTTATAAACATCAGGCGCACCCGTCATTGGTTCAACAGCAATTGATTTTGTTTTTTCATACAGCCCGGTATATATAACCAGATAATCCATGTTTTCCCTATCGATTCTTATTTTTTTATTGCCTTCTAATATTACAGGGCCATGAACATAAAAGCAGTTATCAATTGATAATTTTGATATATCAGATCCATTTATGCTTGTATCAGATAATGTTCCATCCGGAAAATATTCATCTAAATAATTAAGCATCATGATCTTTCCGGATCTAAAGATGCATTTATCCGGAAAATAGAAATATGGATGAAAACCGATTTCAACCGGTATTTTCTCATTCTTTGATGTAACCGTAAAATCTGTTCTAAACGATCTTTCATTTAATATGTATGAAACATTTATAAATGCATTTCCCGGATATGATTCATCATTAAAGTCCATAAAAAATTCGATTTTATTACATAATACAATAACATTAAAGATTTTGTCCCTTACAAGGCCGTGTATGCTGTTTTCACCATTGTTTTTAGGTAATTTATAATTTATATTATTATATTTATATTCCGCGTTTCTTATTCTATTTCCAAATGGAAAGAGCACTGCAGAACCGCCATGTGTATCATTTCCATCATGGCTATCATTTATTATTTTTTCACCATCAAGAACCAAAGATTTTATATACGCCCCGGTGCTGGAAACTTCCAGAAGGCTCCTGTTAAATGATATGATCATAATAATATATATAAATAAATTATAAAAATTATTAAAATAGGTACATAAATTATTTTAAGGCATTTTATATAATAAAACATGCAGCATAAGATTGAGAACAACGTAATATTTGCAAAGTTTGAGTCAGGTGAGGATATAATAAATGATCTTGATGGTCTTGTATCATTTTATAAAATAAGGTCAGCGAGCATAGACTTTGCAATAGGCATGATGAAGAATGCAAGGTTTGCCTACTGGAACATTGATCATTACGATGAAACCTTTATAGATGAAAGAATTGAACTTGTTTCATTTCATGGAAGCATTGCCGATGATGAGATAAAATATCATATACACATGGCAGGCGCAAAAAACGATCATAGAATATACGGCGGCCATTTTATTTCAGGTATTGCAGATCCACTTATGGAATTAAGAATAACTGTGTTCAATGATATAAAATTAAAGAGGTCATTTAATGATGATTCACATCTAAGGGAGATAAAAATAGATTAATACCTTCCATTTATAATCTTTTCCCAGGTTTCATTTGTATTAAAAATATATTTTTTGCCATCCCTTTTTACATCTATAAGATTTAAATTCTTAAGCCTCTTAAGTTTTCTTGATACCGTTGATTTATCCATGTTAAGATCCCTTGATATATCATTTATTGTTTTATTCCCGTTTTCCATGCTATGAAATATTGATTTCTCATTGCTTGCATATTTTAAAAACTTGTCAATAACCTCAACCTTTATTATCCTTGTTTTATTGCTTCCCTTTGAATATGATACCAGTTTTATGCCGTTCTGTATTGCAAAGACGACCATGGCGGAAACACCGACACCGGTTCCGGCAGAGCAGTTTATCCATGATGGCATGTATCCAATTTTATTTACAACACTCATTATTGTAACATAGATATCGTAAAAGTCATAGATATCGTTGATCCATGCAGGCATAACATTTATATTAAAACTTAAGAGACTGGATGAGATTTCATCTATCAATGACCTTGATTTCTCATCTTCTGTTGTTAATAGCACATAATAATCTATTAATGATAATCTATACTCCATTAAGGGCATTAAAACGATCTTTTTATCAAAACCCAGCAATGATATTGCATACTTATCCATTTATATACGCAATATTGCAATTTTTATTTAAATTTTTGCAATGTATAAATAAAAAGGCAACAAAATGCAATAACATTGTCTTTATTTAATATTAAAAAATAGATTTTTATGAAGCTTGTTATTGAGCTTACACAGAATCAAAAAACCATCTCATACAGTGATATATATTCAATCTTTGAAAATATTATCTTTGAAATAGGCAGATCAAAACCATTGATAAAAAGTGCCATGATTGATGATTTTTCATACTACTGCGGCAGCCATCCATTACCGTATAAGGGAAGAATCAGTAACAATACGATTTCCTATGGTAAATACAGAATATACATTTCAAGCGGTTATTACAAAATAATAGATGATATAATGGATGCAATAAAATCCGGTAATGTAAAACATAGATTGATGAGGATAAATTCAGTTAAAATGGAAAATAACAATTGTTTTTTTGATACGGCCAATATGATATCAAGATCTCCTGTGATAATTAAATACAACGGTGAGTACATAGATGCCAATAACAGGAATTTTGTCGATGCCATTAAAAATGATATAATAAAAAAATACAGTTTCACGGGTTTAAATGGATATATAGATTTCATAAAGATCATACATTTTAAGACCTTAAATTTAAGGATAAATAATGAGGATATAAAGGCATCAATGATAAAGTTTACAATAATGTCTGATAATAAAATAATAAACAATATTCTAAATACCGGCATTGGAGAACTAACAAAATCCGGTTTTGGATTCATAGACGAGGAAAGGATGCCGCTGGACTTTGGAATCATGTATTAAAATGTTTAATAGAATAAACATTTAAAATATTATCTTCTTGCAAGCTTTGCAGAAAGCTCAAACAATGATATGCTGTGAAGCCAGACCTTTCCAGGACCGGTCATATTTGCAAAGAATAAGCCCTCGCCCTCAAGACCGCCAAGAATCATTGTCTTTAAGCCGCCTATTCTTACCACGTTATAACCAACGGTTTCCTCAAAGGCAAGAACATGGCTGAGCTCTACCTGTATTTCCTCACCCGGTTTTAATTCCCGTTCAATAACCTGACCGTGGCCGTGCATCATTACAGATCCGGTGCCGCTGAATTTCTCAAGGAATAAACCCTCGCCGCCAAAGACACCCTGCCAGAGACCTGCAAATTTGGTTGAATAATTCACGGTGGAATCCATGCATAAAAAGGCGTTGAACTCTGCAATTATCGAATTATTATTTAATTCTATTTTAAAGACCTTGCCTGGCAAAAAGCCCGCACTTGCAACCTCACCTGGGCCATCAACCTTTAAAAGAAAGACGTCAGAGCCTGCAAGCATGTGTGAAAATGCACCCCTGAGGCCACCAGCACGCACATCAAGTCTGGCAGATGGGCTTTTGTATATGAGATGGCCGGGCTCAACGTACATTGATTCACCCTCATTTAGGATGCTTTTAAGGTACTGGACATCGCCGCCAACAATTTCATAATTTACCATGAGGCATAAACATCTATTGTTTATATAAATTGTTGTATTCCAATAATAATACAATTGTTTTTTATATATCTAATTTTATATCATTGAAAAATTTTTGAATTTAATATTATCCTGAAGATAAAATTTTTTTGTATGATAAACGAAAAATTCTTTTACTGTTATCTATTTATTGAAATGATAATCATGAATATTGTTGAAATAGCAAGAATGCCTGAAAATGAAAGAAAAAGTGAAATGATGGATCTTTTTAAAAATCTAATGTCAAAGAATGATGCAGAAATGTTGTCTTCAATGAAGGATCTTATAACAGAGATGTGCAGGGATGCAAATGAAAACGAATATATTAACCTGTGCCTGACAAACATGTCAATTGTGCTTTCAATGGATGACCGGTCACTAAAATCATTTATAAAAATAAGGATGAAGGCAAACTCAGAACTTAATGACAGTTATAAATCAAGGGATATGGAAATGATTGAAAAGGCAATGGAAAGGCTACCTGAAAATGATAGAAAAAGGCTTATGGCTGCAATGGGGCAGTGATTTATAAACCATTTTAATTAATAAAAAATCCTAAAATTATTTCTCTTGTTCCTACAGAGGGGAATCAATTCATAAAAAGAATTAAATAACTTCGGTGTTAAGGTTGCACTTGAATTCTGATTGGAGATTATTTTACAAATTTTGGCTTTCTCATAATTTTGTAAGAATTAATGTAGCATTCTTTAATGTATACTTTATCTGGTTTGTATACCAGCATACTATGTCGGTCTTCTTAACAGGTATGATTCCTTTTTTTTCCTTGGGTATTGTCATCTTTATACCTTGAGGGTTACCTTATTGATAGATTTAATAGGAAAAAATTATTTTTAATATTCAATGTCCTTCTACTTTTTATTTATTCTGCACTTGCCTTTGAAAGGTCTTTAATGTGGTTGTACAGTGTTTCATTTTTATCTCAGGCAATAACTGCTATATCAGTTGATTCTTTTAGAGCTATTACCAAAGACATTTTAGATAAAAACGAAATGTCAAATGGTATATCAATTTCTCAAATAGGAAGAGGGCTCTCATATATATTGGGAGATCTGTTGGCCGGGGCTTTTCTAATATTTTTTCAAAGAACTTTTTTTGTTTTTTTTATTATAATGGCAATTTTGTCAATAATTATGCTTTATAATACAGGGTTAAAAGATGTAAAACCTGCACCAAAACATAAAAAAACGAAATATCGGGATGCCTTCCCATATATTCTGGCAGTCTTACCGGTTATGGTATTAAGTTTTATATTAGCGGGAAGTTCTTCAGCATTAGACGTATACAGTGCTTATATTATTTCTACCTATTTGAAGTCTGGTATATTATGGTATACTTTATTTATAGTGGCATTTCCATTTGGTAGCATTATCGCTGGCTTTTATATTGCAAGCCATAGGAAAAATATTAGCAGGTTTTTTGTTTTGTTAATGTTACCCTTTGCATTTTTACTTTTGTTCATATCCATTTCAGCTTATGCCTTTGAAATAGTGATTGCGGCTGTTTTACTTGGCATAATAAGTGCATTTATTAATATTAAAATAACAGCGTATATTACCATAAATACTCCAGGGGAAATGATTGGCAGGGTGAATGCACTCTACTATACGATGATAGCCTCTAGTGCACCTCTGCTAACATTTGTATATAGCGCATTGGGAACATTTTTTAATCCTATGATAATTATCTTTTGCACTGGAATTGTTGTCATTCTTTTGCTCATTCCAATTTACATTTATGTTGAAAGGTATTTAAGGAATCATCCTTCCTAAATATTTAAAATTGATTGCCCATTTCTATTTTCAAGATAAAAGATTGCTTATAGAAATGGGCCCGGCCGGATTTGAACCAGCGACCACCGCCTTGTAAGGGCGGCATCATACCACTAGACTACGAGCCCTTTAGCCCATAATTATAAATATGTATATATTCTTTATCACAATGTTGTAACGTGCCCGGAAAGATAAAGATCCCTGGAACGGTATTTCTCGATGGTAATGAGCTTGAGGATGCATTAATATACATACATGTAAAGGGGTATTCCAGGGCCCGTGTAACACACATAGACATTGAATCCAGAGCGTTAAAATCCGTTATAAGGCCAAGGCACAGCTCGTATCCGGAGGTAAACTGGTCATTATCAACATCAATTGATGTTAATGGTCATGAAATAGTCATAGTTTCAGAAAGGCTTGCAGAAATTATACATTTAAATGGTAATTTGTATGTTGGCGGCAAGGGAAAGGGCATATTCCTTGGATTTCATAGGGAACAGATATCAGAAATGGAAAAATTCGCATCAAAAATAGGTATAAAACCAAAAAAATTAAATTTAAAATAGACCCTTTTTGAATGTTTCCTTTACCTCAAAGGCATCTATATTCCATGTTGGTCCAAGTGTTTTTGCCGTTTCAAGGAGATGGTTTATTGAATCGACCTCCCACTTGCACACGGCCTCGTTTTTGTTCTCTGCAAGATCCATGCTGAGCAATTTAAGACCTGCCGGAAGTTTCTTTGACTTTGCCATATCCGTTACCTTTTTTGCAAACTCCATAACCTTATCCTTCTGGTCATCATTCCATGTGTGTACTACAATTACCTCTGCCATAATTAAACAATACAACATAGATATATAAAGTTTTTTTATAAAAACTTTTTTTATTGAAAAACGGATAATTAAAAAATAAAAAAATAAAAATAATGACGGCCATAATTTAATAAAACCAAAAAATGTTTATTCATAAAAGGTTATACACATACAAATGACGTTAAATTTGATAATAGCTGAAAAGATGGATGCGGGCAGAAGAATAGCCTATATATTATCAAAAAAGACATCAAAACAGAAGAGGTCAAAGGGTTCATTTTACATTGAATTTGAATCAAACAATGAGAGAAACGTCCTTGTGCCATTAAGCGGGCATGTACTTGAGGCAGATTTCCCTTCAGATTTTAAAGACTGGTTAAAATCGGATTTAAATCTATTAATAGATTCAAGAATAGTTTATAATGTTAAAAACCAGCGTGCAATAAACACATTAAAGAATTTCAAGGATGCGGATAATATAATAATAGCAACCGACTATGACCGCGAGGGTGAATTAATAGGCACAGAGGTTCTAAAATTTCTAAATGCGAAAAATATTAAAAGGGCAAAGTTCAGTGCGTTAACAGAGAAGGAGATAAATGATGCATTTTCAAACACAATAAACGTTGATTACAATCTTGCAGATTCCGCCCAGGCCAGGGAGGAGATTGATTTAATCTGGGGCGCGGTTCTTACAAGGTTCTTTTCAATAGCAAGCAACAGGTTATGGAAGGATTTTATATCTGTTGGCAGGGTTCAAACGCCAACGCTCGGCCTCATTTATAAGCGTGAGATGGAGATAAGATCCTTCGTTCCTGAGAAGTATTATAAAATAAAGATAACATTCAATAAAAATAGGGATTTTGATGCATATTATAATAATGAACTAAAGGATAGGAAAACAGCAGAAAAAATATTTTCTGAGGTAAAAAATATGCCGGGAAGGGTAAAATCTTTTGATAAGGAGGAATATTACATATACAGGCCGGCACCTTTTAATACAAATGAATTTCTCAGGGAGGCTTCATATCTTGGTATATCACCTGCAAGGGCCATGAACATAGCCGAAAAGCTTTACATGCAGGGATTAATAAGCTATCCAAGAACAGATAACACCGTTTATAATAAATCGATAAATCTAAAATCAATAGTTGAAAAATTAAAGAAATCAGAGTTTTCAATGGAGGCTGATCTTGTTTTATCACAGGAAAAAATATTGCCATCCAGGGGTAAGACCGAGGCCACTGATCATCCGCCAATATATCCTGTATCTGTTCCATCAAAGGAGTTAACAGGCGATTACAAAAAGATCTATGAATTAATTGTAAGGCGCTTCCTGGCAACACTTTATAAAAATGCCGTTGCAGTAAGATCTACTGCATTAATAGATGTAAACGGCCATGATTTTATATCTGAAGGTAACATAATAAAGGAAAACGGCTGGTATGACATATACAAATATAAAAGCTACAGGGAATACTTTGTTCCTGATCTCGAAAAAAACGAGGTTTTAAACGGCAGGGACTATGAGCTGCAGGAAAAGGAAACAGAGCCGCCAAGGAGGTACGATGTATCATCACTTTTAAAGGCAATGGAATCATTGAACCTTGGAACGAAAAGCACCAGGCACGATATAATAGACAAGCTCTACAGCAGGAATTTTGTTACAGGAAACCCTGTTAAAATAACGCCGCTAGGCGAAGGATTTATAAAATCAATTATTGATACCAATCCAAGGATCAGTGAGCCGGAGATGACAGCGGAGCTTGAAATGGATATGGATAAAATAGCATCTGGAACGAAAACAAAGGACGACGTTGTAAACGAATCCAGAAGGATGCTGCATTCAGTTTTAAACGATTTCCAGGGCAGGACCAGCGAGATAAATAAAACGATAAATGATTATTTAAACACCGGCGAGAGCCTTGGAAGGTGCCCACTGGATGGCAATGAATTATTTTTAATAAAATACCGTGATCATTATAAAATAAAATGCGGGGACGAAAACTGCAGGATAGATTTTAATATATATTCAAACGGCAGGATACAATTAAATGATTCAAAATGCCCTGTATGCTCCCTGCCAATGATAAAGATAATAAGAAAAGGGCAGTCTCCAGAGGTTAAATGCATTGATCCTGCCTGTGATTACAATAAAGAAAAGGACATATATGGAACATGCCCGGCTGATGGTGGAAACCTGGTTTTAAGGCAGTCCAGATACGGAAAACGCTTCCTGGGATGCTCAAACTATCCAAAATGCACGGTTACATACCCGTTGCCGCAGAAGGGGATTTTAAAGAAAACGGATAAAAAATGTCAGTACTGTGGTGCGCCAATCATTGTTTTAATAAACGGGAGGCGCCATTTTGAGTTCTGCCCGAAAATAGACTGCGAGTTCAACAGGGGTGGTAAAATTGAGAAGAATAAGGTCTGAGATCTCAATAATAATAATGTTTATATTATCATCTTTATTCTCACTTTACATCTCATCTAACTTAATTGTTTCAAATCCATCATTAAAGGGCAGCGGCGATGCCATGGCCCCGGTTTATATAATATATTATTTAATAGCGGTCATTGCATTCACAGTTTTAATACTGTTTTTGATAAAAAGATATGCAAAGGCAATAAAATACATCTTTGTTTTATTAATTATATACATGATCTTCTTTGTGTCTGCAATAATAGCAGGCATTGTTTCAACGTCTTTAATAGAGTACTTTTCAATAATATTATTTATAACAGGATTGTTTGCATATTTATTAATATTCCACAATGAATGGTACATTATGGATGCGGCGGGATTTTTAATGGTTTCAGGTGCTGCAGCCGTTTTTGGAACGTTTTTAAATCCATACTATGCCATGGTGCTTTTAATTGCCTTTGCAATCTATGATTATGTATCTGTCTATAAAACAAAGCACATGGTGACACTTGCCAGGGCGGCAGTTGATAATTCATATCCATTGCTGTTCGTCATGCCATCCAGATCAGGATTAAAGCTTCAGAATTTAACATTTGACAACCGCGGTGAAAACAACGTTTTAATGCTCGGCTTTGGTGATATGGCAATACCCGAGATACTAATAGTTTCATCCTATATCTTTGACCAGAGATTAATATTTATTATATTGCCGCTTGCCGGTGCGATAATGGCATTAATAGTGCTCTTCTTCTTTAACAATGGAAAGCCAGCACCAGGATTGCCATACATAAACACAGGTGTAATAGCAGGCTTTTTATTATCGCTTTTAATATCTTTCATTTAAAAAATTAATGTAAAAATACCCTTTTACCGGTAAAGTAAAGCGGTATTTTATATTCAATGGCCTTTTGTATTACATCATTATCGCGTATTGAGCCACCGGGCTCAATGATTGCCTTTATTCCGTTTTTATTTGCCTCTATTATGGAATCATTAAACGGTATAAAGCCATCAGATGCCATAACAGAGCCCTTTGCATTTCCATTTGATCTCTGAACGGCTATTCTCAATGACTCTATTCTTGATGTCTGTCCAGCACCTATACCTGTTGTTGTGAGGTTTTTTGCAAGCACTATTGCATTGCTTTTGCAGTGCGCAGAGACCCTCCAGGCAAATAAAAGATCCTTCTTTGTTCTTTCATCTGCCTCGATGGTCATGCATTTCATCTCGGTAAAATCTGATCTTAGCGGGCTCTGCATTAATAAGCCACCAGGTATCGATTGAAAAACGTAACTGTTATTTCTTCTGAAAACAGCCTTTAATATTCTAAGGTTCTTTTTCTTCTTTAATATGTTCAGTGCCGGCTCATCATAGTCAGGTGCTATTAAAACCTCTATATAATGCTTTGATAGCTCCATGGCCGTTTCCTCATCAACTTTTCTGTTTAATGCAAGAACAAAACCGTATGCCGATTCCTCGTCAGATGAATATGCATTTATAAATGCATCCCTGATATTATCTGCTGATGAAACGCCTGAGGGCGTCCTGTGCTTTACTATAACAGCGGTAGGCTCATCGAATTCAAGGACCGTTTCAAGGGCCGAATCTGCATCTATTATATTATTATATGATAATTCCTTTCCGTTTAGCTGAACAGCATTTGGTATTCCATATTCATCATCTGTTCTGTACAGGAAGCCTGCCTGATCTGGATTCTCGCCGTATCTTAACTTTGTTCTGTCGTAACCATGGATAAAAAGCTCCTCTGGCTCATCGTTATTCAACCTCTTATAAAGGCTTTTGTATATTATCATATCATAGTACGCCGCCCTGGCGAATGCCCTTAATGCCAGGGTTTCCCTTGTCCTTAATGATATTTCACCATCCCTTAGATCCTTTATTATAATGTTATAATCCTCAGGACTTGATGCAACGGTAACATGCTGATAGTTCTTGGCAGCAGCCCTGATTAGTGATAGCCCGCCGATATCAATATTTTCTATCATATCTTCTATGGATTTATCTATATATGATTCAAAGTTGTATAAATTGCATATAACAATGTCAAAATCAAAATAATTGTATCTTTTTAAATCGGCCTCGCTCTGCTCGTCCCTCCTTGATAGAATGCCTGAAAAAACGGCAGGATGCAGTGTCTTTACACGGCCATTTAAAAGGTCATCGAAGCCTGTTATATCAGAGATTCTTTTTGCCTTTATTCCTGAATCAGATAAAAATTTAAACGTGCCTGGCGTTGCATATACATCTCCATTTAAATGCCTTAAAAGATCTGTAAGTCCGGATGTGTCAGATACACTAACAAGTATATTCATAATGCATCATAAAAAACATGCTAAAAAGTTTGCGGTAAATTACTAACAGTAATTTTAAAATTCAATCAGTAATTTAATGAGCCTGTTTACAAAAACTTTAAAAATATATGTATATAATGGCTGCATGGAAACCTTAAAAACAAGAAACATACAGGTAGAGGCAATAAAACAGAGCCCGACGGCAAGCAGGGAAGTTGAAATTGTTGAGAGGAAGGGCATAGGACATCCTGACAGTGTTGCTGATGGTATTGCAGAGGCCGTCAGCAGATCACTTAGTAAATATTATATTAAAAACTACGGAAGGATTTTGCATCATAATACAGACCAGGTGGAGGTCGTTGGCGGCCAGTCAGACCCAAGATTTGGTGGTGGCGTCGTTCTTGAGCCTTCATATATATTAATAAGCGGAAGGGCGACATCAACGGTAAACGGTGAGAGAATACCTGTAAAATCCATTGCAATAAAGGCAGCAAAGGACTATTTAAGAGAGCATTTCAGGGATCTGGAGATAGACAGCGATGTTATGATAGATTCAAGGATAGGCAACGGATCAATAGATCTTAGGGGCCTCTATGACACAAGGAAGTTCAAGGCCAATGATACATCCTTTGGTGTCGGCTTTGCACCATTTACAGATACGGAAACAATAGTTAAGGCAACAGAGAAGTATATCAATGGTGATTTAAAGAAGTCACTGCCACAGATAGGATACGATATAAAGGTTATGGGATTCAGAAAGAACAGGACAATAAACTTAACAGTTGCAGCTGCATACGTTGATAAATATGTAAAGGATCCAGATGAATATTATTCAGTAAAGGAGGAGCTTGTAAATAAAATAACAGATAATGCATTAAAATACACAAACAATGATGTACAGGTCTTTGTAAACACCGGTGATATAAAGGATGACAAGGTTTATTACCTAACTGTAACAGGATTATCCATGGAGAACGGCGATGACGGCTCTGTTGGCAGGGGAAACCGTGTCAATGGTTTAATAACACCGTACAGGCCAATGAGCATGGAGGCCGCTGCAGGAAAGAACCCTGTAACACATGTTGGAAAATTATACAATGTATTATCAAACATAATAGCAAACGATATAGTAAAGGAGGAGGGCGGCGACATAAAGGAGGTTCTTGTAAGGATAGTTTCACAGATAGGCAGGCCTGTTGATGAGCCCCATGTTGCAAGCATACAGGTCATCTATGAGGATAACGTTGACCCATCAAAGCACAAAAATAATATAACGGCAATAGCAGACGATAGAATAGCACATATATCTGATTTAACAAATATGTTTGTCGATGGAAAACTTGATGTTTTCTAATTTTATATTATTTTCCACATCAGATATGCATCAGATAGATCACTGTAATAATTTTTGAGTGTTGATGTTATTGAAAAGCCATTCTTTTTGTAGAATCTTATTGCAGATTCATTATCTGTCCTTACCTCAAGCCTCATTGTTGATAAACCATCTGATAGCATAACCTTTGTTATCTCATTTAAAAGGTATGTTCCTATACCGGATGACCTGTACCTTTCATCCACGGCAAATAGTAGTATTCTTCCCTCGGTGCCTGAGTACCTTGAACCAATGATAAATCCAAGAACCGTTGTAAAATTATCATATACAAGAAATGCATCAGGCCATGCACGGTATAAATCCAGTATTAGACCCTTTGTATAGTATTCTGAAAGCGATGATTTTATTATTTCCATTACCCTATCTATGTCCCTGGGCTCGAATTTCCTAACATAGCCGAAAAAATTTATGGCCATTTGATATTAATCTTATTAATATTTATAAAGATTATCATATGGCGGTAATAGATATATTTATAATATGATTAAACATATAAAAACGATGATTAAAGTAGGCATCAACGGTTACGGTACCATAGGTAAAAGGGTTGCATACGCAGCTTCAATGCAGGATGATATCCATGTATCTGGCATTGTAAAAAATACACCTGATTACATGGCTTACCTTGCATCAAGGTCATTTAATATATACGTGCCCGATGATGATAAAATAAAGGAATTTGAGGATCATGGCATAAAGGTAAAGGGAACATTAAACGATTTAATGGAATCTTCAGACATTATTGTTGATGCAACCCCCGAGGGTATGGGCATGGAAAATATAAAAATTTACAAAAAGAAGGGGGTCAAGGCCATATTCCAGGGTGGTGAAAAATCAAACATTGGTGATGCAAGTTTCAATGCATATTCAAATTACAATGAATCATTTAAAAGGGAATACACAAGGGTTGTTTCATGCAATACAACAGCACTTGCAAGGACCTTATATCCCATTTTAAACGATTATGGTATAGAGAATTTGAATGTTACATTAATAAGAAGGGCAACGGATCCAAATGATAATAAGAAGGGACCAATAAACGCAATAGAGCCTTCAATGTCCTTTCCATCGCACCATGCTGATGATTTAAAAACTGTTTTAAATTTAAATAATGTTTATACAGTTGCATTAAAGGCACCAACAACATTGATGCATGTTCATTCAATAGAGGTTTTATTGAAAGATGATGCAAAAATTGACGATATTATGGAATCCTGGCTTAAATACAATAGAATACTTTTAATAGAAGGTAAGGATAATTTCAAATCGACTGCACAGATAATGGACATGGCAAGGGAGCTTAGAAGGGATCGTGGTGATTTATACGAGATAGCCATATGGCGTGATAGTGTAAAGGTGATCGATAAAAGGCTTTATTACGTTCAGGCTGTTCATCAGGAAAGCGATGTCATACCAGAGAATATAGATGCCATAAGATCATTGTCTGGCATAGATAAAAACGAATCAATAGAAAAAACTGATAAAAGTTTAATGATATCCGGAGGCATATTTTATGGAAAAGAATGATAAAGAAAAGAGGGAATTAACAATTGAGGATCTTCCCGGCGTTGGTGATGCAACCGCAGAAAAGCTCAGGGAGAGCGGATACGATGACATAATGACCATAGCAGTTGCATCTCCAAAGGATCTTGCCGAGATAAGCGGCATAGCCGAGGGTGCTGCAATAAAGATAATAAACGCCGCCAGGAAGTACGCTGATGTTGGAAACTTTGAGACCGGTGAGGAGATACTTAATAAAAGAAAGGAGATAAAAAAGCTGACGACTGGAAGCAGTAACCTTGACAATCTGCTTGGTGGCGGTCTTGAAACACAGTCAATAACGGAGTTTTTTGGTGAGTTCGGCTCGGGAAAAACCCAGATCATGCACCAGCTTGCCGTGAACGCAACAATGCCCGTGGAAAAGAATGGCTTTGATTCTGATGTTCTTATTATAGATACAGAGAATACCTTCAGGCCGGAAAGGATTATTCAAATGGCCAGGGCAAAGGATCTTGATCCTGATCAAACGCTTGAAAGGATACATGTGGCAAGGGCCTATAACTCACATCACCAGATACTGCTTGCCGAGAAGGCCGCTGACATGGCCAGGGAATATAGGATAAGATTGCTAATAGTTGATTCATTAACCTCGCATTTCAGATCAGAATACGTTGGCCGTGGTTCCCTGGCCGAGAGGCAGCAGCTGCTGAACAGGCACATGCACGATCTTCTAAAGTTTGGAACAATATACAATGCGGTCATAGCCGTTACAAACCAGGTCTCTGCAAATCCTGCAGTATTTTTTGGCGATCCAATGAACCCTATAGGCGGTAACATAGTTGGACACACGGCAACATTTAGAATATATTTAAGAAAGGCCAAGGCAGGTAAGAGAATAGCAAGATTAATAGATTCACCGTATCTTCCCGAGGGTGAAACGGTCATAACAATAACGGAATCCGGAATAACTGATGGTGAAAAATAATTATTAATATTTTTTTAAATTTTTATTATGAAAAATACATTTATACAAGTTAAAAATCAGATATAAATTGAGCGATGAGATAAAAGATATAAGAAAACTTGAAATAAAATACGTTTTCGAGTTATATCCTGTATTCAGGAGATACATTAAGGATAGAAAGAGATCAAGGAGCAACGATTATAATTACGATATAGAAAGGCATGGATTAAGGGCTGTTAATACATTTATAAGGCTTGGCCCGACGTTTATAAAGCTTGGCCAGGTGCTTTCCGCAAGACCGGATCTTCTGCCAAAGGAGTATCTAAAGGCCTTTGAGATGCTCCAGGATAATGTCCCGCCAGATCCATTTGAAAAGGCCTATGAAATAATAAAAAGGAATATAGATGTTAATGAGTTAAATGACCTTAATAAAAATGCGATCTCTGGCGCCTCCCTTGGCCAGGTTTACAGGCTTAAATACCATGGCAGGGATGCAATAATAAAGGTTAATAGATATAATATAAACTATATTTTAAAACGCGATATTATAATAATAAAGAGATTGCTTAGAATAGCAAGGCACTTCATGGATAATTTTTTGTATATAAGCATATACAACGTTATAGAGGACTTTTCAACAAGGATATACGAGGAGGCAAACTATGAAATAGAGGCAAATAATCTTGAAAGGATAAAAAACAATCTATCATACAGGAATGATATAATAATACCTGAGGTTCTTTATGTAACAAAGGAGGTAATGATACTTGAATACAGACCGGGAATAAAGGTAACCGATGTAAAAAGGCTAAAGGAAAAAAACATAGATTTAAAGGATCTTGCATACAGAATCGATTTAATATTCTTAAGGATGCTTCTCCGGGATGATATATTCCATGCAGATCCGCATCCAGGGAACATAGCGGTTTCTGATGATGGAAATATAATATTATACGATTTTGGCATGGTTGGAAAGCTTGATGACGATACAAGGTTCGAGCTCTTAAAATTATATGATGGCCTTGTAAACAAGGATCCTGATGCAATAATAGATTCGCTTTTATCGTTGAATGCACTCTCTCCTGCTGCCAACCGTGGAATAATAAGAAAAGCAATAGAGATATCAATTGCAAACTTCTCAGGCAGGGATGTGAACGAGATCGATATAAGAGAATTACTTGAGGTTGCAAACAACGTTATCTTCGAGTTTCCATTTCATCTGCCCAGGGAGCTTGTCTTATATATAAGAATGTCATCACTTTTAGAGGGTATCTGTAAAACCCTTGATCCAAACTTTAAGTTCGTTCGTGTTTTAAGAACTATATTATACGATGAGGGCATGCTTGATTATTTATATAATAGAGAGCTGTCAGAATTTATTAAAAGGGCTGTTGCATCAATAGAGAAGGGCCTTGATGTTCTTCCATTGATGAAGCGCCGCCTTGAGGAGGAAAATACAAAAAGGGATAAAACACCTTTAATAATCCTTGCAGGCTCAATCTTCATAGCAATGGCGGTCTTCTCTGCAAGGCATCCATTGATATCCTATATAATAATGGCGCTTGATTTAATACTATCTTTTTATTATATAAGAAAAATGCATTAATTTATTCAACCTTTATGGATTTTACATCCTTTGCAGGTATTGATAGATGCAGAACGCCGTCCTCATATTTTGCAGAGACATCAGCGTTTTTATCTGGCTCTCCAGGCAGCTGTATCCTCTTAAAGACCTTTGATGGCCTCTGGTTCTCAAAGACTGTTCCGCCTTTGTTTATCTCCCTGCTTGCATTTATAACAACGTATGATTTCTCCAGTGTAACAGAGATGTTATCCTTTTTAAATCCCGGCATGTCAAGATCTATGTATATATAGCCATTTTCCTGGTACATCGTCATTGGAGGGTATAAAAAGCTTATTATCTCCTGCGCCCTATCATTTATATTCTTAATAAATTCATTCGAATAGAATTTTAATGGTCTGTACATATTTAAATATCATTAATTATTACTAAAAGTTTGCGTTTTTAAAAAATACAAAAAATTCCTAATATTAATTTGTATTAGCATTCATGGACGAATACTGCGATATTATTGATGATTATATAGATATAAGGAGCCCGTACTTTGCATACAGAGAGGAGATAAACCTGACCATGGCCTTTCTTGGCCTTGCGGTATCAGAGGGTTCAAAGGTCCCTGAAATAAAGGAATGCATAGATATACTTGATGTATTAACACAGCATTTGTATGATAAAAACGTCGTTTTAAAGGACAGTGTGAGAAAATCACTGAACCATGAGGATGAGAGCTGGCTTGACATAACTGAAAAGATGGAAAATGGTAACAAAACAACGGCATACATGTTTGCAGCTGCAGCCCATCTCAGACTTGCAATAAATTATATAACTGACATGGAAAACGATGAAAGATTTAAGGATTTTATCGATGATTATACAATAAACTACATGCTAAAGCTTGTTCTTAGAATAAAAAACACAGGTATTTCAGAGGTTTTAACATAAATTAAAAATTTTCAAGATCAGAATTTTCTATAAAATCACGGTATTTAACAGGCTCCCTTACAAACCTGTAAAGCGATGTGTTCTCCCTGTAGTAATCAAGCTTTAGCATTTCAAGCTGATCCCTTGTCATTATACCACGCTTCTCAAGACGGCCTATGGCCAGAGAGAAGAACCTTGGGGATATCTCCCTTACAGGCTTCATGCCAAGCTTTTGTCTTATTATATTAAACATATCAGCAAAATGCATATTTTCCCTTGAGCATATATTAATTGTTCCACTGAAATCCAGCATGTTTTTTAAAACTGTTATAAGATCGCCTATGTAAACCGGATTCATGTTACCGCTCCTTGGGAGGAATGGTGGATTCATCCTTGCAGCCGAGATGAGCATTCTTGTAAATGCATCCCCGGGGCCAAAGATAATCGATGGTCTTACTATAAGCGAGTTCTTTAGAAGCTCGGCGTTAACCTCTGCAAGCCTCTTTGACCTAAAATATGATGTGTCACCCTTTTCAGCATTTATCGCCGAGAAATAGATTAATTTCTGCCCGGATGAGTTCTTTTTTATTGCGTTTACAATGTTTTTTACACCGTTTACGGCAACATCCTCGTGTTTTTCCTCGTTTTCATTTAAAACATCAATTGCATGGACTATAACATCATAATTCTTTATTGCGTTTTCAACGTCCTCCGGCTTCCTTATATCACCAGGAATGTACTTTATATCTTTTTCATCAAGAAACTTTGAGTTTTTTCTTGAGAAATAGGCCTTTTCATCGGCATCAAGGCCTGTTAATATGTTCCTGCCGACGAATCCTGAGCCACCCATAACTATGATCTTCATAAAACATTATATTCAATGTTTATAAAAATATAACGTTAAAATTGATCATTATATTTTTATATACTTTTATGCTAATCCATTATGGATTTTTCAAATTATGACAGGGATGTCTTTCTAATAAAAACAGACAAGATGATAGACCGTGGTGCGCTGATGTCAAGATACAGCAGAACAGCATCCCTTGATATACGTGATTTATATAAAAAGGAGTTCAATGACCCTGAAAGGGCAGGCGATTTCTATAGACGAATCTTTATAGAGTACGGTGACGAATCAATATCAGAGCTTGTAACAGCGCAGATGGGAATACAGAACATATCGAACATAGCATCAAAGATAATAGAGGAGCAGAGAATAGGTTTATCATACCTTGAAAAATCCTCAAGGTATGTACGATACGATAAAAAGACATCTGACGGTTATTTATACCTAAAGCCAGATAGGGCCGGCATAGGATATAAAAGCAATGAATATGAGAACATCTGCAACAGCCTTTTTGATTTCTACTCATCAATTTATAATGAAATGCTCGATTACTTTAAGGAAAAATACCCTGTTGAATCATTTACCTTTGAAATAGGAGATTCATATTATAAATATTCTGATATAAATAATCTTGATGATAATATTATAAACAAATCATATAAATCAGCATTAAGGGCCGCGGTTCTTGATGAGATAAGGTACGTGCTGCCAGCCTCAACGCTGACAAACCTCGGAATCTCTGGAAACGGCCGTGCGTTTATATCAATGATACAGAGACTTTACAGATACAATTTACAGGAAACAAAGGGGCTTGCAGAAAGCATATACAATGAGCTGAGGCCAGAGATGCCAGGCCTTATAGACGATGCATTTTCAAAACATGGCTATGAATCCATTGAATATAAAAAATGCAGGTATCCAGTGGATTTATACAAAAGGTACAGCGATTTAAATGAGGTTTCACTGATATCATATAACAGCGAGGATGAGGAGATAAAAAAGGCCTCCAGGCTTATGATGTACAATTCCTCGGGTTCATATGATTCCATAGAATATAATGATTTAATTGATGATCTTTACATTAAAAGAAAGAATAGAAGGGACAAGCTTGGCAGGGCCTTTGAATCCATAAACTATCTATTTGAGGTAAACACAAACTACGGTGCCTTCAGGGAGCTGCAAAGGCACAGGTTTTTATCAATAATAAGAAAACCGCTGTCTGTTTATTACAATTATGATATACCAGAGAACATATCCGAGGTAGAAAGCATAAAAAAGGATTACATATCATTAATGGATGAGGCAAGGGATGTATATAATAAAATACTGGAATCAAACGGTTATTTAATTGCGCAGTACGTTGTGCCATTTGCGTACAAATATCCTGTTGTTTTCTCAGCCAATCTCAATGAGCTGGCTTACATGATAGAGCTTAGAACCACACCGCAGGCCCATCCTGATCTAAGAAGAATATCAATAAAGATGTACAATGAGTTAAAAAGGGTACATCCAAGATTGTCAAGGCTGATAAAATTCGTTGATGTTAATGATTACCATCTTGGCAGGCTGCCGTCTGAATTTAAAAAGGAAATAAAAAGAAATGATGTAAGATGACAATAGAAATATTTATATTGAAGAACATATTTACTATCTTGGTGTAACTATGATAACGGGTCAGACGCCTATATTAATATTAAAGGAAGGTACAGAAAGGCAGCAGGGCAAAAATGCCCAGAAGAACAACATTGAGGCCGCAAAGGCAATAGCCGATGCAGTAAGAACGACGCTTGGTCCAAAGGGCATGGACAAGATGCTTGTGGATTCCATTGGTGATATTGTAATAACAAATGACGGTGCAACAATTTTAAAGGAGATGGATATAGACCACCCAACGGCAAAGATGCTTGTTGAGGCATCAAAGTCACAGGATACCGCTGTTGGAGACGGTACAACAACGGTCGTTGTCCTTGCCGGTGAGCTGCTCAAGCAGGCAGAATCATTGCTTGAACAGGGTGTCCATTCAACAGTTATAGCATCAGGATACCATCTAGCTGTAACAGAGGCAAAGAGGCAGCTTGACAGCCTTGCAATAAAGGCTGATGATGAAGAAACACTAAAGAGGATAGCAATCACAGCATTATCAGGAAAGAACACAAGTGTTGCACCAGAGTTTCTTGCAGACCTTGTTATAAAGGCTGTTAACGCCGTTGCAGAGGAGCGCGACGGAAAGGTTATAGTCGACACTGCAAACATAAAGGTTGACAAGAAAAACGGCGGAAGCGCCACAGACACACAGTTCATATCAGGTTTAATAATAGACAAGGAGAAGGTTCATTCAAAGATGCCATCTGTAGTAAAGAATGCAAAGATAGCATTAATAAACTCAGCACTTGAGATAAAGAAGACCGAGATCGAGGCAAAGGTTCAGATAAATGATCCATCAAAGATACAGGAGTTTTTGGATCAGGAAACTGACACATTCAAGGAGATGGTTGAGAAGGTTAAAAAATCCGGCGCAAATGTTTTATTATGCCAGAAGGGCATAGATGATACTGCACAGTACTACCTTGCAAAGGAGGGCATATACGCTGTTAGAAGGGTAAAACAGAGCGACATGGAAAAACTTGCAAAGGCCACTGGAGCAAAGATCGTTACGGATCTTGATGATCTGACACCGGATTCACTGGGAACAGCAGAGAAGGTCGAGGAAAGAAAGATAGGCGACGACAGGATGACATTCATAACAGGCGCAAAGAATCCAAAGGCAGTAAGCATATTGATAAGGGGAGGCACAGAACACGTTGTCGATGAAATTGAAAGGGCGCTTCACGATGCAATAAGGGTTGTTGCAATAACAAAGGAGGATGGAAAGTACCTGCCAGGCGGTGGTGCAATAGAGGCAGAGCTTTCAATGAAGATAAGGGACTACGCAAACAGCGTTGGCGGCAGGGAGCAGCTCGCAATAGAGGCATTTGCAAAGGCCCTTGAAATAATACCAAGAACCCTTGCAGAGAATGCAGGCATGGATCCAATAAACACATTAATAAAATTAAAGGCAGAGCACGAGAAATCAAACAGGAACTATGGAATAAACCTCAATGAGAACAAGATAGATGACATGGTAAAGCTTGGTGTCTTTGACACATACCGCGTTAAGCAGCACGCACTGGAAAGCGCCGTTGAGGTTGCATCAATGATACTAAGAATAGATGATGTGATAGCAAGCAAGAAGTCGGCCCCATCAAACAACCAGCAGCCACAGGGCGGCATGGGTGGTATGGGCGGCGGAATGCCACCATATTAAATTTTTTCTTTTGCTCAAATATTTTTTATATTATATATCGATAATTAAGTGATAATTATGATGAATTTCAACATTCGTGGAAACGAGAGAAATTATGAAACAGATTATGATGTTATAATTATCGGTGCTGGTGCTGCAGGCTATTCAGCGGCAATA
Organism: Picrophilus oshimae DSM 9789; assembly: GCF_900176435.1. Lineage (NCBI taxonomy): Archaea > Methanobacteriati > Thermoplasmatota > Thermoplasmata > Thermoplasmatales > Picrophilaceae > Picrophilus > Picrophilus oshimae. The sequence goes on from NZ_FWYE01000001.1 coordinate 227,145, forward strand.
TATGCAAAAAGATCCGGTTTAAATGTTGCAATACTGGAACGCGAGGCCGTTGGCGGTGGTAATACAGCAGTATCGCCACTTGTTGAGAATTACCTTGGCTTCAAGGCCATTGAGGGAGCCGATCTTGCAAGGGAATTCGAAAAACACGCCAGGGAGTATGCAAAGATAATTACAGAGATCGAGGCAAGATCCATTGAAAAAACAAGCGACGGGTTTAAAATAAAAACAAACCGTGAGGATTTTACATCAAGATACATTATAATAACAACCGGTACAACACATAGAAAGATAGGCGTCCCTGGTGAGAACGAGTACTATGGCAAGGGCGTTTCATACTGCTCCACATGCGATGGATACCTTTTTAAGGATAAGAGGGTTGCCGTGATCGGCGGTGGCAATTCCGGTGCAATATCTGCAATATATTTAAATGGTATAGCCAGTGATACAAGGATAATATCACATTCTGATAGATACAAATGCGAGGATGCATATGTCGAGACAATAAAGGAAAAGAACATACCATTTATATTAAATGCTGAGACAACGGAGATCATAGGAGATGGCAAAAAGGTCACCGGTCTTAAATACACTGATAAGAAAACAGGCAAGGAAAATGAGATAGAGGTTGATGGAATATTTGTATACGTCGGAATAGTACCACAGACTGAATTTCTTAAGGGTTCCGGCGTTAAGATGGACGATCGCGGCTTCATAATCGTTGATGACAAGATGAGGACCTCTGTTCCCGGAATATATGCCGCCGGTGATGTTGTAAAGGGCAGTGAGGAGCAGATTGCAACGGCCGTTGGTGACGGATGCCGGGCCGCAATAACAATGTACACTGATAATATGCATAAATAAATTTTTACGATTTTAATGAAAAATAAATACAAGGTACTTTTTGTAACGACCCTAAGCACGGTAATGGCCGCAATAGATTCAACGATAATATACCTTGCACTTCCGTTCATTGGAAGGGATCTTCATGGAAGCATATCTGAATTAACCTGGCTCCTTGTTTCATATATTATATCATCAACGATAATATTAATACCCGGTATAAAGATAACAGCAAGGATTGGCAGAAGGCTATCTTACATCTATGGCTTCCTTTTATTTTCATTATCCTCCCTGGGCATAACAGTATCACCATATATTATATTGTCAATAATACTTAGGTTCATTGAGGGGCTTGGCGCCGGTATACTTTCAATTACAGATATACCTGTCATACTTGATGCCTTTGATGATAATAAATCAACGGCAATAGGCATAAACTCAATATCATGGGGTATAGGAACAATTGCAGGCCCTTTAATAGGTGGTTACCTATCATCAATAGACTGGCGTCTGATCTTCCTTATAAATGTACCAATAGGCATTATTGCGATACCATTTGCATACAGGTATATACCATCTGTAAGAAGCATGGAAAACCCTGATTCATATTCTATAATAGCAGCCGCAATGATGATACCTTTGATTGTTGGCATAACCTTTATAAATAAATATTTTATAATAGCTGGCATAATATTAATAATACCGGCATTGATAATATACAGAAGGCATCCTTTTATATCAAGGAAGCTGTTGAATTTAAGAATTTTTTTGCTTGGATTATCGATCTTCTTTGAGGCTTTTGCCTTTTTTGCGGTCATCTATATTTTATCATTATACTTTGAGGCTGATCTTGGCTATAATCCCATTTATGCATCGTTGTTAATAATATGGTATCCTGTTTCTTCTTTGATATTTAATCCGGTTGGAGGATATATATCAGATTATATAAAAAAACCATATTTAATAATGGGCATTGGTGCCCTGGCCGAATCCCTACCGATAATATTTATAGGTAGGTTTATGTTTTACATACCTGAGATGCTGTTTATCTCTGGTGCCGGTGGATCAATATACTGGCCACCATCAACAACGGCCCTGGCGGATTCATATAGCGATGCAAGAACAGATGCAAGCAGCCTGCTTTTTATAATAAGAAACACATCATTATTATTATCAATATCATTGATACCGCTGTTTATATTTTTTTATTCCGGGATAGATATCTCCCTTGGAAATCTCTTCATTTTAAATGAGCGTTTAAACATTTATAACTCGGTATCATACTTTTTAATCTTTATAGGCGTTGTAAACATGCTTTCCATTATTCCATTAATTATATTAAGAAAACAAAACTTTTAATGATATTAATTATATCCATGCATGAAGAGAGATATAATATCAGTTTATGATATGAAGGATGATCTTGAGGATATTATAGAGCTTTCAATAAAATTAAAAAAGGACAGGACAATAAAATTCTCTGAAAAAAAGATTCTTGCAATGATCTTTGAGAAGCCCAGCACCAGAACAAGGAACTCGCTTGAGGTTGCAATGGAGCAGCTCAACGGCCATGCAATATATTTAAACCCAAATGATATGCAGATCGGCCGTGGGGAGACCATAGCAGATACCGCCAGGGTTCTTTCAAGATTTGTTGATATAATATCCTACCGCGCATTTAACCATGATGATGTTGTTGAGCTTGCAAGGCATGCAACAGTTCCTGTATTGAACGCCCTTGATAATCTTGAGCATCCAATGCAGATCGTTGCAGATTTCATGACTGTTTACGAGAAAAAGCATAGGTTAAAAGGTCTTAAACTGGCATACATAGGCGACGGAAATAACATGGCAAACTCACTTCTGCTTGGTTCATCAATTCTTGGGGTTGATATATCAATAGCCTGCCCAAAGGGATTTGAGCCAAATAAGGAGATATTGAGGCAGGCCAGGGAGATATCACTTAAAACCGGAAATAAAATAGAGATCACGGATGATCCAAGGATAGCTGTTGAGGCTTCTGATATAATATACACGGACGTCTGGGTATCCATGGGTGAGGAGAATGAAAGGGCTAACAAGGAAAGGATATTCATGCCATACCAGGTAAATGAGGATCTAACAGAAAATGCGAACAGGGACTATATATTCATGCACTGCCTGCCGGCGCACCGTGGGCTTGAGGTAACTGCAGGCGTAATAGACGGCATACACAGCGTTGTTTTTGATGAGGCCGAGAACAGAATATATTCAGAAAAAGGAATAATATATAAATTATTATCCTAATCCCTTTTTGACTCTGATACTGAATAAGTAAATATTACTATGCCTAAGAAAAGCATTATGAATGATATTGTCTCATTGTTTTTAAAATCAAGGAAATCAACAGCTATTATTGTTATTGATGCGGGAATTCCAAAAAACATCCTGAAATGAGACATTGTCAGACATACATCATTGAGGCTTATAAACTTATCTATTCTTCCAGATATCTTTATTTTGATATTTTATAATATATTCTGGAATTTTAATTTTCACGCCAGCGTATTGCAAACCTGCCAAGAACTGTATAAAAAACTGTTTCTATGATTATAATATATATCATGTTTTTAAAAAGCGGTGCCAGATGAAAAACACCCTGAACAAGAACGGCCGCAGGCGTTGTTGGTGACAGCGATAAGAGATATAAAAATGGCCTTGGAACATAGTAGTACGGATAAAATGTCGGTGGCAGTATACTTGTTAATATCGATAGTATTCCTGTTATGCCCCAGATGTTCCTTAGATGATTTATTGAGCCTGCTATTATAAACGATATCGATGTCGTTGTCAGTATTAATGATATCATTATTAACAACATGTAAATTGAGTTATAAAGATTAAAAAGATGGTAATGCATGCCAAGTGCAATGTATAAAATTATCCCTGGAACGGAAAAAACAAGATAACTCAGTGTAAAGGCCATCATGTAATCAAATGGTTTTATATTGCTTGCAACGTACATGTCCTGAACCCTGAGCTGCAGCCTCATGAACGCTGCATCGCCTGCACTGGAGAGACCGACTGATCCAACAAAGGCTATTAATCCACCAACAATTGCGTATTTTACAAGTGTTCCATGACTAAGCACAAAGACCAGAAATAGCAGTGTCAATGGTGTTGCAAGTGATGCTATCAAATATGATGGACCGCGCTTTATTGCCTTTATTCCGTAGTACCATGCCATTAAAAGTATGAATCTAAGATTCAAGAGTTACACCCCTCATTATAAAAAGATCCTCTATTGAAACTGGCTTTACATTATAATCCATTTTTATGTACCTGTAGGCCTCGGATTTATCAACGTACTTAATGTAAAGCGAGCCTATTGTATATGAATTCTCCATTGGTTTGTATGATTCTATTCTAACAAGGTTCCTCATATTTGATATTAGCTCATCGACTGAGCCGGACTTTATAATTTTCCCGGATTCCATCATGTATATCTTTTTTGATAGCTCCTCGGCCTCCTCCATGTAATGCGTTGTTAATATAACATTGCCATTTAATTTTTTTATTGCTGACCAGACCTCGAACCTTGATAGCGGGTCAAGACCTGTTGTAGGCTCATCCAGGAAAACAGTATCTGCGTTTGCAGCCAGGGCTATGGCAACGAACATCTTCCTCTTCATTCCACCGGATAATGTATCTGTAGGCTTGTGCATGGCATCAAGACCGACGTCCTTTAAGGCCTTTATTGCCGCATTTTTTGCCTCATGGAATGAAAAGCCCCTGGCGGCAAGGAACATATTTACCTGCTCGTAAGCCGTTAATATGCCTATGGGCGAGGCCTCCTGTGGTATGCTGACAATCTTTTTTCTTACCTTTTCAGGCTCCCTTACTATGCTTATTCCGTCTATTAAGGCATCGCCTGAGCTTGGCCTGAGCTGCGTCGACAGCATTCTTAGCAACGTCGTCTTTCCGGCGCCATTCCGGCCTATTATCGAAACAATACCGCTATCAATCTTATAATTTAAATGATCAACAGCAACCTTTCCATCAGGATAGGTTTTGCTTAAATTTATTAGCTCAATCATAAATTTAGATGAAATGCCTTGTTATTATATAATAATTTACATTCAGAACCTTGATACAAAAGATATAATATTCCCGTACCTTTCCTTTAATGATTTTTTGTTAAACCTTGAAACGTAATGATCTATCATTGATGTTTCCTCGCTGCTTAAATTAATGTTCATGGACTTTACATTTTCTATTACATGTTCAGGAACATTACTTTTTGGTATCGCAAAGAAGTTCTTTGATAAGATCCATGCAAGGATTACCTGTCTTACAGTTGCATTTCTTTTATTTGCTATTATATTAAACGGGCTTTCATCCTTTGAAATGGCATCAATATCATGGCCATGCATTAACGGGCTGTATGCTATAATTGAAATGCTGTTTTTCCTGCAGAATTCAGATATCTCAGGTTCTATGTATCTAACCAGTGGATTGTATTCAACCTGGTTTGACACAATTTCATATTTTGACATTGCGGACATTGCGCTTTTTAATTCGTTTACATTAAAATTGCTGACACCTATGTATCTTATCATACCGGTATCTACAAGGTGCTCCATGGCTTTCATTGTTTCCTTTATATCGACGTGCCTGTTTGGCCAGTGTAACTGGTAAAGATCTATTGTTTTTACATTTAACCTTTTAAGGCTGTTTTCACAGGCTCTTATTAAGCTATCATATTTAAAATGATTCGGAAATACCTTTGTGGCTATAAAAACTTCCCTGGATTCTATGGCCCTTCCAACCATGGCCTCGTTTCTGTATGCCTCGGCAGTGTCCACAAAGTTTGAGCCGGCGTCCAGACCTGCACGTATTGCCATTATGCTTTGATCGTTGCTTTTCATCTGCCATGTGCCAATTCCTATTGATGAAATCCTTTCACCGGTCTTCCCAAGATAAAATTCCATAAATTTATAATATAAATGTAAATAAAATACTTTTCAAAAATTTATTCTGTTTTTATATACCAGGTTTTATTGCCCTCCCTTATTCTCTGAAGTGCATCCTCTAATGTTGATGGCGGTGGCAGTATTCCCTTATCTCCAGGCCTCCAGTTCACCGGTGTTGCTATTTTCCTTGACCAGTTGGCCTGCAGCGCCTTTACTGACCTTAATATCTCATCTATGTTTCTGCCAGTTTCTGCAGGATAGTATATCATCCATCTTACGGTCTGGTTTGGATCTATTATAAATACTCCGCGAACGGTATTTCCGGCGTTCTCGTCGATTAGATTGTATTCCCTTGCTATCTCCTTATTTATATCAGCTATAACAGGAAACTGTATCTCTATACCAAATTTTTCATAGATGTCCTTAAGCCATTCGATATGGCTTTGCAGGCTGTCAACGCTCAGACCTATCAACTCGACGTTTAATTCCTTAAAATCGTTGTATCTCCTTGAAAACTCAATAAATTCTGTTGTGCATATTGGCGTAAAATCTGCAGGGTGTGAGAACAAAAGCACCCATTTGTTTTTGTAATCTGATAGCGATATTACACCACGCGTTGTGTTTGCCGTAAAATCCGGGGCCCTTTTACCAAGATACACAGGCATTCTATCACCAGTATGTGATCCGTAAAAAATATAATACAGTTATCAAAGGTGCAATTGCACCAATAGATATATTTTAATATTAAAAAATATTAATATCATTATTTTTAAAATTTCCTTATTTTAATTGCTAAATTAAGTTTATATCTATTTTATAAATAAATTATATATGATAATAGATGATAGACGTTATATATCATGCGGTGGTGATTCATTAACATATCTTAAATCACTTTTAAAATCATGGAGCATTGATATTGATGATGATGTGATGCTTTATTTATCAAGGGAGAAATTTCCATATAAAAGGGAGGTTTTTGAGAAATTATGTTTAATGTACAACCTGAGGATTATAAAATTTGATGATGATAATGATATATCTATATTATTTCGAAAAATATGATTTCAAAGGAATTCTGCATCAATAAATTCATCAGGATTAAAGTTATTTAGCCTGCCATTTTCCTTTAATATTTTTCCGTTTACAATTACATAAAGTACATTTGATGGATTTCCGGAGAAAACGATGTTCTTTATAAAATCATTGCCCGGAATCATGTTAACAGCCCGTCTGTCAATTATTATTAAATCGGCAATGCTGCCGGGCTCAATTATTCCACCGTTTAGATTTAATGCACTGTAGCCATTCAATGTTGCCATTCTAAAAATGTCACCGGATTTTATTATTGACGGGTCCCAGCGCTCATTGTTTATTGATAGCAATGAGAACTTCATTTCCTGGAACATATCAAGTGAGTTGTTGCTTCCGGAGCTGTCCGTTCCAATTGATACATTTATGTTATTATTAAGCATTTCCGGTATGGGTGCGTTGCCCCCTGATGCAAGCTTCGCATTGCTTACAGAGTTCCATGAAACCTTTACATTGTTTTTTGAGAGCATCTTTATCTCATTGATTGTTACCCAGACGCAGTGTGCCGCAATCAATTTATCTGAAAGGAAGTTTATTTTATTTAAATGCTCAACAGGCCTCTCACCGTAGCGTTTTACCGTATCATAGACTTCCTTCCTGGTTTCCGATAAATGTGTGTGCATCATAACATTGTATTTTTTTGATAGATCAAGAACCTTCATGTATGTTTCATCAGATGATACATATATACCTTGAACACCGATCATTGGTGTTACATTTTCAGGGTGGTCCATTGTTATAAAATGTTCGGCATTCTTTACAGGGCTGCCCTTCTGTGTTGTGTACTCATCGTCAAGAACGGCCCAGGCAAGGTATGCGCGTATACCTGTTTTCTCTGCAGCCCTTTGTATTATATCCTCTGAATAATATAAATCAACAAATGTTGTTATTCCTGAATTTATCATTTCATACATGCCAAGAAGTGACGAGTTATATATACCGTTATCTGTTCTTGAAGAATCAAGATCACCGGATTTTTCCAGAAAATCACTTAAAACAGTATCGTCCAAAAGACCCTTGAAACCTGTCATTGCAACATGGGCATGGGTATTCACAAACCCTGGTATTAAAAGATTGCATTTTGCGTCTATAATATAATCTGCGTAATCTTTTATCTCACCTGTTTTTTTTATTATATTACCATCTATTAATACATCTGATTTTATGAATTTTAAATCCCTTAAAATCATTGCATTTTTTATTAAAATTGACATTATTTTGTATCTTTTTTAATTATTAATTTTTTATCTTACCTTAACACCGGCACCATGATCGAGATCAATCATTGCCCTGTAAGATATCAGTGCAGTGCCAACACCGCGGATCTCATTGTTGTGAACTATTATAACCTCATCCCCGGGTTTTATATCGTCTGTTGCATCTTTTATACCGGCATTGAAGACATAGGATGTTGGCTTAAAATCATCAATGTAAACAATCTTTTTACCTGCATTTAAAAATATACATGCACCGTTTCTATTTATCGTGAACCTGCCAAGTTTTTCATTGAATACAAAGAGGGCCCTGCCATTCCTTGTTACCATATCCATGTTATAGCTCCTGCTTATTTTTATATCATCTAGATAATCTTTTATCCATGTTCCAAACTGGTATGATAGCATGCTTTTATAATTGAATAAATGATCCATTTTTGGAGAGTTTATCGTTAAATCCCTAAGTGTTGATTCAAGCTCGGAAAGTTTTTCCTCTGATAGTATATTACCCTCAATTAAAATGATGTTTCCAGAGCTTTTTATAAAGTTTAAATCCTCATCTATGTATGCTACTATGTTTTTATATCTATTTTTTAATAAATAGGATTTTAAGAGATCGTTTATCATCTTCTTTTCATCCTCGTACCAGAGGCCTATGACCGGGATATCATAGAAGGCCGCAGGGTACATGGATTCAAGCTCCCTCGGAACCAGACCAACAGGCGAGGTTACTATTAACTCGTGTATGTATTTTCTGTATTTTTCTATCCTGGAAAGTATCTTTTTATGGCTCTTTGATTTTGAATATGGTTTTTTTGCTGAGCATGGGAGTATTAAAAGATTTTCAACGTCAGGTTTTGAATAATCATTTTTTATGTAGTTCCTGTAAGATACTATGTCAGGCCTGTTTAATGATTCTATGGTGTTTGCCTTTATATATGGTGTATATACCGGAAATACCATTGAATAATCTGAAAAATAATCATTATCAATTATTCTTAGCATCTCAATTGCCCTGCTTGAATACTGGAACTTCTCAACGAATTCCCTTAGTGTACCTGTTTTTATTGCGGATCTTAATAATGATATAATATCGTTGGCGAACTTAAGGTTATCATTTATATTATTATCAGATGATTTTGTTTTGCCCATCATTGTGTATTTTATATTATTAATGCTCTCCTCTTTTATGTATATATCATCAAAGAGGTCAGCACCGGCATAAACAAGAACAGGTATAATGTATGGATCACCTATGCCAGGAAGGTATATTAATTTTGAAAAACCGTATTTTTTTCTTAAAGCCATTAATGCCTTTATTATAAGCCTTGGCCTCTGTATTAGCTCAACGGCATTGTAAACCATTACTATATCACCGGATTCAATGCAATAAAGGGAGGACATAAAATATGGATATTTTATCTCTGCATTGAATTCATTGCCAAGAACATAAAATTTATCTGATCTCTTAAACTGGTTTATATCATCAGTATTTATGATAAGAGGTGTTTCGTAATCCTTATAGTAAAGACTTAATGCGTTGCCAAATGTGAAGACGTTATCCTTTTTTTCCATAAAAGCTAATGGCTAAAGCATAGATATATTTTTACAGTTTGTGTGTATAAAAAACTTAATAATGTATAAATAATTTCTATATGAATGCATGGAAGTATATCATACCCGGGTGACGTCATAGCAAGTGAGGAGGAGTACCTACCAGGCAAAAACACCATTGAGGATGCTGGGAATATAATATCTCTATGCTATGGTGAGGTCGTAAAGGATGACAGGAACCTTGTTATATCTGTCAGGCCAATGAAGCATGAAAGGGCATTAAAGGTAGGCGATATTGTTTACGGGATGGTTCTCAAGGTAACAAACAATGAGGCAACGGTACATATCTACGCTGTTGAGGATAATAGGTTAATCCCTGTGGAAAAGGACGCAAAGCTGAGACTGCCAATACTGAACAGGAATTATACCCAGATGGTTTCACTTGGGGACATGTTAAGGGGAAAGGTGTTAACGACAAAACCACTTTACATAACAATATTCTCCACGCATCTGGGCGTTCTCAGAACAAGATGCACCGTTTGCCGCAGGGAGATGGTGATAAAAAATAATGTGCTTTACTGTACAAACTGTAAAAGAATAGAGAGGAGAAAGATCTCGGATGATTATGGCAATATAAATATAGGTGATAATAATGAAGGAAGGTAAAGTAAAGGATGTTCAGGAGTTATCCAGGGAGGTAAATGACATGAGAAAGGAGCTTGACAGCATGAAGGAAGTTGTTAGGGGCCTCCTTGAGATAATGATGAGCAGGGAAGAATATGATGATGGTGATGAATATAATTGAGGTGGTTTTATGGCGCTATTACCAATGAAGATGCTTGAGGAGAGTTTAAATAAGAAGGTATCACTGCTTTTAAAGGACAACAGGGTTCTTGAAGGCACCCTTGCAGGCTATGATGAGTACATGAACATGACGCTTGATGATGCCGAGGAGAGCGGTGAGACCCAGAGAAAGCTTGGAACTGTTGTTATAAGGGGCAGCAACGTTGTAAGAATTGCCCCAAAATAATTTTTATTTTATTATTTCTATAATGTGTATAATCATAACAATGAAAAAGACAAAGGTCAGATATGGAGCCGTGTAGATAAATAGCCTCATGGAGGCTTTCTTTGTGGGCTTTTTTATGAAATTTACTGAATATATTACAATTGGTACTGATAATATTAATATAACCAGAAGGTAAAGATAATTAAAAAAACCAAGAAAATATGGTATTACAGAAAACAGTATAAGAAGCATTGATGATAATGATATTGAAACTGCTGTTTTCCTATCCGAGTAAACAACTGGAAGCATTGGAACCCCGGCCCTGTAATAATCATCACGGTACTTGTATGCAAGGCTCCAGACATGAACCGGGATCCAGAACATTACAAGGAAGAATAATATAAAAGGTATCCATGAAAATCTATCAGTGACTGTATACCAGCCTATAAGTACCGGAAATGCACCTGAGAACCCACCAAGGATTATGCTGTACGGGGTTCTCCTTTTTAAAAGGTAGCTGTAAATAAAAACGTTATCGAACAGGCCAAGGAACATAAATAGTGCTGCAAGGTATCTTTTAAATATTAATAATATAAAAATAGAGAAGAGCGATAGTATGATTCCAAACAAAAAGGCACCCTTTTCGCTGATTTCGCCTGATGGCAATGGCCTGTTTCTTGTTCTCTCCATTATTGAATCCATATCCCGGTCTATGTAATTTGTAAGACCCTCGGCACCCATTGAACCGGTCATGTTTGCAACAAGGGCGACAAGTAATAGTATTATTAAATATGATTTAAATGAGTTTATCGCAAGTATTGAACCTATTAATCCTATAAAGACTAAAAGCCACCATACCTGTGGCTTTGAATAGATGAAATAGGCCCTTAATTTATTCATATACATGTATGCTTTATTCATAATTAATTCTTTTTAAATATTTTTTCATAAAATCCTTAAATATTTTAAAAATGGTAATATCGACATTAATTATAACTATATAAATTAACACGTATAATTTTTGGCTAACAAATTTGTGAAAAGTTTATATCTTAGTTATAGATGAAACCATATGGCCGGAAACGATATTAACAAGATTATAGAATCATACAGGAACAAAAATCCATTAAAAGACATACCAACTGTCCTTGTTCCGGTTTGGCAGATAAAGATAAAGGAGAGATTTGGAATAAACGTTGACAGGGAGATAGCAGAATACATTGTCCTTGCTGCCCATGAGAGCGGAACCTGGAAGAAGCAGAGGGCTATAAGAAAGATAGAGCAGATATTAATAACAAGGGGAGAGAACAGGGAGAATGCAAAAAAGATGGCAAGAAACATAGTGGAGATGGCGGTTGGCAATATACAGGAATAAGATTAATAAAAGGCAGCTTGAGATAAGGCTTCAGGGATTGATGCTGCCGGAGAATTACGATATAAATCTCGAGCAGTATCCGACGGATGCTTCCTCGGCATCTTCAATTATTATAAGCGCATATTTAAATGGTGATATTTTAAACAAAAGGGTGGCCGATCTTGGCTGTGGTTATGGTGTATTCGCCATTGGTGCCTCGCTAATGGGAGCTCTGGAATCAAAGGGCTTTGACATAGACCAGGAAATGATAAAACTCTCAGTTAAAAATAATGAGATTGCAGGTGCCAGTGCAAGATTTTTTAATATGGATGTTTCTAAAATAGATGAAACGTTCGATACAGTTATAATGAATCCACCATTTGGCTCTGTTATAAGGGGCAGTGATATGAAATTCCTCGAAAAGGCTCTGGAAATATCAAAAAATATATATTCAATACATAATGCCAGGGCATACGATTTTATAAGGAAATTTTACACGGAAAATGCCGAGATCATGGATGAGAGCTTTATGTCAATTGAGATCCCAAGGATATACAAACATCATAGGCATGATAGATATAAAATAGACTCAGTAATTTTTTATGTAAAAAATTGAAAAAATAATTATATTGAATTGCAATTAACCATTAATGGCCGGGGTGGGGTAGTGGCACATCCTTGGGGACTGTGGATCCCCGGACCCGGGTTCAATTCCCGGTCCCGGCCCTTTTGTATTCTTAAACTTTTAAACTTAAATATAAAAATATATAAAGACTGAAAATATTAACCACAGGGTGTTAGAATGAGCTGGACTGAAGCAGAGGTAAGAGAATTAAAGGTTGGAAGATACATATTAATTGACGATTCACCATGCAGGATCGTTGACATTACAATGTCAAAGCCAGGGAAGCACGGTGAGGCAAAGGGAAGAATAGTTGCAATAGGGGTCTTTGATAATCAAAAGCACAGTGTGGTTTATCCTGTAAAGCATAAGGTTAAGGTTCCGGTAATTACAAAGAAGAATGCCCAGGTTCTATCAATAGCAAACAATGAGGTTCAGTTAATGGACTCTGAGACATTTGAAACCTTTGTTATACCGGTTGATCCTGCAGACCTTGAGAAGATTAAACCAGGAATGGAGGTGCCCTATTGGGAGGCAATGGGTCAGAGAAAGATAATGCTTCAGAACTGATGCAGCACTTTTCGTATCTTAAATTACCTGATGCATTATCTGATTATAAAAATGCAAGGTACGTTCTCTTCGGCGTACCTTTTGACAATACATCAAGCTATAGAAGGGGTTCAAGGCTATCACCAAATTATATAAGATACGCATACAATAATCTAGAATCCTTCGAGATAAATTACAAGTACAATATACCTGACGCCGGCATATGTGATCTTGGAGATCTGCCTGTTTACGAGGATGTTGAGTACGTTCTTAGCGAGGTGGAAACTGTAACAAGAACAATATTCAATGATAAAAAGGTGCCAATAATGCTTGGTGGGGAGCATTCAATAACAATTGGTGCTGTGAGAAACCTCAGGAACGTAAAGATGCTGATAATCGATGCACACTCGGACTTCAGGGATTCTTACATGGACAATATTTATAATCATGCATGCGTTACAAGAAGGTGCCTTGACATTCTGGGAAGGGATAGTATAGTTTCCGTTGGCACAAGGTCAACATCCCTTGAGGAGTACGAATCGCCGGAGTACAGAAATGTCCGTTTTGTATCATCTGAATATGTGCTAGAAAATGGAATAAAAAGCGTTTTGGATGAGCTTGATGAATTTATCGGTGATTCCAGGATATATTTCTCAATAGATATGGATGGTATAGACCCGGCCTATGCACCCGGCGTTGGTACACCTGAGCCATATGGCCTAAGAGACACTGATGTAAGATCAATAATAAGGAGATTTTCAAAGAAAAGCATAGGATTTGACATCGTTGAGATGACGCCATTATATGATAATGGAAACACATCAATGCTTGCGGCAAAGATGATACAGGATTTTATAGCAAGCAGGGAAAAATAAATAAAATATATTTTTAAATACCAAGGCTTTCAGTGATCTTGCTGCCCTTTGTGACAACAACCTTGCACGGTGTTGGCAGTTTTATTGATGCCTTGTGCAGGGCATCCTTTAAAAGCTTTGCATTGTTTCTGTCAACCCTTCCGACCATTATGATCTGGCCTGGATAAACCCTTGCAGCCGTGCCAACAGGCCTGCCAAAGGCTGCCCTCATACCGCTTGATATTCTGTCTGCACCGGCGCCGGTTGCCATTTTATGCTCCCTTATCACCTGGTGCGGGTACGGCCTTATCTGCAGGAAATAATTATCCGATCCCGCAGCATCAAGAAGCTTTCTGTTTACCGATACCCTTGCGGCCTCTAGGGCGGTATGCCTTATCTGGCACGCCTCCTCGGCAACAAGCATCATTTCAATTTCAAAGTCCTTCTTTTGATTGCCCTGAATAAACGTTGTGATTTTTGGATATGGTACACCGCCCATAAACTCCTTTCTTGTGTATGCCGGGCCGGTGATTCTTGTATACATTCTTGCTGGTTTTGTTACCATTATTATCCATTCTAAAATTCTTACATGTATAAAATATTTTTTAATTTATTTATTCCTTTTTTATAAGCGTTGCAGCTATGTAGATTTGTGATAACTGGTAATTATCTTTTATACCATGGTATTGAGCATGTTAAGGCAATAAAGCAACAATGAAATGATGCATGTTTGAATTAAAAATCAAATATATCTATTAATATTTTCAGTGCAATTAACAGTTAATTATTATTCAATTTTTATTTCATGTTTTATTGAATTTATATTTATTAAGCCTGAAAATGATGTTATGTATTTGTTAAGATGCAATGGTCCATGACATAACAATTATAAAAATGACTTTTATTTATAATAAAAATTTCTTATTAATTTGATTTTAGTAATTTAATCATCTTAACGCAGCTCTCAACAGCCTCCTTTGCCATATCTATCCTTGCCTCTGCCTGGAGCCTTGATTCTCCAGGACCTGAAATACCAAGGGCCACAGGCTTATTATACTCCAGACTTAGATCTGTTATCTTTCTTGAAACGTTGTCCATTATGATTTTATGATGATCCGTTTCACCTTTTATAACCGCGCCTATTGTTACAACGCCATCGATATCATTATCCATAAGCAGCTTTTTAATTGCTAGTGGCATATCAAATGAGCCCGGAACCCTTAGTATTTTATGCACCTCAACACCAAGAAATTCAGCATACGATCTTGCCCTTTCAAGCATCATCATTGTTATATCATAATTGAATTCTGCAACAACCATTCCTATTCTTATCATGATAAACACCTAATGTTTATGGCCGGATCCAGCAGGCCCCTTATCAGGGAATCCCTGTCTTAATCCCATGCCTGCGTTTTCTGTTAACTTTTCCTTGTCGAACAATAAATAATAGACGTTCAGGGCATGCTCCCTGGCACGCCTGTCGCAGAGCCATGAAAGTTCATTGTCATCCATGGCCTCATCCTCATGTACAAAGACCTCAATGATGTGTTTCTTTTCCTGAAGCTGAACCTCCATTATGCCTGTTGATGCTATCTGGGCTGAAATTTTGTCAACGGGCATGGGCCCTGGCATGCCAAATGCCATTACAATATCGCAGTTGTAATCCTCAAAGAGTATCTTTGCAGCAACAGGTATATCCTTTATTCCTGGAACCGTGTATCTCTGGAAAATAAAACCCGTACCGGTTTTCTCAAGTTCATCCATGGCTGCAGAGGCCATATCATATCTTGCAAATGTTGTATCAACAATACCAATAACCTTCAATTGGAACCACTCCAGTGTGAAATTATTTCATCGCCTGTGATAAAGGTATAATTGTGATTCCTTGCATATGCCATGGCCTCCTCCATTGTCATTGATCTTCCGGTATCTGATAACATCTCAACGATTGTTGCCGATGGTATCAGACCGGATATTTCAACAAGGTATGTGCTTAATTCTGTATGGCCCCTTCTTTTTTTGAAGTAGCCATCACTGGCTATTAATAAATGTATATGCCCTGGTGATCTGAAGATCCTTCCAAAATCATTATAGTCCATCTTTTTTCTTCTAAGGTTATCAATGTAAAATGATATGTCTTTGACCGTTTTTGCACGGTCTATATCAGGTATTCCTGTAAATGTCTCCCTGGAATTTACCGTTATTGAGAACGTGCTGTTTTTATCATATTTTAAATCGTCCGCATTTGTTATATTTGGTATATCAAGTGTTTTATACAGATCCTCAATGTAAGGAAGCCTTGTTAATAAGGCATCCTCCATTTTTATTGTTGTGCATATTAAACCACCGCCATCCTTTCTCATCGATCTTATAGATTCCGGCCTGATAAACTGCGATGCATAGACCATATCGGTTTCTCCTTCCCTGTCGTCTGAATCAAAGATTAGGACTGGCATCCCTGATCTAAGGGATTTAACAGCTTCCTGGATCATGATGGATTATTGCATTATATTATTTAATATATTGGTATCTACTCATTATTAAGTAATATTGCCTCATGGTAGTGCCTCTTTGTCACTATCTGATATGGATTCAACAGCTCATTCCTAAAAAATATGTATTTTTCAGCTATTTTTATTCCTTTTTTAAGCATGAATTCCCTTGGATTGTCTATAACCATCCTTAGTATATCCTCTGGTGATATGTATCCATTAAATCTCTGGTATCTGTATAAGAAATCCATCTCCATGAAAATGTCAGGTATTGATGTAAAGACATTATCAGTGCCAAGCATAAGCTTTATTTTATGCCTTAAAAATTTTGAATAATCAGGCCTTTTTCCATAGAAGATGTTTGACCTTGGCGTTATTGATAAATATATGTTCCTGCCTGATATTTTATCCAGATCATCGTCGCTGGCCTCTATGCCATGTATAAGAAGATCCGGTTTTAAACCAAGAACCATGTTTATATCCTCCCGGGTGTTCTCGCTGAAGTGCAATGCCATGATCTTTTTATTTTTGTGTGCCAGTTCAGATATGTTCAGTGCGGCATCGTAATCAATATCAGATACAGAACTTAAACCAATACCATCTGATATTTTAATAATGTCATTAGGATCGTCATTTTTATATGGCCTTCCAAATATCAATGGTACTATGTATTTCCTTCTTGTATTCTTTAATAGGTTTATGCCATTTATACCGTTCTCACGAAAATCAAAAAATGCCAGTGTTCCTGTATTTTCCATGTACCTTTCTGATTTTTCCATGTATTCCTTTACTTTATATTCATCTGCAGATTCCAGCGCCCTGTGCTTTAAGCCACCAGGGCCAACTATTTCAGGCAGCGTGCCTGCAGGCTCGTCCATTATAAATGAGTCACCGATATGTGTATGTGCATTTACAGGCATTGGTATCAATGTTCCTTTAATACCGGTTTTTTCAGTTAATTCCATGGAGCTGGTATCAAAGTTCCCTTTTATCATGGAACCTTTAAAGTATATATTTCCTGAAATGATCATGGTACTGTATTTATTTAAAATATAAAATATAATAATTTATTTCAGATTTACAATATAATTATATAAATTTTAGTTATTACTTATAGATAAGTAACTTAATTATAAGTAATATCCCAAAATTGTTATATTAGATTTAAATTAACCATTATGAGGCCTTATGTAATAATCAACGTTGCCATGTCTCTAAACGGAAGGATCTCGTCTATAAATGGCTCCATTAAAATATCCGATGATTATGACTGGAACAGAACCATTGACCTCAGAAAAAGCGTGGATGCGGTTTTAATAGGTGCCGGAACGGTCATGGTCGATAATCCGGAATTAAAACACGCCAGATCAAGGATAATACTCGACGGAAATTATAAATTAAATGATAATTATAAGGTCTTTGATGGTGGTGTACCTACATACATCATAACAGGTGTTGATGTTTCATTAAAAAATGTCATTGTAATAAAATTAAATGACCTTGACATGAAAAATATATTGAACGTTCTTTATGAACACGGCATAAAAAGCATACTTGTTGAGGGCGGGGCCAATGTTATATCACAGTTCTTTTTAAATAAACTCTATGATGAATTTTATATCTATATTAATCCGGGTATGATCTTATCCGGAATGCCAGTTTTCAATGGTTTTGAGGCATCCGTTAATTATAATATATTAAAGCTTGGAGATGGCATATTATTAAAAATAAAATGATTTTAACGGAAAACAATAATTAAAGATTATATAGAATTACAGTATATAAAATAAATGTACGGTATCTCTGATTCACTGCTTGCATTGATCTTTATAGGTGCCTTATTATTCCTTGCAAAAATGGGTGAGGAACTCTTCGAAAGATTTAAGCTTGTGCCATACGTTGCCGCGGTTTTCATTGGAATAGTTATTGGCCCTGGTGTTCTTGGCCTTATAAAGATACTGCCAAACATAACGCTCTTTATATCACTTGGGATAAACTTCCTGCTTTTTGCTGGTGGTTCACTCGAATTTAAGGATATAAATACAAAGGAGCTTTTAAAAGTAAAGAATATTATTATAGGCATTCTGGAATTTATAATACCGTTTTCTTTAATATCTTTCATTGTTTATTACATATTTCATAATATTATTGTATCAATGGTTACAGGTATAGTAACTGGAATGTCCAGTGCAGGGCCGCTAACAAGACTTTTAAGCGATACAGGATTAAATAGAACGCAGGACGGGAATTCAATATTCAGGCAGGTTGTTGCAATAGAGATAAGTGCTGTTGTTTTGTTCTCGTTCCTGTCAGATGTTTACAGGGAAAAGATAACATTGATTCATATATTAATAATAGCAGCCGAGCTTTTTGTATCAATATTGCTTATAATACTATTTGGAAAGTACATTTTAAAGGGTTTTTTGGAAAAAATGGATATAAGTTCAAAGGCGCATGAAACAATAATAGCGATAATCATATCATTTATACTTATACTTGGGTTCGTTGGCCAGTACTATGGATTTAACTCTGCAATAGTTGCACTGTTTCTTGGTATAATTCTAAGGGATTTCATAAATGACAGGCCATTAATAGCAGAAAAGGTGTCAACCGTAACATATGGATTCTTCGAGCCACTATTTTTCATAGGTCTCGGCCTTTACTTTGTAAAAGTAAGCCTGTCATTGATAATCCTTGGGATAATCATATTTGTGCTTGGTCTTCTTATAAAACCAATTGCAGGAATAATATTCTCAAGATTCATTGGAATAAAGGCCCTAAGAAATGGCCTTGGCACCTCTGTAAACGGCGGTGTTGACGCGGCACTGCTTGTTGTTGCACTTTCAATTTCCATAGTAACAAGGTATCAATATTCTATAATAATGTTTGCAATATCATTGCTAACGCTTGCAGTGCCATTGCTATTTAATATTGAAAATCCGGTGATACCATCAAACAACTCAAGGTATGTATGGAACATTGTTGAGCAGCAGTTTAAAAACCTGAAGGCATGCGATATAGCAAAAACGCTTTAAACAGTCTCTGTGAATAAAAGGAATCCATTAAGCTTTGCATTTAAGATGTGCATGGATCTAAATGCCAGGGCCGTTGTTGTGATAGATAATAATAACTATGTCCTTGGCCAGATAACATTGAGCGATATGATCTCTCTGGGCGAGGGGAAATTGCAAACACTAAGGGTTTATGAGGCGGGCATAGTTCCAGTTATAAGAGTACACTGCAGTGCGCCTGCAACAGATCTTATAAGGATATTCAGGGATAAGGACCCGCCAATAGTGGCTGTGGTTGACAGCAACGAAAAATTTGTTGGAACAATACTTGAAAGGGAGATATTAAAGTATATATCAGATGTTCTGGATACAAAAAATTAGAAAATTTAAATAAATAAATTTCAATCCTATGCCATGTATGACATACCAGAACCGGAGGTTGGCCCTGAAAGGCCCAGATCGAAAGCAGCCAAATGGTATGCCATGATCGTTGTCATTATAGTTATAATTTCAGCTTTTGGTATAATATCACTTGATCACCCTGCATTTCCAAGGCCATATATCAGTGCAAGCTATTCCAGGGATGCATCCATTGGCCTGCCATACACAATAACGGTAAAAACGAGCTCGCCATTTAAAAATATAACAGTATTCTGGGGTGATGGTACATACAACACGATTTATTATTCAGGATCTGATGTATTTAAAATATCGCATATCTATAAATATCCCGGTGAGTATTATATATATTATACAGGAAACTTCACAAATGGATTTTATAATGGTAATAAAAGTTTGATTCCGGTTTACATACCGTTTAAAAACACATCAAATATAAGCGCACAGGGCATACTTTCAATTATATATAACAGGAACAATCATGTCGAATTATCTGCCACAACCACGGGAAACCCTGTTAATAAAAACTATTCAGTTATTTATCAATCAATAACATTGTTTAAAAATGGGTCCTACCTTAATAAATACAATTTAACATACGTTTACAATGAATCATTGGGCTATTACACGCCTTTAAACAATACATTATACCTTGATCTTAAAAATGGCTATTATAACGCATATCTATCCACAACGTCCGGAGAGATCATCAAGAGCGTTAATTATTATAAAATTTATGCGGTCAATACAAGACTAAACGGCCTTGTTTATAACAATGCAAGTAACATTTCTTCGTTATATTACATAAATGGCACGGCAGTTTATAAAAATAACACCTGCGCCCGCATGGCCGGTAATGGATCATTTTACTATTCCGGTGGCATTGATATAAAAAATGACATAGTTTATATATACAACGGCACAACGATAAATGGAAATCTATCAATGGATATTATAGGTTCCACAAGAATATCAAACAGGACCATAACGGGAAACTTCTCAACGAATAATAAAATTAAATTCGATTCAGGCACACTTGCCGTTATAAAAGATCTTTCAGGAAAATTATCTGGAAATATCTTCCTTTTTAATGGCGATAAATTTAAGATTCTTAATAATACAATGGTATCATTCAACAATGACAATATAACATATATGAACAGCTCATATATAAATTATAATAAAAGCCATGCGGTAAAATACGTTTATAAATATTATTATAAGATATCCGGATACAAGAATGAGACAAAAACAGGCTATTACCTGGACTTCTTTGTTGGAAACAGCTCTATATCAAGCAATTACATGGGATATTCAATAACCTATGGTGCTGTATCACCATATAATAACCTGGACCCACAGCTTGCATCATCACCTGCTGACCTGGAGATACTTTACAATACGTACAGCACTCTTGTTTCAGATATAAATGGAACCTATGTACCGGATCTTGCAGAGTATCTGCCTGCTCCGGGCCATGGCATCTCTGGCAATTACACAAATTACACGTTTAAAATAAGACCGGATGCCCAGTTCCAGAATGGCTCAAGGGTGACGCCGTGGGATGTTATGTACTCAATTGCAAGGGATATTTTATTATCAAACAGAACGGGTTCACCTGGATGGATCGTGGCAGATTATCTTCTTGGAAATTACAATGACCATAATTTCTATAATATAACTGGTGCTATTACAATAAACAATTTAACAGATGAGGTGACATTTCATTTCAAACAGCCCATAAGCCCGGAAAGGGCCTTCATGATATTCTCATCTCCCGGAACTTTTATAATTGATCCTCAATGGTTAAAATCAATAAACGCATCCTTTGCATGGTCCCCTTCAGGATTTAGCAACTACTCAAAATATTATAATAAAACAATAAAAAGCGTCTTTTCAGACGGCCCTTATGAGGTATACTATTCAATACCGGATTACAAGATTGTCCTAATAAAAAATCCATATTACATAGGTAGCAAGATCAATGAGAATGCCCCATACATTGTAAGGATTGTCTACGAGGATTCCGAGTCTGATCTTTATCAGTCAATAAGAAGCAACGAGACGCAGATAATAGAGACCAGCTATTATACAGGCACAATGTACAACATATCTGCAGGAAGCTTTGTTAACATAATCTCATTTTCGGATAATGTAAATGGAACGTTGCTTTCAAGGTATTCATACTATAATTTTCCATTGAATATATTTTCAAACTACTATGCAAGGAACATGATATACTCAATATATTTATACACGGTTACACATGATAAATCATACCTGAATGAATCTAAAAACGACTGGTCTTACATTGTAAAATTGGATAAAAATATAACATATGCTTCAGGCATTTATCTTTACAATGGAAAAAAGATTGTAATACCAGTATTTTCAGGTTATTCACAGCCTGATACGGAACTTACATACATAAGTGGTTACCTTTCAGATATCATTAAGGGCGGTTCGTTCCCAATAATTCCCGTTCCATCATCATATATATATTCAAATAATAGCTACATGCCGTTATATGATATTTCGATTTACAATACAACGGAAGACATTACAGGCATGGTAATAAACCATCTAAAATCAATGAATCTAAACAGTACAGAAATTAAAATGATATATAATATAAGCAGGGATTACATGAAAAATATTAATAATTATCCTTTAATAAAAAATATGTCATATCAATATAATTTATTCATTATTTCAAAGAGCTACAGGAGTAATATAATATACAATCCGCATTACAGCTTAAATGATGCCTGCAATGGTTACATAATATATTTCAACTATGTATCATGATACAATTATTATGGAAACACCAATATTTTTATATATATCAAGATATTTTTCAAGTATTTCATCATGGTCCTTTACAATGATTATGCTTGGTGATTTTATTATGGAGAGGCTGAACATTAATGACCTTAGGTTTTCAATGGAATTTTCGTAAACCATGGAATTTAAATCGACATTTAAACCTGATCTTCTTATATAGCCTTTCAATTCATTTGATATCTCATCACGTATATAATAGAAGATCCTTCTATTAAAATAGAATAAAAAGCTGTATCTCAATCTTTCAATGCCTGTTATCCTCCTTGAATTATTTTTTACAAGATCTGATTTATAGATGTTTCTTAATATTACAGCCTCGCCCACATCTATGCCGCGCTTCTTCATTATTAATATTTTAAATATTGACTCTGTATCACCTGAATTTATATATGATTCTATATCTCTTATATAATCGTAGACGCCATAAAGTATGCACCAGTAATCAAGAAAGCTTTTATTCTCTTTATAATATTTAATTAAATTTTCTATATCATTGTATGTGAACATCTCCCTCCTTATTATTGTATTTAAAATGTTCACAATTGCCCTTCTGCCTATCATTAAATATATCTCGTCAATCAGTCTGCTGTTCCTGTTCATTACCTTTGCCGGATTGGCCGGTACAAAGAACAGGCCATAATTTACAATTGAGTTTAAAAATTCCTGCCTTCTCCTTAGGTTCCTTATTTTATAGATATCAAGCAGGTTTTTACCATCAATTAGGAACGAGCCGGAAACCTCGCCATCATATATGCATGCAAGTGCCTTTGCTATATCGTCATCTCCATTTATTTTTATAATATCGCCGCTGGAGAGTCTAAAATCATCGCAACTTTTTATCATGCCATTGTTATTTATTTTTATATTACTGGCCTCTAGGATCATTTAAATTCACCATATGATTTGATACAATATTTGTTGAGATAACAAACAGTGAATAAAAGATTAACGGAAATAGTATAACCCACCAGTATCCAAGGGCGGCGTACCTTATCGATAATGAATCCATGTACATGATATTGCCGACGTTATTTAAATACGATGTGTAAATGCCTGAAAAGAATATGAATGCTATTATTGCAAGTGAATTTCCTATTCCAGAGAAGATCATGGCAAGTAGGTATCTTAATGATGCCGGTGTTTTGTACCTTCTTAAATACAATGGCCATATTGATAATCCAACACCTGTTGAAATGCTTATTGTCGATGGGCCGGCAAAGTATATTATTAGAACAGCAATCATTATATTTAGAAATAGAAATGAGGTTGATGCAGCGTCAATAATGTTCTTTACTATTTTATTTTTATACTGATGCACAAATATATAGAGCATTATTAATGATATCGCTGTTGATAGAAGTGCCATTGGTATATCGGTTATTAATGAGCCTATCAGTGCAGGAAATATGTATATGCCAAGGGGACCTGTTCCCATCAACATCTGGAAGCTCAATCTTGGTGGCTCCGGAACGCTGCTGTGCCCCGCAAAAAGTATTAAATTTGACGCTGATGAAACCCCGATTATCCTGGGATCAATTAAATCTATCATGAAGCCTGTTATGTAAAGAATTAATATAAAATAGAATATGTATACATGGTTATATCTCATAAACACCACCGTATGCATCAACTATAAAATAGAATATTATTATAATAATGAAGAAAATTAGCACGCTTGATGAAACTGAAAACGCATTGTAGTTATACCTTGAAGAATAAAAAAGTAATGACCACATGCCCTGATATGAAAAGATTATTCCAGATATAATTGAGCCTATAACAACAAGCAGGAATGATCTTTTTATGCCTGAAATAATTTTACTTCTTATATTGTTTCTAAGCTTTGATATCATGTCCTTATAACTGTTTGAATATATAATAAGCGACATGCCATAATCCCTTTTTATTTCATTGTAAACTGCCATGGATACATATGATGCAGTATAAACCATTGTTGGAATTACAATAGTAACAAACGGCATAATAAAATAGAGTATTGAGCTTAAAAAAACCGGTCCTGAGAGGTGAATGATTGAATCTATTATTATTGATCCGGTTGGATATGTAACTATTATATTATTATTGTATGGAATGACCCAGTGATTTTTTGGCCCAAAGGCCAGTGGTGATACCGTACCCTTGACGGGCAGCACGCCAAGGATCGAGCCAAAGATTAAAAGAATGGAAAGCCCTGTTAAGACATAAAAAAAGGGCATTAGGATCATGGATATATTAAATTTAAACCCGGACATGGATATTTTAATGCCGATATAATATCCAAGAATTAATGAAACAATAAATGATGTTATAATTATAAATAATGTGTTTGGAAGAAACACATGTATTGCCGAGATAAAGCTTCCATTATAGTATGGATTATTTACATAGCCCAGGTTGCCTGTTATTATATCCTTTAGATAATAAAAGTACTGTATTGGAACAGGATATTTTAAACCAAGGCTTTTTATGGAATAATTATAATTCAATGAAAAGCTTTTTTCAATGTAAATGTTTGAATTTGACCTGATAAATATAAATAAAACTGCTGTTGTGAATAAAAACGTATAAATGTATTTTAATGCAATTTTTGAAAGCTTCATTTACAAACTTGAATCATAAAGTAATTATTTAAATTTTCAGTTTTTCATGGACTCCGAGGTGTAAATTGTCATCAGTATGTCATCCACATATGAGCCATTTATTATGAACTGGTTTTTCCTTATACCCTCGATTTCAAAGCCAAGGTGCTTATAAAGGCTTATTGCATTTTTGTTCGATGAAAAAACCTCCAGGTTTACCTTTTCTATGCCGTGATCCATGGCCCATTCCAGTGCCTGCCTTATCATCCTTGTACCTATGCCAATGCCGCGGTATCCTGACATTATCGCTATGCCAAGATTTGCAGTATGCCTGTTCTTTTTATAAAAACCCCTTTGAAGCGTCAGAACACCGACGATTTTATTGTTTATTTCGCATACAAGTGTCAGCTCATCTGGATTTTTTAAACGCTCCTGCTCGCCTCGCTCCGTCAGCAGATAGTACTCGCCAACAAGGTAAATCTTTTCATCCATAACACTCTGCATGCAGTCAATTATCTGCCTTGCGTCCCTTGGATTTGCCTCGCGTATTATATAGTCCTTTGATTCTAAATGCCTCTTCCATATCATAAAAATCATTGGTTTTCAAGAAGGTTCTTAAGCTCCTTGTATAGATCATTGAATTCATCCAGTGCCTTCTTTCCTGATTCAATAACCTTGCGTTTATTTTCCATAAACGATGATGTTAGTATTGCACCCTCCCTTGAGGCCTCGATAATACCCTCGCGTTCCAGAATGCGCAATGAGTGTCTTATCTTATGCTCCGGTATGCCTGTCTCCTGGGACATCTTAATAATGCCCTGTGGCTGCTCCATTAAAAGTGTCCTTATTATTAGTATGTGCCTTCTAAGCGTGTCTATATCGTCCTTTACCTCTTTGAATATTGAATAATCATTCATGATATCGCATGTCACTTATTTATATATTATTTTCTATAACAGGGGAAAATAATATAATTAAGTATTGCTTATTACTAACATGAGTTTAAAGGCTGTTGTTATGGCTGGCGGCAAGGGCACAAGGCTAAGACCAATAACATATTCAATACCAAAGCCACTTGTGCCAATAGCTGGAAAACCATGTGTTAGCTATTTAATGGATTCATTTTATGATGCAGGTATAAAGGATGCAATAGTAACGACTGGCTACAAGTTTGAATCACTGATAAACGGTATAATAGAGGCAAAAAAACCAGATCAGAACGTATTATTTTCAGTTGAGAGGGAGCCGGCCGGCACCGCAGGCAGTGTAAAGCTCATATCAAATTTTATTGATGACACAATAGTTGTTGGCAGCGGTGATATATTATACGATTTTGATATAAAGAGTATAATAGATTTCCATAAAAAAAAGAATGCCAGCGTCACAATAGTTCTTACAAGGGTCGATGACCCAAGCCAGTTTGGAATCGTTGACCTAAAGGATGATGTAATAACCAGATTCCTTGAAAAACCGGCCGCAGGTGAGGCATTTTCAAATATAGTAAATGCTGGAATATACGTTATAGAACCTGAGGTATTAAAATACATAGATAAAATCCCATTTGATTTTGCAAAGGAGCTCTTTCCAAGATTGATGCGCCATGGAACGCCGATCTATGGGTATCTTGGAAACGGTACATGGCTTGATACAGGAAGGCCAAATGATCTTATAAAGGGAAACCAGATCATGGTTAACAAATACGGTTTTAAATACGATTCGAAAAACATCACCGGTAAAAATATAATAAAAACCACATCAGATCTGTCAGATGATATTATTGATTCATCGTATATAGGCACAAACCTGCAGATAGGCAAAAATACCGTTATAAAAGGTTCTGCAATATACAACGGTGTTGTTTTGGGCAACAATGTTCACATAGAGGATTCAATAATAATGGATGCAAGCAGGATCATGGACAATACCGTGATAAAAAAATCGGTTATAATGAGGAACTGCGTAATAGGAGAGGATTCTGAAATCATTGAAAGCGTCATATCACCGGATCTTGATCTGCATGGAAAATCCAGGGTTTATAATGTTTCACTTGCATCAAAGATTATAACAGATGAGCAAGTATGAGTATAAAATAAAAGATTATTATTAATACAGCTATGATTATTGAGATGTAGACAAGCCTCCTATCGTTGCCGAATATTATTGGCACAGGCCCTATCAATAGAAATCCAGAATATTTTTTGCTGCTTTCTTTATAATCGTCTTTATTATATTCATTTTTGCTGTCTTCATGGTCATATTCATCCTGGTATTCATAGTATTTATAATCATTATATCTGTAATCGTTAACAAAGGGATAAAAAAAGATCATTATAAAGCCTATAAAGATTAACAAAAATGGTATTATTGAAAGCACGCTGGTGCTTATTGCAAATGGGAAGACGAGAAATAATCCAAGCTTTACAAGACCAAAAATGGCAAGGATTATAAACAACAGAAAGCCAGAGAATATTAAAGCAAGTCCTGCCTTAATGTAGTTCATATCTAAAATAAATAAATTTTAATATATTTCCTTTTGTATTCAAAGAAAACCAGCTTTTTGAAGTATGAGCAGATCCTCGGTTGTGAGCTGCTCACCATTCTTGAACCTTTCGAAGAGCTCGGATGCCTTCTGCTGGAGTTCATTTTCCTTTTCCTTCTTTCTGGTGCTCCTGTTTTTATTTCTCAGGGCGGATATTGCCTTTTCAAGGTCCCTTAGATCGTTCTTGGCCTTTATAAATGCCTGATGTTCTTTTTCTGCCTCCTGATTGTATTTAACGAACTGTTCGTGGTTTTCATCTGCCTCTTTTCTTACGTTGTCAAGAACCTGCAGCTCAGATGTTATCTGCTCGCTCAGCTCGGATATCCTGTTTGATATCTCCTCTATTTGCTTTTTGTAATCCTCGCCGGCTTTTCTCTCCTCGTTTATTTTCTGTGTAATCTCCTTTATATCGGTGTTTTTTAGAAGCTCGTCATCGCGCTCTGCCTTCATTCTCTTTATTTCATTTGTAAGCCTTCTGATCTCGGTTATAATCTTGTTTTCGTCCTCCTTTGATAATTCCGTTGTCTGCTGCTTCTTTTCAAGGTACTGCAGTTCACGTTCCTTTGATTTTATATCCTTTGTGTTTATTTTCTGCACGGCGCTGGCCTTTAGTTTTTTGTATTCCTCCCTAAGCCTGGAGAGCTCCCTGTAATGTGCCTCCTTTTCCTCTCGCAGCTTCTTGATCTTCTCTATTAGATCGTTCTTTTCGGCTATCTTTTTCTTTGCCTCTTCCCTGAGCTCGTGCGTCCTTGCATTCAATTCGTCGCGTTTCTTCGCAAACTTCTGCGCCTCTTCGTTTGCTGCATCGCGCCTCTTTATATGCTCTTCTACCTCGGCTCTTAAGCTTTCTCGCTTACTTTCAAATTCTTCCAGAAGGTCGGTCATGATAACACTTCGATAAAAGTAATTCATAATTAAGGCGCCAGATATATATTTTTCTATTATCGATTATAGAAACATTTAATTATTTACGATTTTTATCCATGATTTCATTAAATGATTTATAAAGTATATTATCACCATCCTTAACAATAAAATCCGCAGTTGTGTTTAGTATTGACCTTATAATTGTATGCCTCTCATTTATGTATTCGTCATACTTTTCTGGATGTGGCGACATTGACTGGATCTTTAATGCATTGTTTAAAAGTGCTATTTGAAGCTTTAATTCAAAGCGTTTTCTCTCACTAAGGCTGTTAACATCAAACGTCTTTACCATTTTATGCCTATACTCAAGGGCTCTTTATTAATTTTTTTATTTATTGACCATTAGGCTTATAAAGTCTCTTATGTTTATTTATGGTCATATGGAAAAATCTGAGAGAAAAAATTATTTAAGGGAGTCCAGGGAGGTATCATATATTTCGCTTGCGCTTTTAATAATATCATATATTGTAATTTCATCGATCAGGTTCAGCTTTTATTTGCTTTCAATAATGTTAATTGTCTCGCTATTAAATTTTTCAATATATTTTTACATGAGGTATAAAATACATGCCAGGTATCATAAAAACATCGATATCCAGGGATACATACTGGAGGATAATTCATGGCGCTATGTTCTCTCTTTATCTGTTCTGTTAACGATCTTTATCTTTCTTGAGTATCCATTTCCATTCATAAGATTCTATTCATTTATATTGATAGTAAACGCATTCGTAATAACAACATGGATTGTTTCATTAAATGGCCCGATAATAGGCATGCTAATATCAAGATCGGATCCGCTTTACGAGCCGTTTCTTTACAGGGCCATGGAGCTTGCAAATGCAATGAATATAAATGTTCCTGATCTTTACATACTTGATACAAGGAATAGAATAGCAAATGCCTTTACAGTCAGCAGGAAGGAATCATACGTTTTTATAACCAGGCTTTTAATGAACATACTTGATGTTGATGAGGTAACAGCTGTTATGGCTCATGAGTTTGCACATATAAAGCTAAGGCATAATTTAAAGACATCAATAATAAACTTTGCAGTAATATTATTTTTAATAAATATAGCACTCTATGGCCTAACACTGGATTCATTTGCCGGTATCATGCTTCCTGTTATATCAATAATAATATACATGTTTTTTACAACATTTTTATTGAATTATATAAAAAGAAGGAACGAAATAAACGCTGATCTTACAGCCATAAAATATGTTAATCCGGATTATTTAATAAGTGCGCTTCATAAGATAGAAAACCTTGAAATATTTAGCAGGAGAATAAGCGATATATACCTTGATCATCCGTCAATAGACAGGAGGATATCAATAATAAACAGATCAAGAAGCTCATAAATTTAATAATATAAGATATAATTGAAGTGCATGCTCAATATCGTTATAGGTGATGCCGAGCTTGAAACAATACCAGATGAAATGAGGAATGACCCAGTGCTTAGAAGGATGGCAAATAAAAATAAGAAGGATATAAATTATATGCTTCTGGATTCAAATTACATGCACAGCATTATTGAAAGGTACTACCCTGGAAAATCAAACAGGTTTGGCAGGCCTGATATAATATACATATTCCTTGAGGTTGCACTGGAATCAATCCTGAACAAGTCAGGTAATCTAAGAATATTTATACATACAAAGAGAAATAAGGTCATAGAGATAAATCCTGAGGTAAGGCTTCCAAAATCATATAATAGATTCCAGGGGCTCATTGAGGATCTGTTTAGAAAGAACAGGATTGTATACAATGGAAACACACTTTTAGATATGTATGACATGGATCTTTTAAGCCTGCTATCAAGATTCAATAACGTTATAGTTCTATCACCGCATGGCGAAAAGAATAGATTGAACAATATTATTTCAGATGATGTTTGCTTTCTCATAGGCGGATTCTCTGAGGGCGATTACATAACTGATGTCTATAAAAAATATAAATCATATTCAATATTCAACGAGGAGCTTACGATATGGTCAGTGGGCATGGAGGTAATAACCGAATATGAAAGATTTAAAGGTCTTTTGTAA
Organism: Picrophilus oshimae DSM 9789; assembly: GCF_900176435.1. Lineage (NCBI taxonomy): Archaea > Methanobacteriati > Thermoplasmatota > Thermoplasmata > Thermoplasmatales > Picrophilaceae > Picrophilus > Picrophilus oshimae. Next base: position 258,033 of record NZ_FWYE01000001.1, read on the forward strand.
TATCATCGAGATCCCTGCCGCACATTTTTGATAGTTCCTCATGAAGTTTTTTTATTCTTAATGCTGCATCGTGAAGATTTTTATTTTCGTATTTATCCATGAGCTGTTTTAAATTTATTATTCTATCCATTGATACAAGGTTATCGGCATGTGCAACGATCTTTTCCTCAATGGTTTCCGGGACATAGTCCTTAACCGGCAATCCAAGCTTCTGGGCCTCCTCACTTGTTATTCCTGCACCGGTATGCCTCTCGACGATTCTTACTATTCTATCATCAATATTCTTTTTCTTTAATATCTCTGCGCCTGCTATTGCATGATCTATATTATTTGTTTTTGTCCTGCCTATGTCGTGAAGAAGGGCACCGGCAGCCACAAGCCTTCTATCACATGGTATACAATCTGCCATGCGCATCGCAACCTTGTAAACAGTTTCAACATGCCTTATTATTAAATCGTCAGCATTCTCTGATTTTAATATCATTAGACACTGATCCTCATCCGGTATGTACTTGACAAGCTTCCCATGATTCATAGGTACAACATTTATTTTGCCCTCATATGATTTTTCCAGCTCCTTACCATCAAAATACCGGTCAAGGAAGATTGCCAGGGCAGCAACCTCGCTGTGTGGCTGGTTTGTTACCGATATATTATAATCGGCAATGAGATATGCATCTATTGGAACCTTCTCGGCACCCACCAAAACAAGTATGTCATCCCCTGATTTTATCTCATCGATCCTCTTTTCGATGGGCTCACCATACATTGTTAGATTCACCTTTGTGCCATGGAATTTTTTCATGAAGCTTTTCCATTCTATGCCGGTTTTTACTTCGAAGGAGCCACCGAAGTTGTCAACAACCTTTTTTACAGTGTTTTCAAGCTCATCGTCCCTGGTATCTATATAAATAGACGATGCGCCAAAGGCCCTGGCAACAAGCGCCACGTGCGTTGTTATCCTTTTATCACGGAATGGCCTGTGTCCTATCCTAAGTACGGTTATCATTTAAATGTCAGCCACCTTTTCTATTTTATATCCCTTTATTTGCAATATTGAAGATCTGTTTATAATGCCCTTTAGAAACGTCTGTGAAATGCCAAGCCTGTCTATAACATCACCGATAAAGATGCTGTTGTTCTCCATCATTGAGATGATCCTGTTTTCATAGTTTGTTAATTCATCATAGCTCATGGTGGTCGCATATATAATATCAGAGAGATCGGACATTGAGCCTATTAAATTAATCTGGACGCTTGAATAGTATGTATGATACGCCTTCTCCGGGCCGCTGCTGCCAGTGGTCCACTGCGTTTCTATTAACTTTATCTTGTCAAGATATAAAAGTGCTTTTTTACCATCGGCACCGTATTTTTCCTCTATCTGCTGCATGGTTATCCAGCCAGTTGAAAGATCAAGCAATAATTTTCTCTTTACATCAGTATCAGCCGCATGGAATATTGTAACAAGTTCTCCAACGTCATTAACAACCTTAATTCTGCTTGCCATTTTATTCACAATTGTTATATCGGATATAATTATTTCTGAACTTTTATAATGTTCCTGTTTTTCTTTAAATTTAAAAAAGATTAATGTAGTAAATAAATATATAGAATTGTGAAGAACTGGAGCGGCCATATAGTTTTTAATGAATCATTCCACTGGAAGGATCTGGAGAAATACTTTCCGGACATGTACTACGCCGTCGAGGAAAAGACCAAGGTTAACCAGGAGGAAAAGCAGTTCGATGATGTTATGCTCGAGCTAAACATGGAGGAAATACTAAAGGACAGAAGACCATTTGGATACAGAAGGGAGAATGCAAAATTTAAGATGATAATACCACAGAATAAAAATGAGATAACGATATTCCATGGAACGCCATCAGATGAGATCGAGGATGTTACAGAGGAGGTTGCAGCCTGCATAAAGTCAAAGAAGATACATTTTAACATAGAATACGACAGGATGGTTTTAATAAAAATAACGGAAGAGAGATCTTAATTTTATATTAATTTAAACGATATTAAAATTAGTAAAAGTGATATCAGCCTTGAGAGTTCTCCTGTAAAGCCAATTATATCTCCATTGATGCCATTAAAGATTTTTTGTTCATGACTTTTAAAATAATATGATATAACAATTGATATTAATGAAAACATGGTAAATATTATATATTTATAGAATATTAAAAATATTAAAATAATAACAAGAAAATTGAAAAATGTTATTTTAAACGGTTTATCAAAATATGATATAAAAATTTCAGAGATTCCACCGGAGAATGAATTACTTTTGTACATTGACATTAACATGGAAAACCTTGAGATCGTCTCGGATAATATCAATGCAATTGAGCCCTGGATACTGTTAAAAGATGATAACAGGGATATTGTTATGATATAAATTATAAAAAATGTAACAACAGAACCTGTTCCATGATAAACATCCTTTATAATTATCTTCTTTTTCTCGGGATCGTGAACCATGAATGTATCGCCAAGGTCCAGAACAGCATCAGCATGATTGAATCCGTATATTATTATAAGGAATGAGACCGAGGCAACGGATGCAAGCAACTGGTTTATAAAGCTTGTTAGATAGAATATGGATGCCGCCATCAGACCTGTTATTGCACCTGTAATTGTGAAAAAGAATACAATATTTTTATTAAGATCAGCTTTAACAGGTATGATTGTGAAAAAAGATATTGCCGATTTTAATCCCTGCATGTTTTTCCCTTGACAACGTCAAATTCATGGTTTAAATGCCTTTTATTTAATATTAAATATTCCCTTGAATTTTCCTCTGCCATCTTTCTGTACTTTTCATCCGTTTTTATTACCCTTGCCGGAAGGCCTGCCACCAGTGCATTCTCAGGCGATTCAAAACCCTCGGTTACAACGGCACCAGCTGCTATAACTGAGCCCGATCTTATATGCGAGCCGTTCATGAGTATTGCACCCATACCCACAAGAACAAGATCATCAACAGTGCTTCCATGCACTATTGCATTGTGGCCTATAGAAACATTCCTGCCAATTATGGTTTTGTCCCTTAATGATGTATGAACTGTTGCGTTATCCTGTATATTTGTATTATCGCCTATGATTATACTGTTCTGATCGCCACGTATTACACATGAATCCATTATTGTTACGTTGTCGCCTATGGTAACATCGCCAATTATAACAGCCGTATCCGCAATAAATACATTCCTGCCTATTTTTACCATAAGGAGTTAATAGTTTAATATAAAAAAATGTTTTTAAGCGATAATATATATTTTTATTTTCACTATATATGTATAAAAACCTTTTTAAATATATTATTAATGCATAACACAATGGAAGAATATGCTATTGGTGATTTAAAGGCGGTTTCAAAGGAGCTAAGAAAGAAGATCATTGAAATGGTTTACACCGCAAAAAGCGGTCATCCTGGTGGATCACTCAGCATAGCAGATGTTTTAACCGTGCTTTACTTTAAGGAGATGAATATAGACCCAAGGAATCCATATAAAAAGGATAGGGACATTCTTGTCATGAGCAAGGGCCATGCATCACCGGCGCTTTATGGAATCCTGGCAATGAGGGGTTTCTTCGATGAATCATTATTATCTGGTTTTAGAAGTATCAATTCCGATCTTGAAGGTCACGTTCACCGTGGCATACCAGGTGTTGAGACATCCACAGGCTCACTTGGCCAGGGCCTTGGTGTTGCCGTCGGCTTTGCCATTGCATCAAAGATGGACAGGATAAAAAACCATGTTTATGCAATACTTGGCGATGGTGAGATGGAGGAGGGCAGCACCTGGGAATCAGTAATGGCAGCATACAAGTTTGGATTGAATAATTTGATAGCAATACTTGACAGAAATAGAATACAGCTGGATGGTTTCACAGAGGATATCATGCCATTGAATGATATAGGCAAGAAGGTAAGATCATTTGGCTGGCACGTCTATGATATAGATGGCCATGATTTCAATGAGATTGAGGCCGCAATAGAGGATGCAAAGCAGAATAATGATGCCCCAAGCTTTATTGTTGCACATACAGTAAAGGGCAGGGGCGTCAGCTACATGGAAAACAATCCAAAGTACCATGGTGCACCGCCAAAGAACGATGATGAATTTAAAAGGGCCATCGATGATATAGAGGCGATGTAAATTGCAGGCCGAGATTCTTGAAAGTTTAAGGGAGGCATACGGCGATGAGCTTGCAAGGCTTGGATCGAAAAACAGGAACATAGTTGTTCTCGATGCCGATCTTTCATCATCCACAAAAACCGAGATTTTCTGGAAGAGCTTTCCGGATCGTTTCTTTAATATGGGCATATCAGAGCAGTCAATGGTAACCACTGCGGCCGGTCTTGCACTCTCAGGCAAAAAGGTCTTTGCATCAACCTTTGCTGTCTTCCTTTCAAGAACATACGAGCAGCTCAGGCAGTCAATATGCTATAACAATGCACCGGTGAACTTTGTTGTTACACATTCAGGAATATCGGTTGGTGAGGATGGCCCAACACACCAGATGCTTGAGGATGTTGGAATAATGTCCGGACTGCCAAACATGCATGTTATAGTGCCTGCAGATTCTGTTGAGACGAGGAAGGTTATAGACTACCTTGCCGATTATGGAGATTCACCACATTATGTCAGATTAACAAGGGAGAAGTTTCCGGTTATATACAGCAATGATTATGAATTCATTGAGGGTAAGGCATCGACATTAAATGATGGTAATGATATAACAATAATTGCATATGGCATCATGGTATCATTTGCATTAAGGGCAGCAGATCTTCTTAAGGAGAATAACATATCTGCAAGGGTCATAAACATGTCATCGATAAAACCAATAGACCGCGATGTTATAATAAAGGCCGCCAGGGAAACAGGAAGAATAATTACAGCAGAGGAGCATTCAATTTACAATGGCCTTGGAAGCCGGGTTGCAGAGATCATCGCCGAGAATCAGTACGCAAGGCTTAAGCGCTTTGGCATGAATGATACCTTTGGAAAGAGCGGAAAGGGTATGGAGCTCTTTGATTACTTCCACATAGGATATAAGGATCTTTTTAATACGGCAATGAACATGGTAAATGGTGATAAAAGATGAAGATATTTCTTGATACTGCAAATATAGATGAAATAAAGGATGCAATAGAATACGGGCTCATAGATGGCGTAACAACGAACCCAACACTTATTTCAAGGGAGCAAAAGGAGGGCCGTGGTTTTTCTGATATCGTTAAGGATATATTAAAAACCGTGGATGGACCCGTAAGCATAGAGGTGGTGGCAACAGATTACCAGGGAATGATTGACCAGGCAACAAAGATACACAACCTTGGTCCAAACGCCGTTATAAAGATACCAATGACGCTTGCCGGCCTCAGGGCAATGAAGACACTCTCGGAGAAGCACATACCTGTAAACTGCACACTTGTTTTCAATGCAATACAGGCAACCCTTGCGGCCAGAAACGGTGCGGAATATGTATCACCATTCGTTGGCAGGCTTGACGATATAGGCGAGGATGGTATGGAGATCATAAACCAGATAAGAACAATATATAATAATTATTCATTTAAGACAAAGATATTAGTAGCCTCCGTTAGAAATCCAGTGCATGTCCTGAGATCCATGATCATCGGTGCTGATGTGATAACAATGCCTTATGATGTAATAAAAAAGCTTGCAATGCATCCCAAAACAGATGAGGGGCTATCAAAATTTTTAAGCGACTGGAAAAAGGTATCTCCAGACGGTTCATTCCCAATTTAAAAAAATATTTTAAAAATTATTTCCTTTTATATAAAACAACGGCAACTATTGCAACAATTATTATTATAACGGCTGCTATGATTCCATAATCTGTTAATGGTATTGGCCTTGCAATGCTGGTAACCGGTTTTTCACTTGTTATTTCTATTGTATGGTTCGAGAAGTGTGGTATGTATAGATAAATGTATGCACCTGATGATGTCTCTGTGTATGCATAATAGGCACTTCCAGTTTCATTTGCTATCTTTGAAAGCGATACATTGGATGCCAGGCTTCCATCAAAGTAAACATAGAATTTATTCGATTTAAGGACGCTTGAGGATACAAAGAATGATACTATTGTTCCTTTATGAAGCCTTGATGATATTTTAAAGTAAAGGGCATTTGATGAATGCTTATAAAATGATAAATTTACAGATGAGTTGTAATAAACCGGTGATGTGTATATAGATGAGTTTACGTTATCTATTATATCCTGAACGGCAAGCCTTCCGCTGCTTAAAAGATGTGACATTACATTGCCCTTTATGTATCCTGGCGGTGATACAAATTTTATAAATGATGTGTTGCTGGACATTACAGTTATAACATTGTTTTTAACTGTGTAGTTTCCATAGATAAAGAAGACGGTTACATTGTTATTGTTGTTAACATATATTATATGGTCTGCGGGCTGCAATTTTGCGTTTAATAATAAACTGAATTCCATGGACTGGTTCATCGCTGATATATTCACACCTACCGGCATTGGCATTGTATAATTATATATCCTTGCCGTGGATGGAAGGTATATCTTAAGCTCTGAATCCTTTATTAATATGTTTGTCTCCAGTGTTGGATTGTTATGAAACATGTACAAACCTGTTAGGTTTGTATATAACATTATATCGCCGCGCGTTATTATATTTGGTGATACACTTACATTTGATATCAATGATTTTGAGTACATCTTATTAAATATTACATTTCCTGTTATATTATTTGTAAGGTTGTAGAAAACGCCGTTTTTATAATACATCTTTATGTATCTGCCTGAAACATTCCCGTTGGAGTACTGTATTTTTAAATAGGCATGCCTGTGCTCGAAATAGCCATTTAAAAAGTTCTGGACCGGTTTCTCGCCCTCGATAAGATCAACGTCTATTGAGTACAATTTTACATTCCTGACCTTAACACCAGTGGGCTCTGATATGTATAATGTATTGTTTGATAGTGATGTCTTGTTTCCATTTATATACATTGTAAAGTAAAGTGATTTGTATTCTATTAAATAAATTGATTCGTGCTCGTAAACAGAGATGCCAAGGATATTAACAGTTGAATTTAATGATTGTGAGTATGTAACGTTTACATCTTTGTTAAAGTATATTATTATTGACGATGAATTACCAAATGTTTCAAATGATAGTATTCTGCCGCTCTTTATTATTGATAGGTTCCCTGATGACACAAAAGGCCCTGAGCTGCCATGGGCAACGATCTTATCTATTATTATAGAACCATTGTAGGATACATTTAATGCACCATATGATTCCTTGGTATAATTATATCCATTTTTATATGGCATTGCATTTGATGCTGATGCGAGCATGCCTATTAAAAACAATGATACAAGTATAATTGATATGAACTTTTTGTTCATGCTGCATTAATAAAATTTTAATATATAATATTATCTAATAAACTCTTACCGTTTCAAGATTTTTCAATGATATTGCATCTATTCCAAATTTTGATCTTATAAGCCTTGAGAATTCATAGCATTTATCACCATCGCCGTGGTTAACAAGTATTCTCTGTGGCTTTGGCTGCATCGTTGCTATGTAGTTCAAAAGCTGTGCCTTGTTTGAATGGCCTGAAAAACCCTCTGCAGTTTCTACTGACATGTTTATATCTATTTTAACAGGCTTTCCATTATCCGTCAATGTTACATTTTTTGCACCGGACTGTATGTACCTTCCAAGTGTGCCATCCGCCTGGTATCCAACAAAAACAAGGCTGTGTTCCCTTAAAGGCGCCATTGATTTAAAGTAATCTAAAACGGGTCCACCGTTCATCATGCCGGCTGTTGCAAGTATGATCTTTGACTCGCTTGAATCCATTATCTCCTCACGCTGCTTCTTTGTTTCAACCTGCTTAAATATATCGCTTAAAAATGGATTGTCCCTTTTTACCATTATCTGCTCCCTTAGATCCTTGTTTAAATACTCTGGATATGCGGCATGTATTGCGGTTGCCTCCATGATCATGCCCTCAAGGTAAACGTTTGTCCTTGGTATTATGTTCCTTTTTACCGCATCCTCGATTACAAGCATGACCTCCTGGCTCCTGCCGACTGCAAATACAGGAATTAAAACAGAGCCGCCCCTCTCAAAAGTTCTGTTTATTACATCTGTGAGTATCTCCCCGGCCCTTGACCTTGTATATGTGTAATCATCCCTGCCGGCATACGTGGACTCTATCATAAAGGTTTCGACCCTTGGAAATCTGTTAACGGCAGGATTGAAAAGCCATGTCTTTTCAAACTTTTGATCGCCGCTCAAAACAATGTTGTAAAGACCATCGCCTATGTGCAAATGTACTGAGGCGGATCCAAGTATATGCCCGGCATTGTATAATGTAAGTCTGACATCCGGTGTTATATCCGTTGTTTCATTGTATTTTAATGCTATTGTATGCTTTAACATTTCCCTTATATGCTTTGATTCGTATGATATTTTATGACCCTCTGAATGCGCAACCTTTATGTAGTCATTTTGAAGCAAAGCAGCAAGATCCCTTGTTGGCGCTGTTGTGTATAATGGCCCATCATAGCCATATTTATAGAGAAGCGGAACAAGGCCTGAATGATCAAGGTGGGCATGCGTTAAAATTACGGCATCAAGTGAAGAAAACGGCTGTATTTCAGGAACGTAAAGATATGGCGCCTCCTCCCATGGATGATCAGGATCATTGACGTTTATCATTCCGCAGTCAACAAGTATCTTTGAATTGTTTGTTGATATTAACGTTGCACTCCTGCCAACCTCACGGTGGCCGCCAAGTGCTGTTATCCTTATCCATGTCTCGCCTGGCATAACCGGGGTTGTTAATTTTATTCCAAGATTGTGAAGGAATTCCTTCCTTTCCTTTTTGACGCTCCTTAAAAATTCGCGCATCTCCTTTACCGTTCTTGAGTACATTGGAGGTGCCCTTACAATCCTTGGAGACCACTTTGTCCTTGATTTTATGTTGACCATGACCTCCTGGTTTCTTGTAACTATTGATGGTTCATCAAGTTCTATTACGGCCTCGCCAGTGTCGGGCTCAAAATATATATCCTTTAATCCGGCCTCGTCAGGTATTATTTCCTTTATAAGCTTTTCCGCAGTATCCTCGTCAAGCATTATGCTTGGATCCGGTCTTACAGCTATCCTCCTTCTAAGTTCCTGCGCTATCTGCCTTGCTATATCATCCCTCTTTGAGAACAGCTCCTCATCCTTTGTGTATACAACTATTGTTGGCCCCTCGTAATCGACCTCGCTGATCTTGTTATCCGGATAAAGCCTGTCAAATATAGCCTTGGCTTCAGATAAGTAATCACGAAAAGACATTTCTGCACCCTAAAAAATTTCTAAAAATTTTATAATTGAAGCTTTAATTTCTTTAACCTTGAGAGTATCTCATCCTCGGATAGATAATAAAAGCCCTTTTTTGGATCTACAACGCCAAGCTGAAGCATGTTTCCAGAGGCGGAATCACGCTGCTTTGCGGCACTTATTGCCTTTATCACAAGGTTTATGCCATCATCTAATGACATGTTTTTCTGGTATTCTGCCTCAAGGACACCGTAGACAAATGGAGATCCTGATCCGGTGCTTGCATATATGTCCTCAACTGAGCCACCGGCTGCGTCTATCGAGAATATATGTGGCTTTGTATCATAGCCCCCAACAAGGAGCTGAACCATGTAAGGATAGAACTTTGTCTGGTTTAGCATGTTTGATAGCAACGTTGCAGCCGCATCAATTGGCATGCTGACCTTTCTCTGAACGCGATACAGTTCCATTTCTGCCTTCATATACCTTACCAGTACCTGTGCATCACCGACAAGGCCTGCTATGGTCATTGCAGCGTAATTATCTATCTGATAAAGCTTCTGAGCGTTTTTATTTGATATGAAATTTTCCATTGTTGCCCTGCTGTCAGTTCCCATGATAACGTAATCCCCGGCTGTAATACCAACCGTTGTTGTACCTGTTTTTAATACCTCCATACTAACACTTCCTGTGATTTTTATAAAACAAAAATCGCTTGCAATACCTAAATCATAAAAGATTATTAAATTTTTTCTTAAAAAGTTAAAAAATCAAAATTTATAAAATTTATTTACCCTTTTTACCGCGTTCCACTGCAAATAATGCTATGAAGATCACTGCTATAACTGCCAGTATGCCCATTATTGCATAGTCTATTACTGGTGTAACATCCTTTGTAACCTTCTGTGTAACTGTTACCTTCTTTGTTACTGTATGCGTTACAACGTAGGATGGAACCAGATAGAAGTGCTCTACTGTTGTTGGATCCGTTCCATTTTTGTACGTTATTGTTAATGTTACCTCTGTTACTATTGAAACGTTTGGCGCATTGTATGTTAATGAGTATGATCCAGATGATCCTGTGCTGGCCGATGTTATCGATACTTTTCCTATGTTAACGCTAACATTGAATGGTACATCGGATGCATATGGACCTGCCATTGAGTCATATGTTGAATTTACGAACATTGTGTATGTGTTGTTTGCCGGTAAGATCTGAACACCGTTGTATATTGTTGAGCCCTGTATGTATGCATTTACCACCGGGTGGTTCAGTGGATGTAACGTTGAATTGTAATGGAATTCATCTGCCCATACGTATGTCTGATTTACATAGTTTGCTCCCCAGACACCTATTTCGAATTCATCGAATGGTATTATATACTTTGACGTGTATGACATGCCCTCAAATGAGGCCACGGAGCCATTTACCATAACCGGCTTGTATAATCCGGTAGATAGATTTGCCATTGCAACTCCGCTGGCATTCGTTGTTAATGTTATCTCAGGCATTGATGTTGATCCGAAGTACTGGTTTGGATTGAATCCGTTGCCGAGTCCACCTATGAAGTATCCACGGTTTGCACCAAGTGCATTCTGTGCCGTTAATGTTACCTTGTATCCTGGTACAGGCTTTGAGCCGTTCATTACTGTTACCATTATTGTTGAAACTCCGTTGTACGAAGTAACCTGGTTCATTACATTTACCTTTATGTTGTAATGATTTGTCTGGTTTGTTACCATTACTGGCATCTCGAATGGCTGGACAACACCAAAGCCGCTTGGATTAAATGACGATGTTACCTCTCCGAGAACATCGTAAGGTGCCTCGCCTGATAATGGTGCTCCTGCGGCGTAATCTCCTATGAATATGTATTCTTCAGAGTATTCTCCGTTTAATTTGAAGTTAAAGTCTGGATTTACCTTAAGCATCAATGTTATGTTTCCGGTGCTGTTTGTCACTCCTGATATCTCTGTTAGATTCGTTGACATTATTGGCGCACCTGTGCTGTTAAGGCCGACTATTACACCGTATGGCCATATAGATGTCACGTTCTTTACTATTTCATTGCCGTAGGCCTTTGCCATTATTGAGGCATTTAGGACCTGTACAGTGTATGCATATCCCGATACCGGTTTATCCGTCATTGGATTTACTATTGTTATATTAAACATCCTGTAGCCAGTGCCATTTATTAACTCGGGTAAATTCGATGTCTTGTATGCTATTGCATATGGCAGCACATCTATATCAGTGTAACCTATACCGCTTACAGCATTGGACATTGTTGCCGATGCAGATACGTTTATGGTTGATAAATAGTCATTTGTGTATATAAGATCATTCTGTGGAAGAACCTTGAATTCAAACCTGTACTGTCCAAGTGAGTTTGTTGTTCCACTGTACGATGTTATATTTAATAATGCACCCTGCGGGTTGTATCCTATAACAACATTTGCGCCTGATACTGGCTGGCCAAACTGGTTTCTTACCTGTATCGTTATGTTTCCATACTGGCCATTCAAGAATATTCTGTGTGTATTAAATACAGAGACCTCAAGCTGCTGCTCAACCTTCTTTGGAACCTTTACGACCGGAACAACAACCCTCTTATGCAGTGAGAAGAAGTTCCAGTACCAGAAGCCACCTATACCAAGTGTATCCTTAACTATGCCTGTGTATGTTGCATTGTTTATTGGTATTAAATCAACGCCGTATCCAAGGTTTATCAATGTTGATTCGTTTGCACCTATGAACTGTATTGTATCGCCTATTTTTACTGACTGGGCCACACTAACAGTTGAAAGCATTTTTGTTACAAGGTTATTCATCAGGTTTGTCATGTAAGTTGTGTTTCTCAATGATCCATTGTAATACATTGATGTAAACGGACCCAAATAGAAACCGGTTCCTATGCCAGTTGTATCGTATGTATCCTCAAAGAAGCCAACAGGATTTGAAACTATTCCTGATATACCAAGTGATATAACATTAAATGTATTCGGCGTGCTTGGTGTTAAACCAACAAGGTTTGATACCAGCGTTGTGAATGATTCCTGCTTGACGGTTGTCGGTATTCCTATTGAATCCCATGATTTTGCTATGACCTCTGCGCCTTCAACACCAAGTGGATCCTCACTTGCAACGGTTATCTGTATTGTTGCCGTTACAGGCTTTCCATGATAAAGCCAGTTACCTGCGCTATCCTTGCTAAATCCAGGTATCTTTGATATCATGTTATATGCCAGTGTTGGGTTATATGGATATGTTGGCACATTTGAATCATGGTAAAGTGCATCTGATGTTGGCACAATTGATGCTCCGGGTGTTGCGTAACCCTCATCTATAACGCTTGCTATGTACTGTTTGTTTACTGCATAGTTTAATGCCTGCCTGAACTGTGTTATATTATAAGGTGCATCAGCCTTGTACGAGTTTATCTGCATGTAGCCGTAACCGGTACCTGGCTTTTCATATATATATGTATTTGGTATTGTCTTTAACGTTGGCAAAAACGTTGGTGGTGGTGGTAACATTATTGAATAGATCTCACCCTTCGCCATTGCAGATACAGCCGGAGAATATGATGCAAAGTAGATATCCTTTATTGAGTATATCTTAGGTGTGTACTGCTTTAATGATGAGTTGTACTGTACAAAGTAATGTGGATTTACATATAATTGCCAGTAATCACTTGGAAGCCAGACACCGTGTGGCATTCCATATCCGGCATACATCATGAATGGCCCGGATCCAACAAGTCCCGGTGCATAGCCGGTTGTCGGATTCCATCCAAGATTCCAGGCATTATATGATTCCGAAGCGGGAAGATTCGGTGTGTAGTTCCAGAGACCTGGTGTTGATGCATAATCATGCTTTACCCATATATGATATGGCAATATCGGTGTTTCAAGTGTATCGAGTACAAATATACTGCTCTGTCCAGACATTAAGAATTCAACTGTTAGGTTATTAACAGGTATTATATTTACAACATCATAGTACTCTCCGGAGTAATCCTGTGATTCATTTAATATTTCCCATGAAAGTATAAAGTCTGCAGCCTGAACATAGTATGTCTTCATTTTCATCGATTTGAATAATGTGTAGTTATGATATACCTTCTGACCTGTTTCTGGATTATAATAGTATGTGTGGTTTGAGAAGCAGTATGTGTCATTTGCATTCTGTGGTGTCCAGTCCTGCCACTGTACACCAGGTCTTATATGGACAGTCCATATGTATTTAACAGGCTCATTCTGAAGTGTAAATGGTGAGAATGCCGTCATGTTTGCAGGTGCCTTTGATTCTGACCATGATGTTGCAAGCCATGGTGATATTGATTCATTTGGCAGGAAGTTTGTGGCCGAATCATATATCTCATCAAGAAGCATGAAATCACAAACCGTGCTTGCGTCCCAGATGTTTATATAGTTTATGTTTCCAATCTCTCCTATCTTATATGTACCATTTGTATATCCAGGTTCCTGCATTGTTGTGGTCGGATATGTATATGGTGCTGGACCTGCATTCTTTGCCACGGCTGGCGCTGATGTCTGCCCTGGAATTGCTGCTCCAAAACCCTCTGCAACAAATATCAGGGAGACTATCAGAACCGCTGCTATTAACATATACTTTTTAAACTTTTTTCGATAGTCACTTTCTGACATTATATGTTAATTAAAAAAACAATATTTAAATCTTTTTCTAATACATATATACTTTTCATATAAATTTAAAAGGAATCTACTATAGTAATTATAAAAAACTAATTAGAAATGCAAAAATTATATATATTAGTCCAATACCTATATATATAAGTGTCATTATTAATTGCTGTTTATAAATATAGTTAAGATCACCTTCATTAAATGGCAGACCTGTTCTAAAAACGTCCTTTATATATGATTTTGCACCAAAGCTTGACCAGGCGCCGCCAAAGATTACTGTTATGCCCGCTATAAAAAGGATTACGGGCATGTAACTGAAGTATTCAAAATGATAAAAAAAGTAAAATGGCAGCGGTATAAGGATTAAAAATAATAATATAAATAGAGGTATTGCAGCGTATTTCAGCCTTGTTTTGTTTATTTCGTTCATCTTATCATTGGTGATATTATCATTTTTAGATCTCTCTGGCTCCAGTTAATCTTTGAATCAAGCTCCTCCGGCGAGAAATGGCACAGATACCAGTGATCGCCTATCCTCTGGTATTCTGGTTTTTCATATTTGCATTTCACCTCACGGTACAAACATCTTTCATAGAAGCGGCAGCCCTTCGGAACATTGATTGCATTGCCTATCTCACCCATGATGCCGATGTTTCCTGGATTCCAGTCTGGTGTTGGTACAGGAACTGCCCTTATAAGTGCCCTTGTGTATGGATGCTCCGGATTGTTTATTATATCACTGGCCTTTCCATATTCAACGGCAACACCAAGGTACATAACCATTATGTAATCCGATAGATAATAAACAGATGCAATGTCGTGTGAAATGTAAAGCACTGACAGATTTGTTTTGTTCCTTATCTCCTTTAAAAGATTCATGAATCCTGCCCTTAACGAGACATCCAGCATTGATGTTGGCTCATCTGCAACAAGGAATTTAACCCCGCCAAGAACCAGTGCGCGTGCCGTTGCAACCCTCTGCCTTTCACCGCCTGATAGTTCATGAGGATACCTTTCAAGGTAATTTTCCGGTGGCGTCAGTGATACCGTTTTCAATATATTTTTCACCATTTTGACCATTTCATCTGGATCCTTTGTTATCCTGTGCGCTATTATTGGTTCTGATATAATATCAAAAACGGTCATCTTTGGATTTAATGAATCGTATGGGTCCTGGAAGATCATCTGGGTACTTCTTCTAAATAATGAATAATCATCTTTATTTTCAATCTTTGTTATATCTATCTTTTTATTATCGAAGATATATACTATATCACCGGCTGTTGGTTTTATTAAATCTATTATTGTCCTTGCAAACGTTGTTTTCCCTGAGCCGGATTCACCAACTATTCCAAGAATTTCGCCCTGTCTTATATTTATAGAGACATGATCAACCGCCCTGACAAATAGATCATTTCTTGAGAACAGCTTGCCTGATAATGATTTTTTCAATGAGAAGTATGTAACAAGGTCATTTACATTTAATACGTCTTCCCCGAATTTAATATTGTTTTCATAATCTTCATTTATATTTGATTCGTGCTTTTTCAATTCGTTTGCAAAGAAACACCTGCTGTAATGCACATCATCAATTGTTACAATGGGTGGCTCTGATTGACCGCACACATCACTGCTGTATGGGCAGCGTTCATAGAAGCGGCAGCCCTTCGGAACATTGATTGGATCCGGAAGGCTTCCGGGTATTCCATGAACCGTTTTCCTTGCATTTTTAATGCTTGGGTAGCTCCTCAAAAGCTCTATTGAATATGGATTCCTCGAATTTATGTATATATCACGTGCGGTACCGTACTCCATTATTTTTCCTGCATAAAGAACGGCAACGTGGTCTGCAAGCTGGGATATAACACCAATATCATGTGATATTATTATTAAATTTTTTATTTTTCCCTCGCTCTTTAGTTTTTTTAACTGGCTTATAATTTCTGCCTGTGTTATAACGTCAAGACCTGTTGTTGGCTCATCGGCTATCACTATATCTGGGTTCAATGCAAGTGCCATGGCTATAACCGCACGCTGCTTCATTCCACCTGATAATTCATGTGGATATGCCTTCAGAACAGCAGGATTTAAACCTGCATATTTTATTGTCTCAACAACTCTTTTATCTATCTCATCATCGCTAAGATCTGTATGTATTTTGTAAACCTCCTTGATCTGCTTTTCTATTGTATAAACAGGATTGAAAGAGTTCATTGCGCCCTGGAAGACCATTGATATATTCTTCCAGCGCATGTTTCTTAGGTTTATACTAAGCATTTTTATCTGCGATCTTGATAGTTTTTTCCTTGGTGGGTTTACAGTTGTAGAATTTATGTACTCATTGCCCCTAAATGATATGCTACCACTAACATGTGCATTTGATGGTAATAAGCCCATTATGGCAGTTGCCAGGGTGCTCTTACCTGAGCCGGATTCACCAAGTATGCCAAGGCTCTCACCCTCAACAAGCTCTATGTTTATATCATCAAGTGCATGAACCGTGCCGTCATAGGTATCAAAATTAACAGAGAAGTTTTTAATGCTTAGTATTGATTCCCCATTTTGCTTTTCTTTTTCTATTTCGATCATCTTCTACCACCGACCCTGGGATTAACAACCTCATCAAGACCCCTGGCTATAAATATAAATGCCATTATAAAAAGCGTAATTGCAACTATTGGTGGTATAAACCACCATGGCGCTATGGCAAGATCAAAGAAATCTGAGTAGAAACCGCTTAGCATTCCACCCCATGTTGGAACCGTTAAAGGTGCAAGTCCAAGGATCTCCAGTGTTGAAACTGAGCCAACAGCACCGCCGATGTTTATTGCTGTTATATAAACGAGCAGCGGACCCATGTTGGGAAACATATGCCTTCTTAATATCTGCATTGTGCTTGCACCTGAAACCTTTGCTGCATCAACAAACGTCCTTGATTTTATACCACGGACAACACCTATCAATGTAAAAGTTGCAAATTCCCATCCAAGGAATGTAAGTATTAATATAATGTTTGGAATGCTTGGGCCAAGAATCTTTGCCATTACTATAAGAAATGGCAGCCCTGGTATAAGGTATATTGCAAGTGTTATTGTTTCTATGACCGCACTCACCATTCCTGAGAAATAGCCTATAAACATTGATATTATTGCGGCTATTATTAATATTGCTATGCCAACAACGAAGCCAACCTCAAGATCTATTGGAAAGCTTCCGATGAATAATGACCAGACATCATTGCCCTCTGAGTTTGTTCCCAGCGGGAATGAATTGCCTGATAAAGTATGAAATGTTGGCGGTAATGGATTTATATCCTTACCTGCAGTTGAATATAAATAGAAATTCGATGATGATACAAAGGCTATTGATTCACCTGCTGTCTTTGAATTAAGCAGGAACTCAGGATTGGATATCTTTTCCTTTAGATCAAGGCCCCAGCCAAATGGATCCTTGCTTGATAAATACTCCATGTAAACAAAGTCACCGGTTGAGTTATCATATAATAGAAATGTGCTTGAACCATAATCAGGAACTATTCCACTTATATAAAATGGTGATGCCACGGTTCTTTGAATTCTTCCAGGACCTGATAGAAGATATATGTTCTTTGATGTTGTGACCACAAAGGTCGATGGAAATCCTGATTCTCCGGCCGTTGATGAAACTCCCGTGATTTTAGAATTGCCCTTAAATACACTGCCTAATGTGAAATTCACAAGATTTAATGAGTAAACGCTGTTATTGCCATAGAAGAATAATGAATTATATTTATTAAGGCCTTCATTGTAGGCTAAAGGGATGTACATTCCTGAAACATTAACAGGAACTGTTTTATTATAGATTTCCGTGCCGTTAACACTGTAAAACATGATTCTGTTACCTGATGATATTATAATACCACCATCATTGTATGCATTTGAATTGCCAAGAAGTGAGCCATAGTATATGAAATGTGGATTATTTAGGTTATTAATTGGTTTTGACCATACCATTGAACCTGTTAGCGTGTACTCATTTAAATGATATGTTCCATTATTGTTTACTGTAAATATATATGCAGGATTGCATATTTCATTGAAATTTGGAATTCCTGAATAGCTCTCGTGATATGACATTGCGCTTGTTGTTGAGTATATTATATTCTTTTCGTGTATTGTTGAAACCGATGCGCTTGGTGTTCCTGAGCCGTAGCTTGATCCTGACCAGTTTATCTTTGCTATGTAAACATCATTGTTTGTATAAACAAGTAAATATGTATTTAATGATAGAACACCGGCTATTGCATATTTATTATAATCCCCAACGGTGAATGCCCTTAGGCCCAGCGGCGCCGATGAGATGTTAAAAAGTTTGTATTCCCTGCCATTGTTAACCGAGAGGCCGTATAGAGCATACGATGTTCCGGTATGGCCAGCACCAAAAACCAGATAGCTGCCCTCTGGTGTTGATGATGTTGCTGTTAATTTCATCAATGAGCCTGATACCTCCGGATTAAAAGAGAGATGCGATGTTAACTGATTTGACGCAACATAAAAATCCTCAGGAGGAGCTATGTATGTAACAGGGTCGCTATGCTGTATTATCAATGGAGATAGTACAGTTATAACTATGAATCCAACAAGTATATAAAATCCAACCCTGCCGTATACAGATTTATAAAAAATATTCCACTGTTTTTTAAACTGCGCAATCCTGAACTTTAACCTCTTTTTTCTGTAACTTTCCTCGGCCATAATTACACCTTTATTCTTGGATCTATCCATGCATGTATAAAATCAACAAGAGAGTAGGCAAGTATAACAACTAATGTTATAACAAATAATGCTCCCTGGGCCACGGTTATATTATCCTTTATTGCCGCATCATAGAGCAATGTGCCCATCCCAGGCAGCGTAAATATAACCTCAACTATGACTGCACCGCTCATAAGAAACGCAAATTCAAGGGCCATTCTGGTTGATATTGGTACCATGGCATTTCTTGCAGCATGATGGAACATTATATCTCCTTCCTTGACGCCCTTGGCGCGGGCCGTTGTTATGAAATCCTCTCCAAGAACAGAAACCATGGCAGCCCTTGTCGTTAATAAATGGCCCATGATCTCTATTACCGCAAGCACGGTAATAGGCATAACAAGATGATAAAAGGCATTGCTAAGACCTGCAAGTGTTGGATGCGTTATATCTGTTATCGGGAAAACCGCCCTTAATGGAAAGATGTGATAATAACCTGCAAAGTAAACAAAGACCAGTATTGCAAGAACAAAGAACGGTATTGAGTTAAGGATCGTTGCTGTTGTTATTAGGCCCGTCTCTGATTTTTTGCCCCTTAAGAAGGATGTTGCTATGCCGGCAGGTATGCCTATGATAAATGATATAACTGCTGCTATACCGAACAGTAATAATGTGTATGGAAGTGCAGATTCAACCTCAAGTGCAACTGATTCCTGGCTGTAAACAGATTTGCCAAAGTGAAATGTTAACATATCGCCAAGATATATCAAAAAATCATGGAAATTGATAGGACCGGCCAGTGGACCTAACTCCGCCTCAATAATTTTTAACTCACCTGGTGATGGATGCTTTAATCCATGCAGAAGTATTAATGCAGGGTTACCAATGGCCCTGAATAGCACGTAAAGAACCACCAGGACGAACAGAACTAATGATATATCCTGTATTATCTTCCTTATGATAAGGTACGTATTCATATATATTAACTATATAAAATATGGTATATTAATTTTTTTTATTGGAGTAGTATCATGCAGACTTTTTATATCTTTGATATATTAAACCTTGCGTTAACGTGATAAAAAAATGGGGATACAGATTTTACCCTGTGATAATCATACAAAGTGAGATTATATCCATAACTTCTTGCCTTTTTAATTATTGGTTCATACGAATTTTTAATATAATTCTTATCTGTTAGGTAATGCATTGATATTTTACCATTGTTTTTTATATGAGATAGCGCATGCGGAAGAAATTCTATTGATTTAAAATTACCCATCATTATATAATCTGCCTTTATTTTCGATGATATTAACCTGGAATCGCAGTTGAATATCTCTACTCTGGTTTTTATATTGTTAATTTCAATATTTCTCTTTAAAAATTTTATGGCCTCAGGATTTATATCGCATAGTATTGCGCCTGAAGGCCTTTTATATTTTAATGCTGGAATGGAAAAATATCCTATGCCGGCAAACATATCCATAAAAACCTTGCCATTCAGGTCTTCGTATATATTTGATCTTTCATTTATATTTCCAGGTGAGAACATCACCTTCTCAGGATCTAATAGATATTTAACGCCATTTTCAAGATGTAATGTCTCACCACCACTGCCATATATCAACTTTAACGATGGTTTTCTAAGATCGCCATGGATCCTGCCTGTTTCCATGTAAACTGAGGAAACATTAAGTATTTCTGCAAGTATGCTTCCAATAATTTTCTCATGCCTGGTATTTTTTATTATTATTGATGAGCCTATTCTCACCCATTTTTCAGGATAATTCTTTATTCCATTTCGTTCCATCTCATTTTTTAACATGGTTTTTATGCTGTTCTTCTCCTTGAAATCATGACTTATTGAACCATCTATATTTTTTATAACTGGAACATAGATGTAATCTTCATCGTGATCATAAACCAGATCCCTGTTTACAATGCCTGATCTCTCTATTCTCTTAAGCGTCTTTATATCATGTTTTTCGACCTTTATAGCATGGGCAAGCATTGGCATATAATTAATGTTTTATATATAAGCATCATTTTTTATTTAATAATTAATATTTAATAAATAGTATTAATTGTTTAAATTTATATGCCTCTAAAAAATTTTAATTTAAAATTTATAATTATTACAAAAGTCTCTAAATTTTTATTTAATGATGCTATTTTTCTCCATGAAGGTTTACTCATTTTTTGGATCTTCTGGCTCCGGAAAAACAACGTTGATATATGATTTAATCTCAAGATTTTCAGACAAATATAAAATAGTATATATAAAAAATATACATGACAACATATCATTGGATTTTAATGGCAAAGATACATGGAGGATGGAAAGTGCAGGCGCATACATAACCTATGGACTGACTCCAACAAGAACATACAGGATGGAAAGAAAAAGATATGATATAAAAAATATCATAAACGATGGCGACATTGTTTTTATTGAGGGTTTCAGGGATTACAGGGATTCAACAAGATTTCTACTGCTTGGAGATGCCGAATATAAAAAGTACGGATATGATTTCATTATAAATACCACAAACAGGGAATTCATGGATGGAATAAAATATCCGGAAGAAATAGATAAAATAATAGAAATAATGGGTATTTAATGATAAATTGTATATCCAATTTTGCAATTTACCATTAAAATGTTAAATAAAAAAATGATAAGAATAAAAAGCAGGGCATTAAAAGGTAATAAATTAAATGATAGCGATGAGAGGGATATACTGGTTTTTTACCCGGATCATGTTGATCATGGAATACTTTTTATAGAGCTTGCAGGCCTTAACGGAACGCCTAAATTAAACAACAGGTTTTCAGAGATAATAACAAAGCTTTACAAAAATGGGAAAATTGAGAATTCGGTAATTATAAATCCAGATTTCTCAACAAGATTTCATGTTAACCAGTACATGAATTCTCCTGAGGTTGGTAACTACGAGGATTTCATAATCAATGAGATAATACCAGAGGTATCTGAAATGTTTCATACAGATAAGACCGTTTTATTCGGGAAATCCTCCGGCGGCTTCGGTGCATACAACCTTGCCGTTAGGCACAGTGATATAATAAACGGTTTTGCAGATCATTTTGGTGATAGCTGCTTTGAGTACGTTTACATACCAGATATACCGGTTGCCTATAAATATCTAAGGGATAAATCAATAGATGATTTTATATCTGAAACATCAGGCAAATCTGATATAAGCGATGATGAAATAAGAACATTAAACATAATAGGCATGTCCGCATTTTATTCTTACAATGATCATGGTTTTGATCTTCCATTTGATAATGAGAACGGATCTTTTAAAAACGATGTCTGGAACAGATGGATTTATTACGATCCGGCAAAGAATATAGAAAAATATCTAAATGAGCTTAGAAGGCTTTCAATATACATGGACGTTGGCCTAAAGGATGAGTACAATTTATTCATAGGGCTTAGAACAATGCACAGCAAGCTTTTAAAGAATAACATAGAACACTGCTACCTGGAGTTCAATGGCGGGCACTTTGGCAACAGCAAGAGGTACGAGTTTTCCCTGCCATACTTCGTTGAAAGGTTTAAGAATACTTTTTAAACAAGGATAACATCATTTTTTAATGAGAAAATTAAAGATGGAAAACGGCTCCGAGATAATTTTAAATGATGATTTAAAAAGAATTGTTTCATTCAGCCCTGCTGTTACCGAAACGCTTTTCGACCTTGGCCTTGGCGATAACATCATAGCTGATTCCGCATTCTGTGCAAGACCAGAGGGTGCAAAAAACAAGAGGAAGCTTGCAAGTTATTCAACGACAAGAATTGATGTCCTTGAGGAATTGAAACCAGATATTATATTAACAATTGGCGGTTACCAGGAAATACTTTACAATAAATTAAATGATAAGTTCAAAACCTATATGTTTGAACTACCATCTTCAATGTTTGGCATACTTGATATGATCAACAGGATAGGCATAGTTGTTAACAGAAAAAAGGAGGCAAGGGATCTCGTTTCCTCATTAAGTAAAAATATAAAAATAAATGATGGAAAGATAAAAACATACTTTGAAATGGATCTTGGGGGCCCGGTAACCTTTGGCTCCATGAGCTATATTACGGATGCACTTTATTTTCTTGGCTTTGAAACCATATACATGAAATACGATGCTGAATGGCTTTATCCCGATTTTGAATTTGTTAAAACCATGGATCCAGACGTTATAATATATGAACATAAGATGTACCGTGATTTCAATGAAAAGGATATGGAAAAAATTATAAATGACAGGGACTGGCATAATATAAGTGCAGTCAGAAATGGAAACGTTTTCATAACCCCGGGCAAGCTCGACTTCTTTGCACATCATGGACCATCGTTTTTCAGGGAGGTAATACCCTGGGCGGATAATGTATACAAGTCAATAAAAAGATTATAAATTAATAAAAATGCTCATCTATAATATATGATATAATATGTATAATCGCTGTATGAATATCCTGGATGTTTGGCGTTTTGTCTGAATTTACATATATTACTTCATTGCATATGTTTTTTAAAAGCTCATGGTTTGAACCTGTCATTGCAATTGTGATTGCATTTTTATCCCTGGCCTTTTTCAATGCATTTATTACATTTATTGATCTTCCTGACGTTGTTATTCCTATTACACAGTCATTTTCGTTGCATAAGGCCTCGATCTGCCTTGAAAATACATTTTCATAGCCGTAATCATTTGATATGGCCGTTATTACTGATCCATTGGACAGGGATATTGCAGGTAGGGCCGACCGTGATCTTAAAAAATGCCCATTGAGCTCCGCTGTTAAATGATCGGCATCTGCAGATGAGCCGCCGTTTCCAAATGATATTATTTTGCCATTGTTTTCAATGGTTTTTATTATTAAATCTGCAATTCTTGTTATTGCTTTAATATCAATCGATTTAAGCATGTTTATATCATCTTCTATGTAAGAATTTATATCCATGGAAATAAATACACGAATTATTTAAATACTTTTATTAATGTAAAAAGCTTATAATAATCATTGGCATTTTTTATCAATGTATTTTATAGGATTTGACATAGGTGGAACAAACACATCACTTGTACTTGTGGAATACAATGATAATATAAAGATTATTTCTGTAAATAAGTTCAGGAGCTATGCCAATAGTTACAAGGATGAAATAAACGCGGCCTCAGATATAATAGATTCCTGGATTTTAAATTATAATATAGATAGAATCGGCGTCAGCATAGGAGGCCCGCTTGATTATAAAAATGGAATCATACTTGAACCACCACACCTGCCTGGATTCTGGCATGTTAATTTAAAGAGTATACTTGAAAAAAGGTTTAATGTACCTGTAAACATCATGCATGATGCATTATCTTCAACAATAGCAGAGTGGAGATGGGGTAATGGCATTAATTCAAGGAACATGACATTTATGACCTTTGGCACCGGTTTTGGGGCAGGTTTTATAATAAATGGAAGACCTTACATAAATGATAAAAGCCTTGAGATAGGCTATAATAAATTATCCATTAAATCAGGGCTAAACTATGATTACATATGCAGCGGCAGCGGTTTAAACGACATGGCAAAAATATACGGTGAGAAATACGCTGTAAGAAAATCCATGGAGCATCTTGGGTATCTGCTTGCATTCCTTGCAAACACCTTTGCATTTGAAATGGCGGTTATAGGCGGTGTCTTTACATACAGGTACAATGAGTTTTATCCATTACTATATAAAAAATTCAGAAAGTTCTCAATAAACGATATGAAAATACTACCATCAAGGTTTGGAAGCGATATTGGTGTTTATTCAAGCATGGCGGCAGCCCTGTATGAAGATTAATATCATAGGAACTGCACTTGTTTCATTTATAATGAATTCCACGCTCCGCTTCTTTGTGCCTGTTCTTCTACCATTTATTATATCAAATCTTAATATAAATGTATACCTTGGATCGCTTCTTGTAACGGCATACTGGATAGGATATACATTTATGCAGATACCATCAGGCATAATTGCAGACAGAATTGGAATTTCATTATCCGCAAGATTATCATTTTTTGCAATGGTTTTATTATTCACCGGATTTTACTTTTTTAGATCGTATTTATGCTATTTTTTGATACAGGTATTTATTGGGGCCGCATCGGCCATGGTTTATGTGTCTGATACCGCAATTGTTCAGGCAGCAAGTGAATTAAAGAAAAGAGCGGAAAGCGTGGGAATATATCAGACGGGATTCTTTATAGGCGCCTCACTGGGTGAATACCTTGTATTAAGAACCTTTGATATAAGCTTTGATTTTTCCTTCTATTTTATAATGATCCTGTTAATCATTGCATTAATATTAAACATACTTTTTATGAATTATAAAGATTTTAAAAGACCGCCGGGCAGGATAGATAGAAATATAGTATACGTTGCATTGATAAGATTTTCAGCAGGTTTTTCATATATTGGCTTTGCAGCAATCTTTACAACGTTTATAGTATACACTGGTATTGTAAATTATAAAAATGCATACATATATGCATGGATTCCCGCCTCAGGGGGCCTAATAACATCACCCATAGGCGGTATTATATCGTCAAGACTCGGTATCAATAAATCAATTTTATCGATAATACCAGTTATTATTATGGATTTTATTATAATGTTTTTGAATTATCTAAAAAAATACATATTTTTGCTATCATTTTTCACCGGAATTATGTACGGCATCTATGCAGGACCATCCATGGGAATGGCCTCTGATTTCAGTGGCGGTGATAAAAACATAGCATCATCAAGCGGAATAATAAACTTCAGCTCCCAGGTTGGCGGAACAATATCGCCAATCATTATAGGTTTTTTATATTCAATTTATCATTCATTTTATATACCGTTTATATTTATATCATTGACATCGATGATTGTTTTAACAATACCAATTTTGAAGTTAAGAATTCATACCAGATACCTTTAAATACTAAATAAAAATATCTACTTGCTTTTAAAGGAAGTAAGAGAATGGAAGAAATAACCAAGATAAAGGATCTAAACCCTTCTTCAAGGCGTGTAAACGTTGTTGGGAAGGTAGTGTCAGTGAGTGAGCCAAAGGAGATTAAGACAAGATTTGGAGAGGACAAGGCGGTAACAGAGGTTGTTATAGCAGATGACACAGGAAAGATTACATTAACGCTCTGGAATGAACAGGCAGATAATGTAAAGGATGCTGTGGCATTGAGAATAGACAACGGTTACGTTTCATTACTAAGAGGTCACATGAGATTAAACGTTGGAAAATACGGTTCCCTTTCTCAGACAGATGATGAAATAGAGGCAAATGAAGATCTTGACATGAGTGAGAAGGAGTACGAAAACCAGTACAATTACAGAAACAATAATTACAGGAAAAATAACAATTACAGAAACAGGAATTTTAGAAAATATGATGATGAAGAGTAAATTTAACTCTTCTCAATAACCTTTTTCTGTGCCTTATACATTTCTATAATCTCATTTGTTGTTGTTGCATCCTCTGGCTTTTTATCATCCCTTGGCTTTATTAACCTTGGAAACCTTAATGCAAGGCCAGAGCCCTTTTCTATGATGTTCATTGCACAGGTATGAACAGGGCTAACTGTTATTTCAGCACCGCGTATCTCAAGAACAAGTGATGGATATATCCAGTGATCCGGTTCCATTGATGAGTTCACCCTTGCAGGCTTCTTTTCAACGATTTTGTCCCCAAGGAGCCTTGGCATTTCAGATAGCATTTCGTCTGTAAAGCCCGAGCCAAGCTTGCATACCGTTTCAAATGTGTCATCTTTGCTGTTATAGCATGCCAGCAAAAGAGCCCCAAATGTTCCCTTTCTACGTCCATGGCCGTCGAATGCACCAACAACAACCAGATCCAGGGAGTCAGAAAGCTCACTCTGGTAGTCCCTCTTAAACTTTATCCATAACCAGCCCCTGGCACCTGCCCTGTATATTGAATCTATGCCGTTACTCTTTGCAACTATACCCTCACAGCCCTCCTCTATTGATCTTTCAAAGAATTTCATTATATCGTGTTCATCATCTGAAACTATTCTTTTTGCAAGCTTAAAGTACTCGTTTTCCTTAAAATTCTTCTCCAGTATTGATCTCCTTTCAGGATATGGCAGATTAACAAGGGATTTACCGTTTAAATATAATATATCAAATATAAACATGACAATTGGCACCTCCCTGGTTTTTTCTGTTAGTTCATATTTTCTCCCACGACGCTTTGAAACCATTTGAAATGGATATAATTCACCTGTTTCCGGATTGTATGGCACTGATTCACCATCTATTATACACGAATCAAATGAATAATATGACTTAAAATTTTGAACAATGTCAGGAAAGCTTGATGTCGTTTCCTCAAGACCCCTGGAAAATATCTTTATCCCGCCTTTAAGGAAGTGCAGCTGTGTCCTGAGGCCATCGTATTTATATTCATATGATGCATTGTGCCCCATCTTATTTCTTATATCAGAAATTGATTGAAGCCTCTCTGCCAGCATGACCTTAAATGGTATTAATGGAACCGGACCGGCATTTAAAAGTTCATTTATATTTCCCATCATTAGGTTCTCTGCAATGTAGCCAAGATCCGGGTGAAAATTATACGCTGTTTCTATATCATCTGCGTATTTTTTCTCTGAAAATGCCTCTATTAAGCCATCAAGTATTGTTGAATCTGCAACGCCAAGCCTTAATTTTCCAGTTATTATCCTTGTTATGTATTTTATCTCCATGGGTCCCGAGTTTATTAAAAGATCTATGTATGCATCCATCTTTGTCTTTATGCTTCCGTGACCTGTATAACCTGAGATCTTAATAAGCTGGTTGTAAACATAATCGACTGTTAAACTTTCCTTTAGAAGTGGCCTTTGAATTCCAGATGAGCTTATTTCCTCTGCTGTGGAGCCAAGATCGCCAAGCCTCGAGAAGATCCTGTTTATATCCTCTTCTGATCTGCCCGACGCCTTTGAAAGCGATTTTATTATCAATTTGTCTGAAAGCCCAAGCTCTATGCCCAAGTAATCCGGCATTAGCTTGCCCTGTACAAGATAGACAAGCTTTTTTAAATCATCACCTGATCTTTTAAAAAGCTCAGCAAGTATTGATGTTAATTCCAAACGTTTTGTTGTTTCCTCCATCCTTGAGAAGTATGATGCAACATCCGAGAAATCCATATTTATATATAACATATTATTTATTAATCTTTCCTTATTTTAAGAATGTTAAAATTTATATTCTATGTTTAAATCTGGTATTTGTCCCGGCTTAGCTCAGTTGGTAGAGCGACGGACTGTAGAGATGTCTCTGCAAACGCAGATATCCGTAGGTCTCTGGTTCGAATCCGGAAGCCGGGACTTCTAGTTTTTTATTGATTCCTCAAGGTCATTCAATGTTATTATTTTAGAGCCGTAAACCCTTTTGTAGTAATCCTCCCAGTTTTTATCTATCCTTGCTGCAACAGCATCTTTAATAATTATCGTTTCATAACCAAGGTAGAATGCATCTGCTGTTGTGTGCCTCACGCATATATCTGCATCAAGGCCTATTAAAAAGAGGCGCCCCGCATTTAAATAATTTAATATTGCATCAAGGTTTGTATCATGGAAGGCACTGTAAAAATGCTTTTCTATTATAAAATCACCTGGATTTAACTTTAATTCATCTATTATTTTTGATCCCCAGCTATTCTTCATGGCATGCTCTCCCCATAATTTCATCTCAAAATCGTATTTATTATGTGAATCACATGCGTATATCACAGGAAGATTTTTATTATGAAAGATCTCTACAACCCTTGATGCTGGCCCAACGGTTTTCAATGCCTCATCTGTTTTAAGTGCACCGTGGATAAAATCGTTTAGCATATCTATTACAATTAGGACGTCCATGGATAATTATGACCGGATTGGATAAATATTTTTCGAACAGATGTTCGTAAATGTTTATTGGAAAATTAATAATAAAAAGAAAAATTATTGTAATTAAATTATTTGCGGCAATAACCTGTCAATTTCTGATTTGTATTTGACCACGTAATTATTTATCCATGGAAATAAAAAGATAATTAACCATGGATCCAGGCCGGTCAGCCTCATTTAAAATGATCTGTAAAATGTCAATACTCTCAGTAAAGGTTATATATAATCTTATAATGAGAGCCTGGATATTATGGCTAATAAAACAGCTTATGTTTCAAAACCCATGGACGTGTTGAAGAATTCACTGGAGAAAAATATCATGGTCGATGTAAAGGGAAACAGAACGTACTCTGGAACACTTGAGGGCTATGATATATACATGAATGTTGTTCTTTCAAACGTTTCAGAGACGATAAATGGCGAGAACAAGGGTGTTTTTGAGAAGATGCTTGTAAGAGGAGATAATATAATATTTGTTTCACCTTCAAGGAGTGATTAAAAATGACGACAGGAACACCATCAATGGGAAAAATGAACAATAAAAAGGTACACATAAGATGCAGGAGGTGCGGGCATAACTCATACCATGTAAGGGAAAAGAGGTGCTCATACTGTGGATTCCCAGCCCCAAGAATCAGACATTACAACTGGGCAAAAAGTAAATGAGGATTGTGCCGTCATCGGCTTTTCCGGCGACGGCGTATATTCAAGTATTATAGCCGGTCTCAGGTCATTGCAGCATCGCGGCCAGGAGAGCTCTGGAATAATAACATACGATGGAAAGATCCACGTTAAAAAGGGCATGGGTCTTGTCAGTGAGGTTTTTAAAAATGCCGATCCAATGCCTGGAATTGTTGGTATAGGCCATAACAGGTATTCAACCTCGGGATCAAAGGGCATAGAAAATGCAGGTCCTTTTGTTATATCATGCTCCCTTGGATACATAGGCATAACACATAATGGTGAGATAACAAATGAGCATGAACTAAGGGAGGAATTAAAGCATGATGGATACATCTTCACAAGCTCCAGTGATACAGAGGTAATGTTAATAGAATTTGTCAAGGAGATATCAAGATATGGAATCAATGAGGGTATTAAAAGGGGCATGGAGCGTTTAAAGGGCGCATATGCTGCAGTATTAATGATAAATGACAGGCTTTATGCCATAAGGGATAAGTTTGGTTTTAGGCCCCTGGTCCTTGGCAGAACATTTAATGGTTATATAATAGCATCAGAGACCTGTGCCATTGATGCATTATCTGGAGAGACAATAAAAAATGTTGAACCCGGTGAGGTTATAGAGGTTTTTAACAATTCTTACAAAACCATTTTTAAATTAGATGGTGACGTCTCACACTGCATGTTTGAATACGTTTACTTTGCCAGACCTGACAGCATAATAGACAATATAGAGGTCTTTCAGGCCAGGGTCAGGATGGGCATGAGGCTTGCCGTTGAATCGCCTGTTGATGCCGATGTCGTTGTTCCTGTTCCGGACTCTGGAAGGGCCCAGGCGCTTGGCTTTTCAAAGGCCACGGGAATACCATACAGCGAGGGTCTTATAAAGAACAGATATTCAGAAAGGACATTTATAATGCCCGATCAAAAAAGCAGGCTTGCAGCAATAAAGATAAAATTGAATGCAATAAAATCAGAAATATCAAATAAAAGGATAGTCCTTGTTGATGACAGCATAGTACGTGGAAATACAATGAAATACATAGTTAAAATTGTCAGGGATGCCGGGGCCAGTGAGGTTCATGTTAGAATAAGCTCCCCGCCGATAACCGCACCATGCTTCTATGGTGTTGATATGAAGACAAAGAATGAATTCATAGCTGCAAATAAAACAATAGAAAGTATAAAAAATGAGATAGGTGCGGATTCCCTGGCGTACCTGTCAATAGATGGTCTTAAACAGGCCATAGGAATAAAAAGCATATGCATTAGCTGTTTAACAGGTATCTATCCAGAGTATGTTCCATTATCTTAATTTTTTTAGCTCTGCCATCTTTTTATCTATTAAATCCTTGTAGTTCAAATTATTCCCTGTTTTATAATAGTCCATCTTTAATGTTATCGCAAGCTTGTTGCATATTATTCTTGCAAGCTTTCCACGAGATTTTGCAGGCAGTGATGCAAGACCTGGATAGTTAAATATGATTCCATGCTTTGGGGTTTTTCCCGTGCCGTAAAATCTGAAAAACGATTTCTCTGCACCCAAAATTTGAAGTGTGCTTGCAGGATATTTAATGAGATTCTTCAAGCCGCCGCTTCTGACAAGGTACTCCATTGTTAAATCGTAACCAAGCAATGACATTGTATTTGGCATGTAATCCTGCATTTTCTTCTTTATGTAATCATCAAGATATGTCCTGAAATCACATAATGAGCTGCCAAATGATCCAAGTGAGTTTTCTATCTCGTTTCCTGATATTGATTTGAAGAAGGTGCATGGATCCTTACTGTATTTAACATCAAGCATTTGAAAGAAAGGTATCAATTTTTCAAGGTACAGGTTTATTATCTCATTTATTTCCTTTTTTATCGAATATAGCTTTATTAAATACTGGTCACCTGAGAATTCATCTTTTAGCCTTTCTCTTTCGAAATCCAGAAGAAAATCCCTTAGATCCGGTACCTCCCCGCTTGGGATTTCCTCTGTTTCCGGTATCCTTCCATTCCTGAGATCCCTGAAGATTGCCATGTAGTTTTCTCTCAGGTTTTTGAACAGGTATATCTTTCCATCTATTATCTTTCCGTACCAAAGAATCTTTTCCATCATTATCACCGGTTTCTATCAAGACATTATCAATATCAATTACCTTAAGATCATATATTTCATCGGCATTTACCATCATTGTACCAGTGGCAATAAGCTCATTTTTCTCGGTGTAAACTGCAACCACGTCCCCCTTTTTTGGACTGCCGGTAATTGCATGTATGCCTGCAGGGTATATATCAGAACCATGTGCTATGTTTTTTAATGCCGTTTCCTTTACAATGACCTTTGGGTATTTAATAAATATGAAATCCATTGGTATAAATATATTTTTAAATAATTTTTCGTTTCCCATGCTTTTTAATTTAAATGCATCACTTACCTCCTGCAGTGTATGGCACATGGATTCATCGAATGGGCCGGTTCTTGTTCTCCTGAGCTCCGCCATCTGGCCTCCGGAACCAAGAACATAACCTATATCTGTGCACAGTGTTCTTATATATGTTCCGGATTCGCAGCAAACCTTAAAAAGGACGAGTTTCTCATCCATTTCAAGCAGTTCAAGATTGTAAATTTCCCTTATGCGGAGTTCCCTGGAAACCGCGGATCTTACAGGGGGTATCTGGTATATTTTACCGGTGAATTCCTTAAAAACACTTTTTATGGAATCATAGTCATATTTATCGTATGTTCTTAAAACTGAGACGTATTCCTTTGATTCCCTGTGAACTATGTCTATTAACTTTGTGGCCTTGCCCAGGGCCATGACAAGCACTCCGGAAACTCCAGGATCCAGTGTGCCTATATGACCTACCCTGGGCTCACCAGTGATATCTCTAATCCATGAATCTATCTGATGGCTCGTGGGCCCCTTCGGCTTGTCTACAACAATGAAACCATTTAAATTACTCATTTATTTTGTATTGTTTACCTGCATTTTATCTTTTTGAATTCAATAATATCATTAACAATCTCATCTGGTGATTTTTTATCTGTGTCTATTATAATATCATAATAAATATAATTATTGTAATCTATACCATAGAACTCCATGTACCTTAAAATCTCTGACCTGTATCTTTCATTTAATGTTAAAATGTCTGTTTTATCCCTTTCCATTAACCTTTTGTAACGAATATCATCTGAGGCGTATAAATAAATCTTAAATGCTTCAATATTGTTTGTATATGCAATGTATGATGATAACCTTGATTCTAAAACTATATTATCATTATTTTTAAGAAAATTTAAAAGCATTTTATCCTGCTCATAGTCAATCTCCGGATGCGACTCACTGTATTTATTAAATTCCAGAAGGTTCATATTAAATTCCTCTGCCTTTTTCCTGAAGAAGTAACCACCGGAAATAAATGAATAATGTAATTTATCGGCAAGTAAACGGCCAACTGTAGTCTTTCCTGAGCCGCTTTTGCCGCTTATTGTTATACGCATCTCAATCAGCTTTCTCTATTACGTTTCTCTCAATCTTCTTAAGCTTGAAGCTGAAATCGAAGTACTTCATTATCATTGTTACAAAGTAACCAACGACTATGTCTGCTATCATGTACATTACGATCCACAGTGGGAAGAGCCATGCGTGCGTTGTTACTATATTTAGGTTATAGTCCCATGGCATTGAAACGTACTGGTATTTAAGCGATAATATGAATACATAGATCCATATTATAATCAAAAAGAAGAAGATCTCCATGACGAACAGTGGCTTCATTGTGTTCATTTGAACGACCATCTGGTCAGCCTGGCGCTCCATCTGCATCTTCTGCAATTTTTTGACCCTTACATTGTCACCCTCACGCATTGCCTCTCTCATTGCCTTGCTGTATGCCTTTGATACCATCTGCGCCTTTCCCATCTTGACCCAGTCAGTGAAAAAGTATCTTGGTATTGATGCCAGTAATCCTATGACTATACCTGTTAAAACAATGGTTATTATTGGAAATGCATAGTTAAAACCAAGCAATGGCATGAAAACAACGTTAAGATCGCTGCCCAGGGGATTCCTTATACCAGGATCGCTGATTACGAATAATAGGGCAAGACCTGCAAACATGAAGACAAAGTTAAGCATCATCATCTTCTGCATCTGCTTTTGAACCTGGACTGATGTGCTTGTTGCCATTATGCCAGCCTCCTTATAATATTCTCTGCAGCCAGCTCAGGATGCCCTGTTGGATTTGTTATAAAGTTAACAGTGGCACCCGAGAATACAGAATATGATATGGCAAACTGCCTGTTTACCATCTGATGCTCATATATATCATCTATTGTATCATCGTCCCTGTGCCTTGTGGGATCCTCTTCCCTTCTTTTTTTAATTTCCTTTGGATCAGCTTCTATTAAAAAGTATGATGAAACATTTAATTCACGGAGGACCCACTCAGGCAAGCCAGGGAGGTAACCACCGGGTGATTTTATTGACATGTGTGTATCTATTATTATATTATCCATGGTTCCAAGCTTTTGTGATGCGGAACGCTGAAGCTCAATCTGCCTTTCCACAGGGAGTTTTCTTATCTCATCACGGTCTTTAACAAGATTAGATGAAATTGCAAGGTCAAGCATGACACTTCCAAAGTTCTTTACAGTGTAGCCTGACCTTGATGAAACGATATCGAGCACTGTCGATTTTCCAACTCCTGCAACACCTGCTATTACCACCCTCATTTATCCACCTACGAAGAACTGCCTTATTATTGGGTGCATCTCCATTAGCTGCTCCCTGCCCATGGCCTCATAGAACTGTATTACTATACCAACTGCAAGCAGCAGTCCCGTACCGCTTGTATCTCCAACAGTTCCTATTAAATCGGCAGCGGCTGCAAGAAGACCCA
Source organism: Picrophilus oshimae DSM 9789 (assembly GCF_900176435.1). Taxonomy (NCBI): domain Archaea; kingdom Methanobacteriati; phylum Thermoplasmatota; class Thermoplasmata; order Thermoplasmatales; family Picrophilaceae; genus Picrophilus; species Picrophilus oshimae. The sequence continues at coordinate 292,366 of NZ_FWYE01000001.1, forward strand.
CAACTGCACCGCTAAATACCGTTATTGCAGGTATGTATTTGCTTAGAACACGCTCCATAACCCTTGGATCACGCCTGAATCCGGGTATCTGCATTCCGCTTGACTGTATCTGCTTTGCAACAGCACCTGCGCCCATGTTTGTGGTTTCTATCCAGAACTTCGCGAATATTATACTGAATATTATCATGAATGCAAGGAATGCTATTACATGTATTACCTCCTCCAATGGAGTGTGCCCAAACAGCACGTTCTGTGATACGCTTGGCTGCAGTATTGGGAATAACCAATCCGAGAGACCGTTCGGTGTGTACAGATAATATGCAAGGCCACCAATCGGCGTTGTGGATGATATACCAAGGGCACTGGCCTGTGCTGCTGTGGGATAAACTCCAAGCAGTTTATCATGGCCAAGTATTGGTATTCTGCTCAGCACAGGGCTCTTCCAGAATAATAATGTCCACATTGATATGTTTGCAAGAAGTGCGGTTGCAAGTATCACAGGTATGTTTGATGCATATAACAGCTGTAATGGATACCTGCCTCTGGCTCCCCTTACCCTTTCATGTGCTATTGGGAGCTCTATCTTGCTGCTCTGGAAGTATGCCACTATGAAGAATATAAGCACGGTTCCAAGCAATGCTATCATTGGATTTGGCTGCGCAAAAAGTATCTGCTCCATGCCGGTGTTTGTCAGATAGCTTCCAGGTGCCATCCAGAAGAGATACAAAGCCTTTGGAATTGCACCTGCTGGCGGATTTGACAATGATAGCGGCGAGGTTATTGTTGATGGCAGCCAGTTAAATGTTCCTATGAAAAGCTGTTCCGATACATCTGCCGCTATAAACAGCGATATACCTGAACCTATACCATACTTTGAAACAACCTCATCCATCAGGAAGACAAGATATGAACCGAAGAATAACTGCAATATTATGATTGTCTGCGCAAGGAACTCACCATAACCCGGAACAACATGATTTATGTTTGCCACCAGGGATGCATCCGGGACCAAAAATCCAAAAGCCTGCGGTATTGCCTCGACAAAGATCATTATTATAACAAGCAGCTTCTGAACACCCTGATATATTGCCTTATCATCAGGATTTGTTAAATCAAGATTAAATATCTTTGCACCTGCAAAAAGCTGCATAACTATACTTGCAGTTACAATAGGGCCTATACCAAGATCCATTAATGATCCTGAGGCACCTGCAAATATTGCCCTGAATGCCGCGAAAACATCAACTGTATCCTTTACATTTAAACCATATATGTATATGTTTGTCAGCGCAAAGTAAAGTATAACTATAAGGCCTGTCCACATTAATTTATATTTAAATGGAACATGGCCCTTGGCCTTTTTTATTGCCGGAAGCTTGGCTGTTAGGTTTTCAAGTCCGTATAGCTTTGATTGTTTTGGGCCCTTATAGCTGAATACAAGGTATGCTATTAAAAATATTGGTGATGAAAGCAATGCCACAAGGAAGAGCTTGAAGCCAGTGTAGTGATCAAAGTAGTAAAATGCAAGTATATAAAGCGCAAAGACGAATATTACCGGAATTGCAATACCCTTATTTCTTTCAATCTCATTCGTCATTTTCTATCGTTATACCGTGAACTGAAAGCTTATTTATAGCCTTTTCGGTTGCCCTTTCAATTTTTATCCTTGATTTTATATCGAAATCACCAGTTCCAAGAAGCTTTGTGTATCCTGCACCTTCAAGATCTATTACATCATCATGGACAAAGCCATTCTCCTTTAGCTTGTCATATATATTTGCAAGCTCTTCAAGGGTTATTGGATTTTCATATTTCTTTGAATGGCTTTTAAATCCGTGTACACCAAAGTGATCCCTGTCATATTTTAATAGCCAGACCCACCTGTGTTTTCCAAGGCCTGCCATGCCGTTTCCGCCTTTTTTACCCTTGCCTCTGCCTGCCTTCATGCCCCTGCCGTAGTGTCCGCCTCTTAACTTCTTAGTTCTCGTTCTTACCATTTAAATCAACCCCCGGTACAAGCATTCTTCTAATAAGATTATTTATATCCTTTCCACGATAGCCAGATGAACCTTTCTCTTTATATGGTTTTAATATTGATTCGTAGCCACCCCTGGGAGGGTTTAATCTTATAACAGGAACCAGATTCTTAAAATCCTTTAGCATCTTTCCGGACATGATCGAATCTGCCATTTCAGATATCGATGAAAAACCAAGCTCCTTTATGTTTTCGCTGTCCAGTTTCTTTCTGCCGACCATCAATGCCCTTTTTTCAAGGAGTAATTCCAGTGTTTCTTTATCAAGCTCCCCCCATGTAAGATAATCCTTTGCCGTGTTTAACATGCCCATGAAATCCGGCGTTTCCCTGACTATAACGAGGTGATTTATCCTGTTAAGATTTAAAAGCTCCGTGGTTTTTTTCGCCGCCGGTTTTAAACCGGTTCTGCCCCTAATCCTTATTACTGCCAGCATTTCCTATACCCCCTACATATATTGGTGTGCTTAGATTTATCTTTGGATTAATCTTTATTGAAACGGTCTTCTTTAATGCATCGAATGTTGCCAGAGCATAGTTTACAGTTGTCTTTGTGTGGCCTGCGGCAAATCCCCAGGCATCGTCTATACCGGCCATTCTTAGTATTACCTTAACAACATCACCAACTGCAAGGCCAACACCCTGGGGTGCAGGCTTCAATGTTACCGAGACCGAGCCTGACTTGCCGTTAACAAGGAACGGCAGCGTGTGTGGTTTACCACAGCCGCATTCCCATGAACCGCAGCCCCTCTTTATTTCTATTATATTTAATTTTGCATTGTCTATTGCCTTTTTTATTGCTGGTGCAGCCTCCTTTGCCTTGCCGCGGCCAACGCCAACATAACCGTTACCATTACCGACAACGGCTGTTATTGAATAATTCATTCTTCTTCCTGAGTCTGTCATCCTCTGTGCTCTCTCAATGTTTATTACCTCATCCTTAAGATCCGGTATCAGGTAATCTACAATCTGATATTCCTTTAATGGTAGCTTTGAGTGCAGTGCCTCGCTGATGGTTTTTATCTCACCATTTGCAACGAGCCTGCCCAGCTCAGTCCTTGGAGTCCATTCCTCATCCATATTATTCACCTATCTTTGATTTTATTTCATTAATGTCCAGCCTCTGCTTTAAATGCTCACCGTTGAGCCTGGACTCATCAGAGAATATATCCTCATCGGCATTTATCTCAAGGCCGCCGTCTATAAGGCCCTTTATTGCTGCCGCAATTCTTCCGCCCTTTCTGAATATTGCGCGGCCTGTGTCAACTACGGCTCCTGAGATGCCAAGTGAGATGCCCTTCTTTGCGGCCATGTAACCTGCAAGGTAATACATCTGTATATTATTACCATCAATGTTAAAGGCCTTTTTTAATGTTTTATTGGTTACAGTTACAAGCACATGGTCTCCCTCAGGAACGTAATCAACCAGCTGTATTATTAGGCCCTTTCTTGTCTGCCTTATAACAGCCCTTGTTTCCCTTGATATTACAAGCCTGTACCTTTTCCTATAGTCTGTAACGCCTTCACGCCTTCTTTTAAGAACTGGTGGAGTTTTCATTTTTATCACCCTTTAAAAGGCCTGCAGCCTGTATATGGTTTCTTAGCTGCGCCCTTGAAACAAAGCTTCCGCTCTTTATTATTCTGTAGTACCTTCTGTAAGTTTTTTTATCGATTTTATTGTTTGTTTTTAATTCCCTTAGTTCCTTTCTTAAGGCACGTATTCTTGATATCCATCTTCTCTTCCTTGGAAAGCGGGCATACTTTGTTCCACGCACAGAACCCTCGCCGCGCCTTCTACCCTTTGCCAGCTGTTCTATCCTTTTCTTTAATCTATAATTTGAATTGCCCTTTTTCTGCTTTTTCTGTATAATATGAAGATCAATAAGCTTTCTAACATCCTCGCGTGATGTTGCATCAAGGACCTGATCAATGCTGTTTGTATCTATCCAGACCCTTGACACACCGACCTTCATCTCATCAGCTGCTATCTGCTTTACGCTCTGAACTTTCATTTTACCACCCTGTTAAAAACGTGTATGCCAAGGTTATCTGCCTCTTCCTCTATTTCCTTTCTCTTCCTCATGCCAACGCTTGAGGCTATCCTTGCACCCTCCCTATCAGGATTTATGCTTTTTAAATCGTTTACATTGTAAACAAGTTTCTCTGCAAAACCTGATGGGTGCAGTCCACGAACTGCAGCCGGTGAACGGTAACCTGCGTCAACAACCGGTGGCCTGTATCCAAGGTGCTCCCTTAGCTTTGAGTGCTTTCCCCTTGGCTTCCTCCATGATTCATTAAATTTTTTGTATCTAAACCACTCCTGCCTTCTGAATTCAACGCGCTTCCTTGACATTCTGTTTTTTATCTTTAGCAATCTCTTCTCATCCTTTGAAAGTAAAGGTTTTTCACTCATTTACCTCACCCTTTAGCAGGAAGATTCCGTCCTGGAATACCCTGGCATCAAAATGCCTTATGTATGTTGCACGCTCTATGTTTGCCGCGGTCTCGCCTATCTTTCTTTTGTCTATACCATTTATTGTAATCCTGTCTCCTTTTACAGAGACCTTGCAGCCATCCACGATCTTTGCCGATCTTGGCGATTTCTCCCCAAGGAAGTTTTCAACTATTAATTTATCGCCGCGCACTGAAACCCTCATCGGGAAATGTGTAAAATCAATTTTCATATGATACTCAAAGCCCTTTGTTACACCCTCTATTAGAAGCTTTGTTTCAGAATACCATGTGCCAACTATGCCCTTTGTATATTTATTATTCTTGCTTGTTGCTATCTTTACGCTTGAACCTTCTATATATGCCTTTACGTAATTGTCTCTAAATATCCTTGAGGCTTCACCAAGCTTTCCCTTAATTTTTAATTCGTTATTTTCCATTGTTGCCTGAACATCATCAGGCAGCTTTATCTCAGCCTGTTCAGTCCACTTTATCATGATAACACCTCAGTAAACATATGCAAGAAGCTTACCGCCTATGCCAAGCTTTCTTGCCTCTATATGGCTCATAATGCCCTTCGTCGTTGTAAGTATTATTATTCCAAAGTCCTGTGCAGGCAGATACCTTGATTCATACCTTTCTATGTTTGAGTTCTTTACCGATAATCTTGGTTTTATAACACCGCAGTTGTTTATCGTGTCGCTTAATTCAACACGGAATTTGCCGCCGCGTTCCTCCTCTATGACCTCAAAGCTTTTTATGTAGTTGTAATCCTGCATAACCTTTAGTATCCTGCCTATCATGACTGACGCAGGGCCAATTATTACCTCGCTTTTTCCTATTCTTGAAGCATTCTTTATTGTGTTTATAACATCATTTAACGGGTCATGATTCATGCAATCACCTCAGCTGTACTTTCTGAAACCTATCTGATTTGCGGTTTCTCTAAAGCACTGCCTGCACATCCTTATACCATATCTCCTTACAAGACCCCTCTTTCTGCCACACCTGACACAGCCTTCCTTGTGGCCAAAATTCTTTCTTGGTTCCAATTTTATCTGCATTTTAATCACCTATTATCTTAACATTGAAGTTTTCCTGCAAATACTTTATTGTTTCTTCCTTGGATATCCTCATCTTTTTCGGTATGTGCATTTTTTTTATCCTTCTCTTTTCTATGCGGTATCCACCACGCCTTCTAAAGACTATTGCTATATCCATACCGAATATACCAATATCAGGGTCATATTTCATGCCCTTAAAGTCCGTGTAATCAGATATGCCAAAATAGGCATTGCCATTCTTATCGAATGAGTAAACCGGTATCTTGTAATCCTTTGCATAGAATGCCTCCTTAAGAAATGACAGGGCATCATCCTTTCTCAATGTCACCTTTACGCCAATGTTAAGCCCCTTTCTTATATTAAAGTCCCTTACGGTTCTCTTTGCTGATGTAAACGTTGGTTTGTGGTGTGTAAGCAGTTCAAGCACCTTTGCTGCCCTGTTTAGTCTCTCTCCAGCGGCACCAACACCAATGTTTACTACCACCTTGTCTATAAATATTTCTCTCATTGAGTTTTCAGTTGTTTCCATCATTCTGCTATCGCCTCCGGCATTGAGAATGTGTACTTGGGACTGGCCATTACAAACACATAGGAGCTTACTGTTGAAAAGCCCTCGTTCATATGAACCATGTTTTCACCGGAAGAGCTTTTTATCTCTATTGATTTTATCGTTGCTATCTCACCAACGTGTGAGCCGCCAGTTATGAAAACACGGTTTCCTGGTGCAAATTTAAGAACGTCAACTATCTCCTTTTTTGGTATTTTTACAAGAACGGAATCGCCGTTTTTAATATCCTTTCTATCGGTTACCATTGTCGAGCCATCGTGGAACGATATTTGTATCCTTCCGCCCTTTACATAGGTCTTGCCCTTCACGCGGAGCAGCTTTAGGCCCTTCGTTTCGCCAGGCTTTGGCAGTATAACGAGCTTGCCCTTCCTGTCATATGATACTAAATAATCGTTGCCTGATACTGTTAATGTATCCATAAAGCCTATACCACGCCTTCTCTCCTTAACGACCTTACCATCCACCATTACAAGTGAATTTGCCATTATCCTTGTTATTTCACGCTCCTTGTCACCAAGCTTAAGATAGTCCCTTAACGCTATTAATAATGGGATTGAGCTGTCCTTTTTATGTGAGCCTGGTAGGCTGTTAACTGCCCAGAACCTGCTCTTCCTTGCTATTTTAAGCTTCCTGGGAGCCATCATTATTTTTGTCTTCGTTATCATTTAAATCCTCCTCTTTAATTTCATTGGCTTCCTCTTTATCAGCCCCGGTAACATTCTCATCACTTTCCTTTGTATCATTTGAGGTTTCCTCAGGAACCTCTGGCGGTGGTAAATTCTTTCTTGCGGCTATTTCCCTTAATCTTTCATAGCGATCATTTCTTGAAAGATCAAGCTTTGTTATTGATATATTGCTGTGATCTATGAAGAATGGAACCTGCTTTCCATCGGCCTTGGATATTGTAACGCCTTCTATTGAAACTTTCATGGTTTTATGATCAACATCCACTACCTTGCCGCCCTCACCTTTTCTTGATCCTGAGATAATTTTTACTATATCCCCCTTTGCCACGGGGAATCTTCTTATACCGTATTTTTTCCTTAAATCCTTTGACAGTGAAACATTCACCTTGTTATTTATCATAATAACACCTCACACAATGGTTGAGGATATTGCAGCAATCCTCGGCCAGCGCTCTGCGGCCTCTCTTGCAACAGGGCCCTTTATCTCAGAGCCACGAACCTCGCCATCAGGGGTGACGAGCACTGCAGCGTTGTCCTCGAATTCTATCATTGTGCCATCGGCGCGTCTGTATGGTCTTCTCTGCCTTACAACAACTGCGTAAACGACCTTGCTTCTCATCTCAGGTGTGCCCTTTTTTACACTGGCTATGAACATGTCGCCAACGCCTGCGGCCGGTATTCTCTTTGCAACTGTGTGCAGTGCCTTTACATCGATTAGGCTTATCATCTTTGCACCTGTGTTATCCACACATGGTATTAATGCACCAAGTGGTAATCCTCTTGTTTCCCTTCCAGAGATGCCTTTCATCTAGTTCACCTTCTCAACAACAACGAATGATATGGTTTTTGCAAGCTTTCTGCATTCCGCTATTTTTACCCTGTCCCCTGGTCTTACATCTATGCAACCAGGCAGATGTGCATGAAACTTTGATATCTTTGTTTCATACCTTTCATACTTTTTTATTAGTCTTCTTGATTCCCTTTTAAGAACGATACTACCGTTCATCTTTGTTGATACAACAGTCCCTACTATTATCTGACCATGGATCCTTAGATTACCATGGAACGGGCACTTCGGATCATTGCATGTTCTTTCAGGTTTTTTAACATCAATTCCTATGTTTTCCATTATATTCACCCTTTAATCTTTTTATTATTCTTCTAAGCTCCTTAACGCGATCTTCCGGCCTTATAGAAATTACATCGCCATTTATGTCAAAGCAGGTGCCGTCGAGATTTATGCGGAAGACACTGCCCTTCTTTGGTATTACTTTCCTACCATTTTTGGTCATTATTACAAACACGTTCTTTGTTTCATCGACCACGTAACCATGAACCTTCAGGTTCAGCGGGTTTGTGGACCGAATCACACTGATATCTCGCATCATATACTCGGCGGCGTATTCTTCATACATTTAAACCATCTGGACCTTGAAACCCATGGATTCAAGCTGCGCCCTGGCGGTTTCCCTGTGATCTCCCTGAAGCTCTATTATCTTTCCGTCCTTAACAGTGCCGCCCGACGCAACCTTCTTTTTTAAAGATTTTGCTATCTCGTTTATATCCTCTACCTTTGGGTCGATACCCTCTATTAAGGTCACGACCTTACCGTATCTTCTTTTATCAACGCTTATCTTAACAACCTCATTATTTCTGTCGAAACCTTCCCATGGCTGTAATTCCTTTGGTATGCCGGTAAAGTTCTTATCCTTCATCTTTTCTTTTCCTCCATAACAGTTAATACCCTGGCAATCTGCCTTCTTATTGACCTCATCTTACCAGGACTTGATGGAGCACCACCCATTGCAACGGATGACCTTTCCCTTAAAAGGGATTCCTTAAGTGATGAAAGCTTTTCATTAAGTTCTTCATCACTCATTTCCCTCAGCGCCTTTGCTCTCAGCTCCATTGTTTTCCACCTCCTTCTCAATCTTTACAGGTTTTATCTCTATATCATCAGGTAATCTGTAATTGCTTTTAAGTATTCTAACGGAAACACCTATGATTCCAGTCTTCAGCTTTGCCTCTGAGAAGCCGTATTCCACACCTGATCTTGCAGGTTCACCCGAGTATTTTATCTTTCCAAACATGAATTTCTGTGCCCTTGCCCTTTCACCTGAGATCTTTCCACCTATTCTTATTAGAACTCCAGGAGCATTAAGATCAATCATCTTTCTTAATGATGTATTTCCTGCCTTTCTGTAATTCCAGCCCTTTTCAAGTGATAGTGCTATCTTTTTTGATGCTATCTGTGGATTTAAATCAGGTGTGTTTACCTCCTTTACCTCTATCTGGGGCGATTCTATGGCGAATCTCTTTTCCAGGGTCTCAGTCATTTCCTTTATCTTTGTTCCGTGTCTCCCAATGACGAGTCCGGGTCTGTTTACATACAATGCTATGTTTGTTCCATATGGTGTTCTCTTCATCTCCATGCCACCGAAGCCTGCATTGTCATTTTCCTTTCTGAGATATTCTGAGACGAGGAGCCTTTTTATATTATCATTTACGAATCTCTTCTCCTTCATTCCTCACCACTTTCCCTTACAACGACTTCAAGATTGACAAGATCCTTGAAGAAGGCCCCGGCCCTGCCATATGCCTTTGGTGTGTACTTTTTTATCATCCTACCCTTTGATACTGCTATGTGAACGATTTCCAGTGAATCCGAGAGTCCTTTGAACTCGGCGTTGGCTGAAACGTCTTCAAGCAGCTTTTTGAATGCCCTTGCAGCCTTAACTGGATATCTTCCAGGGCCAATGCCCTTCCTGTGTGATACCGAATCCATGTATCTAAAGTATGGAACCGGAACCTTTTTTTCTATTACATTGTCAAGGACGTTCTTTGCACTGTCAAGATCCATTCCCTTAAGGAAATGGGCAACATTAACGGCATCCTTTAATGATATGTCGATCTCGCGTATCCTGGCCCTTGCACTTCTCTCTGGAAACTCCTTAATACTGTATCCTTTCATATCAATCACTTCAGCGGTAAGAACTTTGATGACCTGGTAGCTCCAACTCCTGGACCCGAGTGTTTAACCTCCTTTCTGGTCAAGGCAAACTCACCAAGATAATGGCCTATCATCTCTGGCTTTATTTCAAATTTTATATAAGAGTTACCATTATATAATTCTATCGTCTTTCCAACGAACTGCGGCAGAACAATGAGATCACGCACATGTGTCTTTATGTTTTCCTTATCACCCAGCAGCTTTTCGTATAATTTTTCCTGTTCATGGTTCATCTGCCTTGAGTAAGAGCGCCTTGCCCTTGCTGGAAGCAAAGGCAAAAGCTCATTCAATTCCATGTTCTGGAGCTCCTCAAGGGAGTGGCCCCTGTAAGAGAACTCCTTCGCACGACCCGTTATGGCCTTCTGGGCCTTTCGGGCCTTTCTTTTTATTGATTTTACTGACACCTGTCTTTTAGCGACCATACTTCTTCCTCCTCTTTGGTGACAATCTACCTACCTTTCTTCCAGGAGGTGTGCCACGCCCAACAGTGCTCGGCCTTCCAACATGCTGATGGTTTCCACCACCGTGTGGATGGTTCACGGCATTCATGGCAACACCTCTTACTGTATATGGCCTCTTGGCCTTGCTCTGCAGGTACTTTATATGTGTTCCGGCCTTTAGTATTGGTATATCCCTGGCCCCAGAGCCGGCTATAAAGCCCACGGTGGCCCTGCACCTTGGATGAAATTCCTTGTTTACACCGGATGGCAGTTTCAATGAAACGTATGCGCCATGGCTTATCACAAGAGCTGCCGTTCCTGCAGCCCTGCAAAACTTTCCACCATCACCGGGTATGCTCTCTATATTGTAAACGTATGATCCATCAGGTATATTTGCAAGATATGTTACATCCCCAATTGCCGGTGAATCAATATCGCCAACGTGTATCTCCTGATTAACATATGCACCGTTGAATGCTATCATGTAATTCTTCTCGTTTTTTTCGTTTCTAATTAAAAGAACCGGTGTGTTTCTACCCGGTGCCTGGATAATATCCTCTATTTTATATGTTCCATCCCTTGGATACTTTATATCGCCAAGGTGCCTGTGGCTGGGGCTTCTGTAAACAAGACTCCCGTGGCCACGCCTCTGTGCAACTATATGTTTTCCCATAAGATCACCTTAGAATATGCCCATTCTTCCGCCAACCTCCTCGGCGGAGAAGTCCTTGGCCAGTGTTACTATGGCCTTTTTACCATTTTTGGCTATCATCATATTAACTTTTGTTACCTTAACGTTAAACCTTGCTTCTACCTCATTTTTTATTGCTTCCTTTGTTGCCTTTCTGTTAACCAGGAACGTTATTTTATTCTCCTTTTCCATCATTAAAGTGGTTTTTTCAGTTACTATTGGACTTATTATATAATCCATTACTGCACCTCCTTAAGAGAAGATATTGCCGATTCAGTGAATATTGTTAATCTTCCACCTGTTCCTCCAGGGGCAAGCTTTCTTATGCTCAGGCTGCTTGGCGTTGCTATATCAACACCGGGCAGTGATGAAAATGCCTTTAAATTATCGTATGATGTGCCAACAATCAGCAGGCTCTTTGGCTGCTTGTATGTTCTGTTTCTCATCTTTCCACGCCCTGGCCTTATCTTTTTGTTCTCCTTTGATCTTAGTATATCATCGTAAAGACCAAGCTTCTTGAAAAATTCAACAGCATCCCTGGTCTTTTTTATCTTTTCAAGATCGTTTGTGACAATAACAGGAAATGTGAGATTTGAGTCTTCATCTATCCTGTGTCCCCTTTTTATAATATGCTCCCTTGATGCAGTTAAAGCAATGGCGGTGAACCTTGCAAGCTTGCGCTCCCTCTTGTTTATCTTTTTATATAACACCTTATCGCTTCTCGGTGCATGCGCGCTCTTACCACCAACAACGCTGCCCAGAAGTACCGCCCTGGAGCCACCAGCCAGTCTTGGTATCCTTGATATTCCGTGGTTTGGTCCCAGGTTCTGGCCGACGCGTCTCATACCGGCATCAGGACTTGCCCCATAGGGCTGTCTGTATGATAAAGTGATTGCCCTAAAGGCCTCCCTTAAAATGTCCTCTCTAGGCCTTATCTCGAAGATTTTTGGAAGTTCCATCTCACCCTTAATTTCTCCATTTAAATCGTATATATTTGCCTTCATGATCAATCACCCTGCTTTGATTCCCTTGATGCGTATGTTACCTCAATGCTCTCCACTGCTGGCCTTGTCTGCCTGGCAGGATCTCTCATCTTTATTAATCTCTTTGCAGGTCCGGGAACAGAGCCAAATAAAAGAACGTAATCGTTTCTGACAATACCGTAGTTCAGGAAGCCGCCTTTTACATTAATATCATCAACATGATCCTTTGTGTCGAACTTTATTATTCTTATATTATGTATTGTCCTCTGGTGAAATCCAACCTGACCAGCCTGTGGTACCGTGTTTCTGACCCAGTCCGGATGCCATGGACCAAGTGTTCCTATCATACGCCTGTGCTTTCTGTTCTTCCTTGGAAGTAATTTAACCCCAAACCTTTTTACAACGCCCTGGAATCCCTTACCCTTTGTTACGGCTATTACATCCACAAAATTGCCGGGCTTTGAGAAATCGCTGAAGCTTATGTTTGAACCAAGCCTTTCCTTTGCATATTTTATTCTGTTTTCTATGGTTGAACCACCTATCCTTATCTCAAAGATCTCGGGCGTTTTTGATGGAACACCAGAAACAAGCTGCGGATTTGTGTGAACCATTAAACGGACGTCATCAACGTCCTTAACCTCGATGCCCTTCTTATGCCTGTTTATCTTGTTTATTCTCCTTAATACATCCTTATCAATGTTTTCTGCCCATTCCTCGGATATTACCTCAAGACCATTATCGCCCCTTGCGTAATACCTTATTGACATCACGGTAAGAGGCGGCACCTCAACAACAGTAACCGGAGCCATTATAACCTGACCCGCGGTCACACTATTCTTGCGGTAATCAACCATCTGTATATGGGTCATACCAACCTTGTAACCAGCGAATGCCTGAACCTTCGTCTGGCCCTCTATCTCAGGCCATGAACGAATGTCCCCCTGAATTCTTTTAGCGCGTACCCTGGGGTAGTACGCCATAGATCCCCTACGGGAATGATGCGGAGTTGCCATTTTTATCACCCAACCGTTACACATTCTATGCAGGAAATAAGATCCTGCATAACGGGATGCCATTAAGCATTGCCCATAGTGTATGGTCTAAAGTAGAGGTATATTAACATTTTATTTATTAACTTTATTAATTTTAAAAAGAAAAATTACCATATTATTTTTATCTTTATCTCACCTGGTCTCTTTTTTGAAAGGACCTCCTTTAATCTCCTTTCATTGTTTATTGAAACCTTTTCTGTTATCATCATTGACGTTGTTTTTGGGAATTGTTTTTTCCACTGTATTAGATGGTTCATCGCCATCTCCATGTGAGGTTTCTGGCCATTTATAAGGCCTGTTATATTTATTGATTTATAAACGATGCCCTGTAAAAATTCAGATGTTAAATTCAATGTGCCTGTTTTTTCAAAGCCGAAGATTCCATAAAAACCATTGTTCTTAAGTAATGGCAGTGTTCTTTCTATAACATCTGTGCCAGAGCCTGATGCCTCTATTATCGCATCAAAACTTTCATCTATTTTATTTGATAAATTTTTGTATTTTACTGAAAGCTCATCGAATATTTTGGATTCAATGTCATTCGGCTCTCTTTTATTTGATATATAAACACTGAAGCCGTAGGTCTTTAAAAGCATTGCAAAAAGTATGCCTATTGTGCCTGTTCCTGTTATAAGAACCTTTCTGCAATTGTAGGTTCCATCAATGCATGGCCAGTGCAGTCTCTTCTGTATGCTTATCATTTCCTCTATGGATTTTTCAAGATCTGCAAGTGGCTGGGCCATTATTGCAATGTCCCTTATCACGTCTGGAACCTTAACAAGATACCTTTCATCGTCGTTTATGTATTCACGCATGAAACCGTGCATGCCGCTTATGCCTGCCTCAAGCTGCTCACCCGTTTCACAGAAATCTGGCCTTCCAAGCATGCAGTTAAGACACCTGCCACAGCCCCTTCTGTTTATCGGCATGACAAGATCGCCCTTTCTTAAATTCTTTGTATCCTCCTCAAGAATGCCTAAAGCCTCATGGCCAAGCACCAGAAAGCCATTTAATGATGTGGCCGCCGAAAGCTCACCGTTTACTATCTCACGGTCCGTTCCACATATGCCATTCTCCAGGATTTTTATCCCTGGATCGTTGCCGTTAATGTTTACATCTTCTATTGATACCCCGGCTCCTGGAGGATGAACTATTATTGCCTTCATAAAATAGAAATATATAATTATAAATAAATTATTTCAAAATAGGGTTACCATTAAAGTTAAAATACTATTTTGTCATACCTTTCTTGTGGGTCCGTAGCTCAGCTAGGTAGAGCGATGGACTCTTAATCCATCGGTCGGGGGTTCAAATCCCCTCGGACCCGCTAAATTGATAATGATTTAACATTTTAAAGATGCCTTTTAATTAAAAATTTTTATAAAATATTTTTCTTTCAATTTTTTAAAAATAAGAATTTTTTATATTTTACTGTGATGCCGTGCGAAGTTCCTCTCTGGTAATCAGCAATAGAATACCGGTGATTATTCCATTAAATATAATGGCAATGATTCCAAGGCCAACGGTATCCTCTAATAATGCAGATGCTGCATCACCAGAATTGATATACTTCCTTATCTTTAATATTCTTATTAATACATAGAAATCAACAGCAATAAAGATGGCAAGGATGATCAATATAAAAATAATTATAGTAAACATTGGAATGGCAATACCGGAATTTACAGGTATTGACCGGCATGAATAATATGAAATGTTATTTATAGAGAGTGCCCCTGCAAATATAAATGATAATATGCTAATGGAGATGCCTATAATAACGAGTATTGAGAATATTTCAGCTATTAGAATCAGCGTCGGCGCTGATCCCATGTAATCTGAATTTTTATTTGAATATGATATTATATCACCGCTGCCGTCAAGCATAATGTAAAAGTGCTTTAAATCATTGTTTATTATAAAAGAGCAGCCGGCCTTCCAGTTTCCATTATCAAGCCTTTTAAGTGAGAAGATGCTAATTGATCCATCTGGAATGCCATAATTCGTAAGGGCCCATTCTTTAATTTTTTTTACAATATATTGATAATCTGACAATTTAAGCTTCTATACTAATATTAAATTTAATCTTTTTCATTTATAATTCAGGCAAGCATTTATAATAAATGATATGATTATTGAAAATGGCCACTGCAGTTCTTGAAACAAATTTTGGAAATATCGAGATAGAGCTTTTTGAGGACGATATGCCAGTAACCGCCGGGAACTTTAGAAAGCTTGTTGAATCCGGTTTTTACAATGGAACAATATTTCATAGAGTGATAAAGGACTTCGTTATACAAGGAGGTGATCCAACAGGCACCGGTATGGGAGGTCCCGGTTATACAATAAAGGATGAATTCACCAATCATAACAGAAACGACCGCGGGACCATATCCATGGCAAATGCCGGCCCAAATACAGGTGGCAGTCAGTTCTTTATAAATCTTGTTAACAACAACTATCTTGATAAAAAGCATCCTGTCTTTGGAAGGGTTATAAATGGTATGGACGTCGTTGATAAAATAGGCAATCTAAAAACGGATGAAAATGATAGACCAGTAGAAAGGGCATACATAAAAAGAGCCTACATAAAATAAAAGTTTAATAAATGATATAAATATAGTTGCATGCATTTTATAGATTCAAAGGATTTTTTTATAATAGCCCACAGGGGTTCGTCAAGATTTACGGAAAATACCATCTCAGCATTTAATGATGCCGTTTCCGCTGGTGTTGATGCAGTTGAGCTTGACGTTCAATTAACAAAGGATAGTGTGCCAGTTATCTTCCATGACCTTGATGCAAAAAGGCTTGCAAATGTGGATAGAAAGATATATAACATGAGCGCCAGGGATATTAAATCATTGAGCCTCCCTGGAAACGAAAGGGTGCCAACATTAATAGAGGTTCTTGAGAATTTTAAGGGCATGAATATATTTCTGGAACTAAAATTTAGGGATGATGTTGGTGAGAAGAGAATAAAGGATACTGTTTCAAGGGTTCATTCAATAATAAATGCCAGGAATGCAATAAATAGAATTGTTATAATATCATTTAACCATGATGCAATAGAGCTCTTTAAGAAAATGGATAAAAATGCAAGGGTTGGATACCTGTTTTACAGGCCAGATAAAATTATAAATGATGATAAGATTAAAATTGATGTCCTGCTGCCATTCTACGAGCTTGTTGATAATGAATTCATGAAAAATTATTCAAAATATAAGATTATACCATGGACTGTAAACGATATGGATGAATTTAACAGGCTGAAAAATCTTGGTGTTTCTGGAATAATATCGGACAAAGCCATAGACTTTTTATCATATGTAGTTCCATAATGGATCCTGCCATAAATCGTACTCCTCTGTTACCTCCTTAATATTTTTTACATCGATAAAATCCTTATTTTGTGACATTTCATTATATTTGTTCATCAATTCATTATATTCAAGTTTTGATAGATCATCAAACTCCTTTCTTATCCCTTCCTTTAGTCCTGGATGGAGATCATTGATTTTTTTGCCGCTGTAAAGTATCTTATAAAATTTATGCTCGCCAAGGGTTACATGAAATATTAACCATTTTAATGATTTATCCTTAATTAAAAAATCATTGCCAGTTATATTTGCAAGGGCAAAAACAATCTTTTCATCGTTATCATTGAGCTGAAATGAGATCTCCAGACCCCTGGACATAAAATTATAAATAAATTTTTATATAAAAATTTTTGCTGTAAAAAGATTTTTTGGTTATATTATAATACATAGAATTAATATTAAATCAATGCATGCAATGAAAAGATATAAAACAATAATTGCATGGATAATAATAATAGTAATTCTGGCACCGTTTTCCATGTTCTTTTTCCATGATATATCATATAACGTTGCTGCTTCGATAATAAAAAAGAATTCAATGGCATACAGGGAAAACGAGCTATACTTAAAGGAGTTTGGGAAAAGCCAGGATCCATCAATAATAGTTATAAACAATAATTTTTCAATGTATTCATTAAATGATTCCAGGGCATGCATTGAATATAATAATTATATTAAGAACCACTTCAACGGTTCTGTGGATGATATATATACAGTTGAGAGTGAGATTTTATATTCATATTCAAAGAGGATTTTAAATTATGGCAATGAGATATGCAGTCTTGTAATTGGCATAAACAAAAATTATACATCAATTTCCAGTAATGTTTCCAGGGCTGTAAACGATCTTTTAAATGGCAATGTAAATGCATCAATTTTTTATATAAAAAATATAACAAAGAGGATTAAATTCACGGAAATTAATATAAGCCTTGCAATAGATACAATAAAAGATCTTTTAACAAATAAAAACATTAAAAATGAAAATATAACAGATTTAATATCGTACATTATTACCGCATTAGAGTTGTCAAAATTTCAGAATAATATTAGTATAAAAAATGTAACAGCCTTTATTAACGATGCTGTTAAATATGGTAATAATAAATACAGTGCAAGGATAATTACCGAAAATTTTATAGTGAACAGCACAGAGAACTATTCAAATCCACTTTTTAAGGTTAATGATAGATCATATAAAGAATATATTAAATGCCTTCTTGATAATGAAAATGTAAGCTATGTTGTTTCATCAAAATATGGAATAATGTACAATTATCCATTTATTATGTACCCTGTCATTCCATCAAATTATTACATGGAAAGATTCACCGGAAACAACACCTCGCTTATAATAATAAATGTAAAAAATGCAAATAGCAAAACAATAAATGAGATATCAAAAGATACGTCAAGGTACATAAAAAATTATTATCTTTCAGGGAACATAGTGGCAGATTATCAGATAGGTAATGAAACAATACATGGCGCGGAGATCTCGCTTTTTATAGGCATAGTTCTTGCCATTATTATTTCAATAATATTCTTTGGATCCGTTAAAGCAGGCATATTACCGGTAACGGTTTTTGGAATTTCGGCAATAACTGCATCAGGTATTGATGGCATATTATACAAATATATATTTAAATCAACAATATCATTTATAACACCAACGCTGCTTCTGGTACTTATACTTGGAATATCATCAGATTACACAGTCTATTTTATTTACAGGTACAGGGAGAATATATCAGATGATCCTGTATTATACGCAAAAAAATATGCTGGAAGGGCAATAATGATCTCCGGCCTGACCATTTTTATATCATATATTGTTCTCTGGCTCTCAGGAATTCCATTATTTAGTGATGATGGACTTGCAAACGCCATAGGTGCATTGTCAACACTGCTTGTTATAAACACTTTTTTGGTCTCTTTTATTAAAAACTTCCATGGAAAGATTTTTAATAAAAAGGCAAAAAATTACAGGGTATCAAAAAGGGTTTCCAATTTTGCCATAAAGCATAAAAAGGCAGTTATAGCAGTATTTATAGTTGTAACAATGGCCTCAGGGTATTTTTATTATACAACACCAACCGGCATGGGCATATTTTCACTAATACCGGATAGCAGCGCCTTCAAGGCAGTGCATGATGTTAATGACCATTTTCAATACGATGTATTTTATCCAACATGTGTTATAATAAAATTAAGATCGCCAATAATAGAAAATAATGGATATAATTTAAGCGAGTATAATTATATAAAGAATGTTGAGGGAAAGCTTTATAATAAAAGATACGTGTCAGCCATCTTTGGCGTTGGCTATACCTTTGGAAAACCTGTAAATGAAACACAGATATCAGATTATTATTACAAAGAAAACATGGATTACATAGGTAAAAATTCAAGCTATGTGCTTGTAAAAATCTATATGAAAAATCTGCCCTGGAGCAAAAAATCCATAGATTATGATAAAAGCATTGGAAAATACATAAATGGCAGCTATTACATAGGCGGCCTGGGAGAATACCTTGAAAATTCTTACACATTTACTGAATCATCTTTTTATAATATAATACCAATGCTGATAATTGTTATATATATTATATTATTTATTCTTCTTTATTCGGCATTAACACCATTGAGACTGATAATAATTGTAATCTCGTCAATAGTAAGCTCGCTTTCAATTACATATTATATATTTAAATATTTGATGAATCTGCCAGTTATAATATTCCTGCCAATCTTTGTTTCAATAACATTACTTGCGGTTGGCCTTGATTATGATATATTCATGGTAACCAGGGTTATAGAAAACATTGATAAGAAGATTGACCAGGATAATGCAATAAAGGCTGCAATATCAGATAACGGCAGCGTTATAATGGTTCTTGGTTTATTGCTTTTTACAACCTTTATATCATTATACCTGAGCGGCATAGCAATGATAGAGGAGATAGGCCTTGGTATATCCCTTGGTGTTTTAATAGATACATTCGTGGCATGGTTCTTCTTCGTGCCTGCCATTATGTCGTTAATGAACAGATACAACTGGTGGCCATCAAAAAGGACTTAATTTTATATTTAAAAATGTTCATTTATCCCGGATCATTTTTATCCATATTATAAATGATTTTTTTCTGCCATGGCTATTTATTTTTAATATGTTAGAATTATTTTATATAAATAATTTTATCTTAAATTTTCATGATGAAGAAACATATCCCAATGTTTAGATTTTGCTGATAATACGAATGTAAATTACAATTATTATGATATATTTTTAAAGCCATGCTAATTTTATTTATACAAATGCTTCATTAATATGATATATTAAAATAAATTTTGTATTTAATTTATAAAAAAGATTTTTAAATGTTTAGATTTGAGCTTAAAACACGGAATGCATTTTTATAGACAACATCATAAAAATGTTCGCCAAGGAAATCCCTTAACTTTACAATATCAAGAATGCTGTTAAAATTATCTGGTGTATCGTTCATGCCAAGAAAGTCTGTACCAATGGAAACATGCCTCCAGCCATAGTTATCACCAACGTAGTTTATATTTTCTATTATATCATATATACTCCCATTTTTTAATGTTTCTTTTATTCCGGTTAAGCCAATCACGCCATCGGTTTCAGTTATTGCCTTTATTGATTCATCATCTATGTTCCTTTTATGATTCTTTAATGAGCTTACGTTTGTATGCGAATCTATAACCGGCCTTTCTGTAACAGAGGATGCTTCAAGAATGGTTTTTTTGCTGGCATGCGCCAGATCTATTATAATATTATTTTTATTGCATATTGATATTAAATCCTCCCCATGGCCTGTAAGTCCGTAATCCTTCTTTGAATAACAGGATGCTGCAAATTTTGTATCATAGTTCCATGTAAGTCCAATGGATCTCAGGCCAAGTCTTTTTAGGATAATTACATCCTCAGGCTCATTTAATATATCCGTGCCCTCCATTGATATTAAAAAGTTTATTCCGTTTAATATTTTGTCCTCAATAATATTTATTTTATAATCGCTGCTCATTCTATAATATAGCTTGAACTGCTCAAGCATTACATCCATTAAAGGTATAAATTTTGTTTTCTGGCCGTGAATCTTTATATGTGGAAAGACGGCTGAGAATATTATTGATTTATCAAAGCTTTTCAATTTTTCTATGCTTGACTGACCTGTTTCATTGTAAACATTATAATAAAATGATGAAAATGCAAGGTCCTCATGTAAATCTATGATCTCCATTATTATAAATTAAAAATTTATAAATAAACTTTTATAGGCGTATGCTGCCATCTGCCAGAAATGATTTTATATCATCATCATTGAAGCCAATGGATTTTAAAACTTGGACTGTGTCAGAGCCCATTCTTAAATTTTCAGATTTTTTAACCTCCGGTTTTGATACCTTTGTTGCAGGGAATCCGTAAATTTTTGAGGCCTTTATTATATCATCGCTGCTCATTTTTGATGTTTTTTCATCTATTTTTCCCTTTAATGATTTATCATGCATTGGGCCATCAATGTTTATAAATTCAAGAAAATTTTTCCAGAACTTTTCCTCAAAGGCACCCAGGGCTATTGAACCATCCATGGTGTTGTATATAGTGTAAAATGGATAATCCCCATTGATCATGCTCTTATCGAATATATTTATTAAATTAAAGTAAAATGGTATGTAACGCATGTCTATTATTATATGCTCATTGACGTTTTTATACAATGAATTTAAAATTCTTAATGCTGCCATCATGCCTGCTCCGGTATCTGCTATCTGCACAGGCAGTGTTTTATCTATTCCATTCATGGCAGTATAATTTATATCATGTCCGGGATCATCACCACCGTTTATTGAGCAGTAAACAATGTTTTTATTTATTTTAACGACCTCATTGTATGAAAGGCCAAGCCTGTCCATGACGCCTGGCCTGAAACTTTCTATTAAAACATTAGAATGCTCAATCAGCCTTTTCATTATAATTTTGCCGCCATCCTTTTTTAAATCCATTGATATTAATTTCTTTCCAAGATTTAAGAAGCCAAAGGTTCCTGGATACAAATCCCTTAGATAATCGCCGTGCCCTGTATCCTCAACTTTTATTATCTCAAAGCCAAGATCGCACAGTATTCTTGTTGCTATTGGGCCGGGCAAAAGCCTTGTTAAATCTATTATTTTATTATGTATTCATGCTCACCCCTTGATGATTTTTTCGATTCAATATCCCTTAGAACGTTTCTTCTTGTTTTATTGCTGATTGTTTTTGGAAGTTCATTTACAAACTCTATGACCGATGGTACCTTATAGTATGGTAAAAGCTCTGATACCTTATTTTTGAGTGAAATTGCAAGATCCATTGAGGGATTATATCCTGGTTTTAATATTATAAAAGCCTTTATGATTTCATATTTTTCAGGATTATTTATGCCTATGACTGCAGCCTCAGCAACCGCATCATGTACCATAAGTGCACTCTCGACCTCAAATGGGCCTACACGGTAGTCGGAAGTTTTTATAATATCATCGTTTCTGCTTACAAAGAACCAGTGACCGTTATTTAAATAGGCCTTATCCCCTGTTAAATAATAATTATTAACAAATGCCGCCCTGTTCCTTGATTCATCAGAGTATCCAAGTAAAAGTCCAGTGTTATTATAATCAAGCTTCACGGCTATATTTCCTATTTTATCATTTTCATTTATTTCTTTATTTTCTTCATCAAGTAGCACCATATGGTACATTTCAGATGGCCTACCCATTGAGCCAGGAATGATATCATCACCGGGCATGTTGCCTATCATTGCAGTACTTTCTGTCTGGCCGTAGAAGTCCCTTATTGTTATCATTGTCTTTTCCTTAAATCTGTTTATAACCTCAGGATTCAATGGCTCGCCGGCACTCACGGCCACCTTTAATTCCGGAAGCTTCAAATCCTTTATTAATATGAACTGCTTCCAGGCGGTTGGTGGTGCACAGAATGAGTTTACATGGTATTTCTCAAGCAAGCTTATGTATTTCTCCGAATTTAATTTTCCAGAGTAATTTATTCCAAGGATTGTTGCATTCATTATCAGCGGTGCAAAGTATGAGCTCCATGCAAATTTTGCCCATCCGGTTGCGCTTAGATTTAAATGAATGTAATCTGATTTAATGCCTATAAATGCAGCTGTTGACATATGACCAATTGGATATCCAACAGCGCTGTGTATAACCCTCTTTGGAAGGCCTGTTGTTCCTGAAGTAAAATAATTTAATATTGGATCTTTATAATATGTTTTTTCATACTCTGCTTTATTGAATTTTATTTCATTATAGGATTCCCAGTTTTTTTTCTCGCCTAAAACAATTCTTAAAGTGTTTTCAGGTATAATATTATCTATTAAGTTCGCACTCCTCTCATCTGCTATAATTGCATCAGGTTTTAAATCACTGAATCTGTTCTTCATCTCATATTCTGTTAGATTTGTTGCACATGGAATTGCGATCATACCACCTTTTATTGTTGCTGTTAATGCATACCACTGTTCAGGAACAACGGGCATCATCAGGTAAACAATTGATCCTTTTTTTAAACCGTTTAATCTTAAAAAGCTTAAAAGTGCGTTTGATCTATTTACAAGATCCCTGTAACTTATTTCCATGGACCTTTCAGTATCCATGTCATAATGTATTAATGCTGTTTTTTCAGGATTCTTTAATGAATCTTTTTCAATAACGTCGTGCACAAAATTGAACTCCTGTGAAAGGTCAATGCTGCGTAATTTATTAAATATCTCAGAGATGCCATTAAAATCATCATTGTTTAAATTATGCCTGAAATTATTGAACAATTCATAAAAATCCATAAGGATATAAATGATAAGAATATATAAATATTACTAAAATGTCGTTTTTGCAGCAAGGTATTTATCTATGGATTCAACAAGCATTCCTGAGATGATTATTATACCACCGATAATTGTATATATATTTGGTATCTCCCCAAGTATTATTATTGATGACAGAACTGCAAACATTGGCTCTCCAACGTAGATTATCCCGGCAGCCGTTGGCTCAACGTACATAAGTGCCCTTGTGTTTATGTAAATTGCAAATGTGCCTGCCAATGCGGCTGTAAATATCAAAGTAAATATCACTATTGGAACTGCCAGACCGGATATATCTGGATTATATGATATTAATATTGCTGAAAGAACACCGACTACAATTAATTGATAGAATGTAAAAACTCCTGAATCAAGATCCCTGGAATATTTAAATACATAAGCTGTCTGCATTGCATAGAAAAATGCGCATATTAATGTAAGTACGTCTCCAAAGAGGTACGAACCCGAGAAATCAATCTTTGACATTATTATCAGGCCTGCGGTACCAAGCATTACAGCGATGAGATCACCGCGGTTTGCTTTTATATGCAGGTAAAAATATGATATCAATGGTAACATAACAACGTAGAGTCCTGTTATTAATCCTGATTGTGATGGTGTTGTGTATTTTAATCCAACAGTTTGAAAATAATATGCCAGGAATAACATAAATCCAGCGGATAAACCGTATTTTAAATGTTTTTTTTCAAGTAAAAAATTCCTTTTCTTTATTAATGGTATCAGGAGTATTGATGATATAATAAAACGGAACGCAAGAAGGACGACAGGTGAGATATAATAAAGCGTTATCTTCATAAATGGAAATGTTAGACCCCAGATGAAGACAACGAATATTAAAAGTAATAAATAGAATATGCGCCTGTCCATTTAAACCGTATTTCATTGTAATTAATAATATTTCTTTAGAGAAAATATATTTAATATAAAGTAAATACACTTACATGAATAAGAGGATCGTTGCTGTGATTATAGTTTCAATTGTTATAATAGCCTCGTTTTTGATCTATAATATTCATGATAACAAAAATGTAAAGGGGATAACAGTTTATGCTGACAATGGAACTTTCAATTTTAAATCAAGTGTAAACAGGATAGTTTCATTATCGCCGGCCTTTACGGCAACGCTTTATGGAATAGGTGCCCTTAATGACGTTGTTGGAATAAGCACATGCACCTTTTATCCAGAGCCTGTGAAAAATATAACTGTTGTCGGCTCATACGATAGCATAAATACAGAGGAGATACTAAACCTGTCTGCACAGGTTATTATTGGCTGTTCCATGCCCGCATCACTGATATCAAAGGTTGATTCCCTTGGAATAAAGTATCTTGAGTATGTTCCATGCAATATAAATGAAATAGAGAACATGACATTACAGCTTGGAATACTCACAGGGAATGAAAGAAATGCAAGCATCATTGTAAAATGGATGAATTCTGCCATTGATTCATTTTCAAATATATCAGATCTAGAAAAAACATGTATATTCTATTATCTTGATAGTGATCCTGTTTACACGGCAGGAAACAATACTTTTATGAACCAGATATTC
Source organism: Picrophilus oshimae DSM 9789 (assembly GCF_900176435.1). Classification (NCBI taxonomy): domain Archaea; kingdom Methanobacteriati; phylum Thermoplasmatota; class Thermoplasmata; order Thermoplasmatales; family Picrophilaceae; genus Picrophilus; species Picrophilus oshimae. The sequence continues at coordinate 317,184 of NZ_FWYE01000001.1, forward strand.
AATATAATAGATTTAAAGAATGTTGCTGCCTTTCATAATGGTTATTTTCCAATTTCAATGGAGTATATATTAAATGACAGTTCAAATATAAGGTATATAATAATGTCACCATATGTTAATTATACAAATCTTAAAACAAAGGCCTTTGAGGCGACATATGCATTTAAGCATAATAATATAATTTACACGAACTCATCATTGAATAATCTGCTGGAGGAGCCGGATTTCAGGATCATATATGGCGCATATAATCTTCTAACCGAGATGAATAGGACAAGGGCCTTTATGGTAAAAATACCGGAATTTCCATTTAATTTAAAATACAGTCCGGATTAGCTTTAATTAACTTTATATTTAGATATTTATATGCAATTTATGGAAAAGCCCTGGTTACTTGCTATGGATCTTGATGGAACTGTCTGGGATAATTTAAACATCTCGGGGGTCAGGCCACCCTACAGAAGAATAAGCGATAACGAAATAACAAATGGTGATGTTAGGATAAAGCTTCTTGATGATATAATAGATTTCATGGAGTGGTGTAAGACCAACGGCGCAATAATAATATCATTAAGCTGGAACATAAAAGAGAATGCACTAATGGCATTAAGGGAATTTAATATTGACCGCTTCTTTGATTACCATGCAACAGATTACACACCAGAGAAGGGCAGGAGGCTGCTGGAGGCCCTAAAATATCTGGGCGACAGAGGTATAAAAATAGATAGAAGCAGGATTGTTTACATAGATGATAGAAACATACACATGGATGAGATAAAAAGGCTTGTTGGCGATATAATTTTTATACACATGTGGAAGGATGTGGATAATTATAAAAAGGCCAAAGAAATAATATACAAAAATATAATTCAGAGTAAAAGCTCAAGAGGCGCATGATCTGATCCCTTTACATTCTCAAGTATTATTGAATCCTTAACATTTTTTATAAAATCATCTGTAACTATAAAATAATCTATACGCCAGCCAATGTTTTTGGCCCTTGCATTAAAACGGTATGACCACCATGAGTAATGGCCAGGCTCCTTGTGAAAATATCTATAAGTGTCTATGTATCCATGGTTTAAAAATTCGGTCATCCAGTTTCTCTCCTGTATTGTAAATCCTGCATTGTTCTCATTGTCCTTTGGTCTTGCTATATCTATTTCCTCATGTGCAACGTTGAAATCCCCTGTTATTATCAAAGGCTTTTCCTTTCTAAGTTTTTCACAGAATTCAAGGAATTTATTATCAAAGTCAATTTTATAGTCAAGCCTTGTTAATCCATGCTGCGAGTTTGGAAAATATGTGTTTATTATGTAAAAATTATCATATTTTAAAATCTGAACCCTGCCCTCTGAGTCATAATCCTTAATGCCAATGCCGCTTGAATAATCCAGGGGCTCAACCTTTGAGAGAGCCATTGTACCACTGTAACCCTTTTTTTCAGCAGGATTTATAAAGATCTTATAGCCCATGTGGTGTAATTCCTCAGGCAGGTCATTTTTACCGCTCTTGATTTCCTGTAAAAGTACAATTTCCGGATTCTCTTCATTTATAAAATTTAATATACCATTTTTAACGGCTGCCCTTATGCCATTAACGTTCCATGATAGAATTTTCATGTAAGATAATAATACATTTATAAAAAAGTTTTTTCATTAAAATGGATAAAATGGAATAATTTTTATCCAAATATTTTATTATGAGTCATGGTAAATACCGATGATGCCATAATAGCAAGATACGAATCACATGGCCATCGTTTTGAGATACTTATTGACCCGGCATCAGTTGATAAGATAAGATCCGGTAATATAGACGTTGAAAAGGACATGGCCCTTGATGAGATATTTAAGGATGCAAGAAAGGGAGAGAGGGCCGGTGAGGAATCATTAAAGGAGGTTTTTAAGACCACGGATGTGTCACAGATAGCAATAGAGATAGTTAGAAAGGGCGAGGTACAGTTAACAACAGACCAGAGAAGAAAGATGACAGAGGAAAAGAAAAGGCAGATAATAAATGAGATAGTAAGGCAGGCAATAAATCCACAGACAAACACGCCGATACCTGCAATAAGAATAGAGGAGGCCATGGAGGAGGCAAAGTTTCATGTTGATCCATTTAAAAGCACCGAGGAGCAGGTTCAGGCAGTTTTAAAGGCAATAAGGCCCTTAATACCAATAAGATTTGAAAAGACAAGGCTTGCAATAAAGATGTCCGGAGAGGACTATGGGAAGGCATATGGTGACATAGCGAAGGTTGGTAGCATAATAAAGGAGGAATGGTCAAATTCCGGTGATTATATGTGCATTATTGAGATACCTGCGGGCATGCAGGGAGAGGTCATAGACATGATAAACAAAAGATCCAGGGGAAATGCCGAGGTAAAAATATTAAAATGATTAGATCCTGTTTAAGAATATTATATAGATCTCCCTGCTGTGCTGCCTGGATGCCTTTGGTTTAGTTATTTTATAATAGTTAAAGTAACCGGACCATTTCTTTATAAACTCGTTTGTCATATCTCCCTGGAACTGCTTTAGTATTATATTTCCACCGTTCTTAAGCCTTGGTATTGAGATGTCCATAACACGCTCGCATATTTTGTATGAATTGTAATGATCGCGATCCTCTATGCCGCTGGTCCTTGACATTGCATCTGAAAGAATTGAATCAAAGTTTTTAATATTATTTTCAGCCATTGCGTGATCTATACTCTTAAATATATCATCATCGAAGATGTTCATTTTTATAAATACCGTGTTTTTTACAGGGTCCATCCTGTTTATATCAACTGCTATTATAACAGATTGTGTTATGTTCTCTATAACCTGGGTCCAGCCACCGGGTGATGATCCAAACTCAAGTACATTATCACCCCTTGATACTATATTGTATTTATTATTAATCTCTATGATCTTGTATGATGCCCTGCTTCGATAGTTTTCACGCTTGGCCCTTATGTAATATTTATCCTTTCTGTTCATAATAATTATAAAGTTTATTCGCCTATGTACTTTTTGTACTCCTCACCGGACATCCCATCAAAGTTATCATTTGAAAGCCTTATTTTAACAAGCCAGTTTTTATATGGATCCTCGTTTATCAGCTCTGGTTTTGATTCCAGATCCCTGTTTATTTCAATGATCTCTCCTGTTACAGGAGAATAAACATCCTCGGCAGATTTAACAGATTCTATTGTTAAAAGTGTTTCGCCCTTATTTTTGTGCTCGCCATTTTTTGGAAAATCCACATAGACAATATCTGTAAGCTGATGCTGGGCATAATCTGTTATTCCAACCGTTGCAACACCATTTTCTATTAAAAACCATTCATGGCTTTTTGTATAATAAAGATTGTCTGGAACCCTGGACATGCATCCATATTATTTTTATATATAAAAATAAAGTGTATAGAAAAATTAATTTTTATTAAAGATATTATTATAAAATGATGAAGAGATGCTTCATAGCCTCACCTGTGAATATCGGAGACGAAATATTAAATAATATTGAATTTCACGGCAAGCCTGTTTCACCTGATATAATGCATATAACATACTATTTCTATGGAAATATAAATGAGACAAAGATAGAAAGAATATGCAGCGATCTTTTGAAAATTGATTTTAAAAGATTTAAAATTAAGATCACAGGCCTTGGAGCCTTTCCATCAAAGAGGGATGCCAGAATCGTATATTTATCAATAAAAAGTGATGAATTGATGATGCTGCAAAGGCAGATTTCGAGGCTTTTGTCACTGTCATCAAAGGATTTTATACCGCATATTACACTTTACAGATCAAAAACGCCTGTGAAACTTCCAGATGTTAAATTAGATTATGACTATGAGATAACAAAGGTCTGCTTATATGAAAGCATCTTTGAAAATAAGAGGATATACAGGGAGATATGCTGTAAAAATATGTATTAAATTTAAACAATATAGTTCGTCTTTTCAGTATCGTCTGATTTATCCTTTTTTATAAGGTTATCCTCATCAAAATCGATATAATTTATCGCGTTTATAGGTATCAACCTTATAAATTTTTTATCTCCTGAAGAGACGCGAAAGCACAGTGCACCCTCCTCTCCAAGGATTGCATATCCAACGTATTCTCCCTCTGTTATCATCGGTTTCTCATCACCGCTGCCAGATGTTACAGTGTACTTTGCACCCTTTTTAATTTCTATCATTTCCATGGTATTTGTTATATAAAACAGCATAAAAACTTATTTAATTTTATAATAATAGTTTTTGTATTTTATTTTAAAATTCGAAAATTAATGATCTTAAAAGTACTTTTCCATGTCCCTTGTATCTATAACAGTGCCAAAATAGCTTAACATTTCAAGAGACTGAAAGTAAAGTCTTTCCGAGTATGTTGATGTGGCATCTGATATTATATAAACATTGAATTCCTTTATGTATGCTGATACTGCGCTTATAAAGACATCGGTATCTGTGAAAAAGCCGCATAATAAAAGATCAATTTTATTTTGTTCTTTTATTATTTTATCAAGATTGGTTTTATAAAATATATCCTCCTTGAAAACACTGTAATCATCGCCGGTTAATCTTTTCAGCATAAAATCATCCGCAAATTTTTTATCCATTGGTGATTCTGGAACCTTTCCCATTAATCTTCTTTTATCAACCTCCATTTTAAATTCCATAAGTTCAGGATTTGATGTACTATAATTAATCGGTCTTCTTGTGCTTATAACAGGTATTTTATATTTTTCAACAAAGTGATTTATATAATCAAGTGCCATTATAATTTCCATCTTGCTGAATATATTATTAAAGAATTCCATGTCATTATTTATAAATATTATTATTGATTTCTCAACACCTGGATATCTCATAAATCATTATCAATTGATTTATAATTAATTTTGGCAGGCACTTAAAAATTTTAAATATGAAAAAAAGATTATGAGTCGGGCGGAGATTGCCGAGCCAGGCCAAAGGCGATGGATTTAGGGTCCATTTCCGCAGGGATTCGGGGGTTCGAATCCCCCTCTCCGCATATTAATCATCCCTGTACATTGTATCGGTGTCCTCGCCACCGGTAAAGAAATTTGAGATCTCGGAGTATACATCCTCCATGCCGAATGAATCCTTTGATGAAACCGGATATATTTTGTTCATTATTCCTGAGTTTGAAAGTGCCTGGACTATGTTTTCAAAGTAATCCTTTAGCATATCTCCCTTTTCTTCCCTGAAGGCATCCAAAAGTATGTCCGGGTCATCCTCCCATTTGATGATTTCATCAACCTTTTCAGAGCCTATAAGATCTATTTTATTTAAAATGAAGAGCATTGGCACATAAAATCTTGAGTACAGTGATGCATAGAGCATCTTCTCTGATATATATCCTGAGGGCATTGATGATACAACGGCATCTGATACAAATGCTATCATTGCCTTATTGTTTGTTAATGCCTTAACAAGATACGGGCTGCTTGGCCTGAAACTAAAGAGCTCTATCTGACCTGGTGTATCAAATATAACATAGTAATCAGGATAGTTTTCAAGTTTTTCCTTTATATAATTGATGTTTTCAAGTATCATGTCTGCTGCAACTATCTGTGCACCGTTTGGTCCAAGTGAGTAATTGCTCATTATATCATTTAATGATATCTTTTCCTTAATGTCTATTTCCGGATTGTATGGCATGAAATCTGATCCTGGATCCAGATTAACAATTATTGAGTCAAAACCCTGTGAGATCAGCCAGTCATTAAATGCGCCGGCAAAAGTTGATTTGCCAGTTCCCGCAGGACCTGCTATAAAAAGAGAGCCAATCATGGTATGATATTAAATATAATTATATATCCTTTCTTGACTTGCTAAGCTTTGATGAGATCTTCTTCGGGCATATCTTTACCTCGCACTTTCTGCATATTAATTCTATATTTTCATTTGATATTATATCTATCTTTTTTATTCCGGAAATACGGTCCAGCTCTTCAAAGACACCTGGACTGATCTGGCCATAGAAGATTATTCTTATGTATGATTCCTTGCCTGTATCGCCGTTGTATGAGTATATCTCCTTAAGATAAACAGAATATTTCTTTATTATATCAAGTATCTCCATTAAAACCCTTTGAAATGACCCGATGCTTATATGTATTGTTAGTATCTCATCGCCCATGAGAAGTGAGATATTTTTTATATCGGCCATGGACTTTATATTTTCCATTGCGTATTTTACAGGTAAATTTTTTCTATTAGTTCCATTGTTTCGTATACTGTTTTTCTGTTTATTTTTAAGGCCTTTGCAACTGCGCTTATTGATATTTCTATATCGTTTAGGTAAAGTTTTCCATTTTTTACAGATATGCCGTTTTCAAAGAGCTTTTCGATGATCTCCCTTTTTACTGGATAATCCTTGAAGTATTCCTGCAGCAAAAGAATCATAAACCTTTAATTTAAAATATTATAAATACTTTTAATTAAATTTAATATAATCAATAAAATATTCAAAATTAGTTATAAATACCATCATCCACGCCATTTGAATAATTGTAAACACCTTTCTGGGACCCTGTGGCCTCGGTTCTTAATGCATTTTCCATGCTTCCATAGTATTTCTTTATCTTTTCCTCAACAGGTATGTAAAGTTTTAATGCCTCTATTACATCGCCCTTTTCTATTAATTTGTGATTGTTTTCCACCGCTATGTCGCCTGCCGCTCTTACAAGACCACCAAGCTCCCTTAACCTTAATGATAATGCATTGTCCTTTCCATCTATTTCCTTTGCCTTGCGGCGTCCCTCCTGTATTATTACATATGCACCGTCTATTGTCATGTGCGGTATCCTGCCATCCATGTTTATCTCCTGTGCTATGAACTGTAAATACTTTAGCCGGTTCTTTTCATTGTCTTCCATAACAGTTTCCATAAGGATCTCATAGCCATTGCCTATTATACGTGATCTTAACGGGCTTAGTATGTATTGAAGATCTGCTATGTTGCATGCTGCAACAAGTATAAAATCAGATGGCACATCATCAACGCGCACGCTTGCACCTGCGCTCTGTGGGTTCCTGCCAATTATTGGAAAGCTTTTTTCCTGCATTGCTGTTAATATAAAACGCTGCAGGTTGCCTAAATGCGTTATCTCATCTATGAATAAAACGCCCTCATGCGCCATGTGAACCGCACCGGCAACAACCCTTTCATATGGCAGGGTCCCAAGCTGTGGATGGCCGCCATATGGATCGTGCCTGACATCTCCGAGAAGTTCTGTTTCACTGGCTCCTGTTGCAAGCACGAAGGGATTTCTATCT